>NZ_JACJEV010000005.1:0-212383 GCF_014164235.1 Pseudoalteromonas sp. SG44-17 | reverse complement strand
CTGAGGAAAAATGCAGCTAGGGCGCACCCCAAACGCGATCGAAAAACAGGAGTATTTCAGTATGGGGTAGAGCCAAATTTTTAAGGCTGTACTTAATATTTTTCTTAAGTACCTACCTATGACATGGATGTAGGTAAGGGGCGTGAGCAGGACGCGGAAGCTTTAGGATGGCAATGCAGCTAACGCTGCATTGAACCACGAACATAGGACTGAAGACAGGTGCCACGACGAACTAAGTAAGATCTGCTCTGTTACTAGAAATAGTAATAACCAACGACAAAATTGTCAGGAACAATTTTGAACAGCGCAGCTGATTCACGAAAGGCAGGACGCCTGTAGTCATATCAGCAAGATAACCGACGAAATTACTTGCTTCATCCTATGTATTAACTCGCTCTAATTCGAGCTGAAGTAATTATGGCTTAAAAAGTTAGGCAAGGATCAGTGTGTTTAACTTGACAGTGGGAGTCATACCAACGCCCCAATAAGGGGCTAAAAATTATTTGCTAAAATGTGTAGCGAAGCGAAACCAGCAAACTGTTTTTAGTCCCGCTTAATTGGCTTATTAGCTGCTTCAACACATTACAATTCAAATAACCACTTCTCAATTTTACTGGAATCTTCTTTATTGAAAACCATCAAACTTGAATGAGCTCGATTTTCAAATATAAGTTTTTTTACCTGTTTATTTTTAACTGACAAAAAGTAATTAGGTGGTGAAACCGAATCAATATTTGAGTTTACTAACAATATTGGTTTACTGCTTTCATTTAAATTAATTAATAAGTCAGTTTCTTCCAATGTAACTGATGCATCTTCCATTGTTTTCGTAACAATATCATCCACGTGTTCGGACAAAAAACGGCTTAACATAGGAGCTTTATACGGTAAGAATTCTTTTGCAGCTAGGTCGAATCTCATCATTGGGGCAAGTAAAATAGCTGCATCTACATGTTCAGATAAAAGTAGATTACTTGCGGTTAAAGTTCCCATGGAATGACCGACAACTATCGTAAATTCTTGATTATCTTTTTTAGTTATTAATTGATGTAGAAGTTGTGAAAGTATCTGATGTTCCTGCGAACCAAAAGCGAACTTTTCTCTTGATTCGCCATGACCAAATAGATCAGGGATGACCACGTTCATACCAAGAGCTCTGAAATAGATAGCAGTAGCTATCATAACTTCTTTATTGCCTCCATATCCATGCAGCAATACAGCAGTTCCCTTGAAACGATCAAATGTATCAGGCGTCATTTTGTAAGATATCGTATTTTCTACTCCATTGCCTATTGCATGAAGGTTGTAATATACAGAGTTCCCCGTTGGGAAATCCTCCGCTAGGTAAGCAGGAGCGGTTATATATGGAATGCACTCTTTTTTATTAATTGAGCAAAATTCGTGTTTTATGAAACCGATTTCTTCAGGCTCAGCTTTGATAAATTCGGTCTCTGATAAATAAACATCAGGATTTGATATAATGTAGCTTCCAATTGAAGTGCAGCCAGATATAAGCACAGCGAATGTGAAATAGAAAATTAGTTTAATTGCGTTATTCATCTTTAATGTAACACTTTAAATTATTCAGGAGCCTACCTAAGCAGCTAACGCCCCAAGCAGCTGAAAACGCAAACGTTTTGGCGCAGCCAGTGAGCGGTTTTCCGATGGCTTGGCTTGTTAGTTTGCAATTTTAAACTCCGGTGCCCAATCATCACTTATGCCTGTTTGCTTGTAAAATGCATTGGTAATTTTTTTAGGATACTTGGAGAAGCGAGCACTACTCAATCCACTAAAAATGCTAAGGGTTTCGAGAGACACAATTTCTGGGATTACACCAAATAATTCAATGTGCTTTAAATTAGGCAACTTTGCCAAAGGGAGTAACGAATCAACTATCGTTTTTTTACCCGATGAATCCCAGCTTGGTAATGTTGATAAAGAGAGTGTTTCTAGCTCAAGTAAACCTGAAAGTGCGTCGAAGCTTGTAATGTTTGGTAAGTGCGTAATTGAAAGAAATTTTAAACTGCTGCACTTTGAAAGAAAGCAAAAATCACTTTCTAGCAAATTAGCTATATTGAGTTGTTCAAGATAGGTGCATTTTGATATTTGGGAAAATGATAAATAATTGCAGTGCCAGATAGTCATAGACTTGATCTCAAGTGGATTCTCAAAGATTGGCATTTCCTTGCTTTTATCTCTCATGTATTCGATGTGCATAATACTTCCTTGCAAACTAACGCCCGGCTAACCGCGCAAATGTTTGATGCCGGCTTTTATGCGTTTCTTTGCATAAAAGGTTACAGCGAATATTTGTCCGTTTGAGCCGCTGGTTATGCTTCATTGATTTTGCTAAGCCCCGTAACTTTTGTGACCACACCTTTTGCAACTTTTTTCGGCCCTTCCATGCTGAAAAATTTAGTCCCCACTGAAATTCGAACAGAATGAAACTCCATCATTTCCTTGGCCACGATATGCATTCTAGCTTTCAGTTTACCGGTTAACGGAACGCCGGTATCAATAGAATCACCGTTTTCGTCAATGAACTCTGGCCAAATCATAAACATTCGGCCTTCGGGGTTATTCTCTGCATAAGTTAAATCCCATCTTATACCATTTTTTGGTGGAGTTTTTCGTCCACCTTCTTGTTCGGTAAAAATGGTAATTTCCGCTTCAAAAGCGTCAGGATGATCGTAAAGTTTATTCATAATTTTTGTGCATAACGCCCAAAGCAGCGAGCGAGGAACGAATCCGGCTGCCTTTGTTTGTTATGCATTTTCACCAACTGACTCTACTTGTGTATTAAGTATTTGGCGCATCATAATGAGTGAAAATTTCACCCCGTCTTTTTCTTCGATCATATCTTTAAGATGTATTTTGTTATTACCGTATTCTTCAGGAAAACGAATGTTCATATAAGTCATGCGTTTTTTATCTTCTTCCCAAAAGCGATACTTCACTTCACCGTGACCTGCATACTTCTTTAGGAAGCGGTCAATCGTCAGGCCTTCTTTCTGCCAATTAACTAGCTCTTTACTTACCCACACCTCATCCCACGTTTCAAATACGGGGAAATGAGCGAGTATGTTACGTACGAACTTAAACAGTGGGCCTCCAATCTCGGATTCCATCGGAGGTCGCTGTATCTTTATCGCTTCAAGCACATGCTTGAATGGTTCGTAGGATAAAAGCTCCGAGTAAACTGCAAAGATACTCGATACCTTGCCAAACCTATAGCTATTTTCTTTTTCCCAGAAATTATCCTCCATGATCTCATCGTACAAGTCGTAAAACCGGTTGTATCCAAGACTGAGGAATAACTCTTCAGATTTGTTAGGTCTCGCTTCCATTGCTCAATCTACCTAGATGCATAACGCCCCGATAAGCCGACGAAATGAGCACAGCGAGTTGAGGTCGGATTGATTGGTTTGTTAGCAGCCAACTGCATATTTAAACCTTATCGATTTTTATAATGTTATTTGAACTGCTTGGTATGAATGCAATAACAACACAACGACCATTTTTTATAAAGCTATCGTGTTGCCTATTAGCAAAAAAATACTTCTCAGTGCCATAATCATTGTACTTAAACGCAATACCTGAAATAGAAAATGACTCTAAACGGCTATTACTTTGATTGACTTCATAATTAGCAATACAACCCTTAATTTTTTGAACTTCATTATTTTTTACAGCGAGTTTAACAGTATATAAATAGATGTAATTGAGAGAAGTGGATATTAATCCAAACACAAATACCAGAGAAATAAATAGGAAGATGTATTTGCCTTTAACTTTTGTGACTTGTGATATTGCACTTATAAAAGGAGTATATTTTAACGCGACAAACAAAACTACAGAGGCGATTATATAACCAACCAGAAACAGGGGTTCTGAGTTTAGCCCCTCTATGTTGCTGACGTAATAGGTGCTGATTGTCGGTTCTAAAATAATTGAATTCCTAAAGTTTTATCCACTTGGCTGCTAACGCATTACTAATGGGCGTAAAATGCTTGGCTAAACTTAGCGACGAAGGAGCGCAAGCCAAGCGTTTTACGTCCTTTTGAGTAAATTGTTATATACCGTTATTTAGTTTTCGGACATGGTTTTTCTGATCCAATCACTATAAGTAGAAATTCTGACCTGGTAAGACTTTTTTCCGTAATGACCAGCCGCAAACTCTTCTAAATTTCCCTCAATATAGTCCCAGCTAAACAAGGCAACTAAATAGTTTTTTCCTTCAACGGCCATAATCAAAGGGCCACCGCTATCACCGGAACCGTCAATCCCTTCAAGGTCAAGAGCTTTTTCACCGGAGTCAAAAGTGATTGATAACCAATTAGTATGGGCTTCTTCAATTCTATTTTGCAGAAGTCTAAATTTCCCCTGAGTTCCTTGAATAGAACCAGTTATACCATTTCCCGTTGTCCCTCTGCCATACCCTGTTATTACTTGGTTGAGCTCTTTGTTTTCAGAATATATGTCAATGGGGGCGCTATCTGGTAAGTCAGAACTTAACTTTACTAAAGCAATATCGTGGGCAGTCATCATAAAGTCCATTAAATCAGAAGCGTCCCCACTTAACATGCTCTCAGGAATATCCGTTATACCGGGATGGATGATTACCTTTTCAACTTCAACTTCGTATTCGCCGATTTGTAGTGTTTTATCAATAATATTTGGTGGTAAAAGGTGTGCTACCGTCACGACCCAATTAGGAGCTATCAAAGCACCATGCCCGCCATCTGGCATATCGACGAAAAACGATGGTGTTTTTTCTAATTCATACTTGCTAGCTTGAACATCATGGCGAACGACTATCGCCAAACTATCGAAGGAAAATATTAGTATGCAGGCTAAGTATATATATTGAATGACTTTCATTTAATTTCCCTATTTATGTTTTTATTAGACTTGCGAAGAAGTTTATTCTTTGAGGTATATAACGCTTAACATATGGGGATTTTAGGAGCGCTTTTTCAGCGAGTAAAATTCCCACCATAATGTTTTTGTTATACACCATTACCCCAAATGTACCAACCAGCGATTAAGCCAATAAATAAGCAACTAAAACCCACTTTTACTACTAAATTTCGTTCAGATCTATCTTCAAGGATTTCGCCTTGAACATACAACTTTAGAATCTTTTCCGCGCTTTCTGAATTTGGATGCTCTCTATAGAAAGAAATCAATGACTTTTGCACTTCTGGCACCCATTGGGAAGGGTGATCATTTTCAGAATCATAATTGAGGGCGCTTAAGACAGATGAGTTTAGCTCATTTGTCTTTTCTCCAATTTCTTTAGCACTGTCATAGTATTGATTTATATTCATAATTACTTTGGGGTATAACGCTTAACATATGGGGATTTTAGGAGCGCTGTTTCAGCGAGTAAAATTCCCACCATGATGTTTTTGTTAGGCATACTTTTGCACCGGACCAAAACCTATACTTTCCCAACGATTCAACAAATATTCAGACTCATCTGTAGCTTCGCTAAATATGATATGAAGATCACCATCGTTACAGAATTTAACATCTAGATTTTGAAAAGAAATAATGCAGTCATCCTTTCCAATCAAACCCAAATTTTGACTTTCCAAAAGCCTGACTTTCCCTAAAACATCAGTAATTAATATTTGCTCAGGACACCATTCATTCGAATCATAATATTGAACGCCCCAAGCGAAGCCAAACCAAATTTTACAATGGCTCTCTTTAGGGTTGAAGTAGTCGACGATAAAAGTCATCTCTTTAATCATCTCATCACGTCCAATGAATTCAGTATGAAACTCAGTGTTCATCTTGTATGCCTAACGCCCTGTTAACAGGCAATAAAACAGTTGGTTAAAATAAGCGACGAAGGAGCAAAAACCAACTGTTTTTTGTCCTTGTTTAACAGCTTGTTAGGCATACATTAACCGTGGTGTCGGCGGATATGCTTTATTAAACCTGATTCGTTAAATTCTAATGAGACAATATTAGTTTTACTATATTCAATGGTTTTATCTAAATGTGCAGGCTTAACTTTACCCATTTCAGTCATTTTTATAAAAACAACATTAGCCCCTACCATAATTTCGTTTATCTCAATATTACTGTTTATAACTTCATCTTTTAGTTTACCAACCATGTCAGAACGGAGTTTCGATTTCTCAGTATACGTAAACTTAAATTTAACATGTTCATCAATGAAATTATCAGACAATAGCGATATATAATGATCTATTTCTTTGGTGGTTGTATTTGGTTGTTGGCGAGCATTTTTGGCTGATACAAATGTCTTGGCTTTTTCGATTAACTGATCTGTCGTAAATTTGTCCTTTGCTAAACTTGAAAAAGATAAAATAAGGGATATAAATACTAAAGTTAATTTTTTCACTGAACTCTCCTTGTATGCCTAACGCCCTGCTAAGGGGCAGTTGCGAGTGTTGTTGGCGAAGCCAGCGAGTAACTGTCCCGCAGCGTATTTTGCTGCGAACTTGAGCAGTTTGTTAGGTGTTTGGGTAGTAAACAAGTGAACTTCCTTCTTCAAGTGCTTCTGTATAAAAACCAGTAAAACCTTTATAAGTGTCGGTATTAAGCACCTCTACCTTCAAGGTGTTACCTGTTAAATTTATCACTTGGTCGAAGCCATATTTTTTAACTTCAATTAATGCCCGATCAAAATTTAACTCATCAATATCTTGAGCTATGAACACCATACATTTATGAACAACACCAATTTCAGGCTCAACATAGTCATATTCTGAGTTTCCAACAAACATCCCTTGAAAACCGTAAATGTAGACAACTTTCATAGACACCTAACAGCTTATTCAAAGGATCTAAACCCACAAGTTGCAGACAGAAAATCCTTTGAGTTTTTTAATACTTTCAGTCTAACTCTGTATCTAAATGTAAATCAAGGGATTTATCTTTGTTGTTATTTTGTTATTGTAAATCACAAGAAATAAACCCGCGAGTTGTTAAAAAAACTCAAAACTGTTTATGAATACAGGAAAATAAAGCAGATAAAGATACGCGTGTCGCTCATTTTCCTGAATATGGGAGCAAACAACAGCTTGATTATTCAATGAGTTATTATCCTAAATCTATATCAACGTCAGTTTCCCACTTGAAACAATCTCTAAACTTTAATTTTCACCGTTGGGTTTCGTTGCTCTGAACCACAACCTACGATAATAAATTTTACGCCGACCTGCTTTGGTTTTTCCTAGTTCCTAGCGCCTAAATCCTAGTCCCTCACCCGAATCGCCAATAAAAAAGCGCGAGATTAACTCGCGCTTTAAAATAACTCAAAACTGTATTTTGTCTTAAACTTACCGCTTAAGGCTTACAACTTATAGCTCTACGAGCTATTCGCCCTTCGCTTTTAAATTTATAAACTCTGCCAGTTCTTCTGGTTGCCCCATTAGGGTGAAGATCTGTTGGTTAATTTCGGTCATGGTTTGCCCTTCTGGCAAGCTTGCTGACACGGTTAATGAGCTTAAGCCCTGCGTGAAGTTTTTAATCGCTTCACTCAGTTCCTCGCTGACTGGCGCTTGTTGTAGCTGCATATTGACCATTTGCTGCATTTGCTCCAGCGTCATACCTTGCTTTTCAAGCGTTTGTTCAACGAGTGCTTTAAATTCACCTTCGTTATTGAGGGCAATTTCGATGCTGCGTGGTTCAAGCTCTGCAAGCGCCTCCATTAGTAAGGTTTGTTGCTGTAATTGCTGCTCTAAAGTCGGCTGTTGACTACCTAGTTGTTGCTGCATTTTGCTCAGCGCCAATGAAGCATTCATCAATGCGGTTGATTTTGCTAGACCGAGGTTAAAATTAAGGCCTACAATATTTTTAGCATTAAGCGCAAAGTCGATATCACTATCACCTGATTTTTCATCATAGTTCATCAATGTATGGAGATCATAGCTAGCAGCAGCGAGTTTATTGTTAGCGTCTGGTGGTAACTGCGCTAAAAAATGCTCACTGAAGGTAAAGTTTTTTATGCTCAACTCGGTACGAGGAGCAATTTTATCTACTTCATATCCCGCCACTTCAATGCTCGCAATATTAGCAACTAGCTGCTGATCAAACCCAGTGATTTGCATATTTGATATTTCAACACTTTGCCCAAGCACGCTGGCCGAAATATCTTCATAACTGGCTGTTACACCCATTTGCTGGCTCATTAATGCAAGCTGACGATCAACCTCTACTTTAACTTCTTGAGTCAGTGCATGATTTGCATAGCTAACACCACCGATAGCCGCAACGACAACAACAGCAACAATTGCGAGTTTTTTCATTCTATTTCCTTATTACGATTTCTATTATCACCGTTGTTATTTAGCTTAGTCTCTAACGGCTTTAGACTTAAGATTTTGCTAAGCGTATCATTCAATAATACCTTTGATAAGGCCTAGCATAAGTAAGTGCAAATTGATTTGCACTTTTTTGAGCGTGGCTAATTAATTAAACTTAGCAGTTCATGCACTGTTTTAACTGGGGTTATTTTAGCGCCCAGCCCTTCCATTGATTTATGGTAATTACGAAATGGAATAAATATTTCGGTAAAACCATGTTGGGCAGCTTCTTTAACGCGTGGCACGCCACTGTCGATTGGCCGTACGTCACCGTTTAAACTCAGCTCCCCCATTATGCAGGTGGTACGCGGTACAACAAACTCATTTAAGCTACTGAGTAAGGCAGTCACTAAGGCTAAATCGATACAAGTTTCGGTTTCATCAATTCTCAGCCCGCCAACAATATTAAAAAACGTATCATGAAAGATTTTGGTTTTAGTGTGCTTGCGTAAAATACCAGTGAGCATTTTTATTCGGTTCATATTTAAACCTACGCACACTCGCTGTGGAAACTCCGCCTCGGTTTCGGTGGTTAAACATTGTATTTCGAGCAACAAGTTGCGGTTGCCCTTTCGAATGCAAGTAATGGTTGAACCGGGTGAGTCGGTACTTGATCCCGATAAGAATATTTCACTGGGGTTATCAACACTTAGCATACCGCGTTCGCACATTCTAAAAATGCCCACAGTATCAATGTCACCAAAGCGGTTTTTATTGGCGCGCAAGGTACGTATTTGCCCATCGTTAGTGTCGATATGTAATAACGCATCAACAATATGCACTAAGGTTTGCGGCCCCGCTATTTCATTATTTTTATTTACGTGGGCAATAATAAACATAGTGACGTCGTTTTGCTTACAGTACTGTGTAAGCGCTTGCGCGGCACTTTTAACTTGTGACGGTGAACCTGGGCTGCCGTTTGCGGTATCAGTAACAACCGCTTGAATAGAATCGATTACTGCAAACTTGATGTTATTTTTTTCAAGCTCGTCGATAATGGTTTCAACACTGGTTTCTGATAACAAATACAGTTCGTCTGGGTTGTAATCGAGTTTTAAGCGATTAACACGATTTTTAAATTGCGATAACGACTCTTCTGCGGTGCAGTAAAGTGATGGCATACGCTGTGACATGCGCGCGACTAAATCCGATAATAAAGTCGTTTTACCTGCTCCGGGATCGCCTGAAATAATATTCACAGAACCTGTGGTTACGCCACCTGATAATACTCGGTCAAGTTCACCAATACCGGTTAGTTGCTTTTCGGCTTCGGTGGTTGCGATGTCATTAATTTTTTTCGAGCCACCGCCAACGCCACCAGCATAGCCGCCAACAACGCTGCGCGTTGCTGCTTTTTTAGTTTGCCCTGCTGAGGGCTTAAATTCGGCTAAGGTATTCCATGCGCCGCAGCGACACTGTCCTTGCCAGCGTTGGTAGTTCATTCCGCATTCGGTGCAAACAAACTCTATTTTTGCCGCTTTTGCCATTAACTTTTGCCTACCTTCGTCATTTTGAAATCATTTATGTCCATACTAGGATGATCTTTAATTTATTGTTACGTTATCGTGCGCTGAATATTGACCTTGCCAATAAGGCAATTCAACGCCACAATCGAGATATATAAAAAAGCAAGGTTTATCACTTTTACTTTAGGGCATATTTTTTGCTTAATCTTTTTAGCTTGGGCTTTTTTGATTAATAAACTAAAGTAATGAGCCATTTATTTGGCAATCTCATAATAATAAAAATTAAAGATGGTAACTCATTACACCGCACATGCTGCAAACCAGCAACCAAGTGAGTGTGTAAATACATGTGCAGTATACCAACTTTTTAGAATAGACGGTGATGGTTTTATAAATGACTGAAGACACTCTGCTTAAATATGAAAGTTTAGTTGATGAGCTTAAATCATATTTAGGTAATGCCAAATTTGACACGATCTTTAAATCGAAGACAGCGGGTTTAACAAAACCTGAGCAGTTCTTGATCAAGATGGAAATGTCGCGCTTGTCGCAACCTATCGCCCGTTTTATTGATTTACGCGGCCAAGTAACAGGCCAAGTTAAACCTTATGAGTATGAAGGCAAACAACACTTTATGGATGAAACCGCTATTGCGGTATTTGAACAAGCCATAGAACGCCATGGTGGTTATACCCTTGCTGTTTACGAAGCTGTAATGAACACCGATAATAACCATCGTGTAATGCAAAAAAAAGCCGCTGAACAAGCTAAGCAACCTGAGTTACAGAATGAACAAAAATTAGATTGCCAGGTTATTAAATTTGCCTCTTATGAAAGTCGCCGTGAAGAACGGATGAACTATTCAATCAAAATCACTGTAGAACTCAACAAAGACAACACCATTGCAGCAACCACCTCAGATATATCTTTAAGTGGCGCAAAAATAAAGCTCTCACCGCGCTATCAAGTCAAAAAAGGGCAGTTATTAGGACTGCGTTTAGTCGGTCTTGAGCAAGATTTTGAATTAGGTTTAAAAAACGGCATTCAATATGAAGTTGTTGCAGTTGAGAAAATCTCTGCGGAATTTAATCATATTCGCTTAAAACGTACTTTTATAGAAAATAACGCAAAATTTGATGAGTTTTTAGAAAGCTTTATTCACGGCAATAAGCGTCGCTATAAAGTAAATTTAGATAATACTTTAGATGCCGTCGTCTCAAAAGGCTATGAGCAGTACTATATTCCCCGGGTGACTTCGTTATTTACTTTTTTTAGTTTGCAAAACGATAAACTCTACCCAAGTTTAGTGCTGACCACTGAAAACAATATTTTTATTCAGCGTTATTTTTGCGATGAGCGAAAGCTGTCATGTTTATACACTATTTTAAATCAGCAACGTTTAAGTCAGTTACTAAGTAACCCAGCCCCAGTTAAAGAAGAGTATTTATACACCTTTACGCACGTGGTTGCTGGAAAAGTATATTATTACTCAGCAACACGCACGGAGTTGACTGCAGAGCCGCAATTAAGCGCATTATTTTTTGGTTTTGGTAGCCAAAAAGAAAGCTGGCAATGTTTTAAAGTACAGTTAATGCCAAGCCATCCAGAAGATTCATTTATTCCATTAAGCTTACCAAATACCGCTGGCAAAGATATTGAAAAATTAAACAAGCCACCAACGCCTCGCGTACAAGGAATGATCAAAGACGTAAAATATCTTGTGATTTTAACAGCAGTCGGAACAGACGTTGAACGAGCGCATTATCAAAGTTTTAGTTACGATAAAAGTATAGTTAATCAGCTCAAGCACTTTGGCCATGGCAAACATAAAACCCCACCAAAGCTTGAAACCGTGGATTTAGAGTATGTAAACCTACGCTCTCACAAACGCTATTTGTATAAAACCGATGTAGTATTAACAACTCAGGATGAGCAAACACATACCGCTCATAGTCGTGATTTCTCGGTGATGGGGTTGCAAATTGAGTGTGACCAACCGGTTACTTTTCAAAAAGGTGAAGTTGTTGAATTAAGCTTACCTGAGCTGCAAAAAATAACCAAAAAGCACACGCTGAGTAAATTAAAGTACGAAGTGATGGCGGTCAGTAAATCGTTCACCACTATCAACTTAAAAGCCTTACGTATTGTTGATAACCCACACGAAGGGGTGAAATTTTTTACGCAGTTAATTGAAAATAATAAAGATAAACTAAAAGTATCTGAAGAAGCGCCAAAGGTGCCAGGATTATCGACAGCGCTGCGAAATATGGTAACTAAAAGTGTCTGCCAATTTCCGTTTTATTTACATAAAGAAGCTGCACATTTTAAAACAGGAGCAATTGGTCAAGGCTTGTACCCGAGCCCATTGCATATTATTTTGCAAAACTATGGCTTGCTTAATAATACCACCAGCATTGATGCTTTTTTATCGCCAGAGCAGCTCAATGGCGTGATCACACCGCTTATAAAAGATCGCAGTCGTCAAGATCCTCCTCTACCTTTCACTTTATTTATTCGTTTTGATCCTAAAAAACCGACCATTAAAGACGCTATAAAAAGCAAGTGCAGTGCAGGCGAGGATTATGCCCCACAGTTACTCTTTTTAAAGAAAGGTCTCAAATCTGAGTTGATCTTTATAATGCGTATTTATATTTCACGCACTGGCCGCCCTGATACAGATTACTTATCTAACGAGTTAAAATACGTAAGCCAATATGCATTGCACAAAGCAAAAGATCTTGAAGAGGCACTGTGGGCAGTAACAGGTGTTGGTGACATGGTTGATGTAACAGATGAAACGCTTAGTCATTTGGACTTTACCGCAGAGCTGGTAGACCAAATGAATAAGCGCAAGCAGACTTGGCTTAAACGGCTAACTTAACTCCGTTACTTAATAACAGGAATAGTTAATAAATATAACAGTTGTAATAGCGAGCCTTGGCAAATTGCAGCTTGGGCTTGTTCAACAACTTTAGGTTTACCGTGTACGGCAACACCGAGTCCTGCCGCAGCCATCATGGTCAAATCATTCGCACCATCACCAATCGCTACTGTTTGTTGCGTAGGTAAATTTAATCGTTGCTGTAATTGGCTCAACACCACGGCTTTTTGCTGCGCATCAACAATCGTGCCTAGCACTTTACCTGTTAACTTATTATCTTTAAATTCCAAAACATTGGCATGTACTTCGTCTAGTTCAAGCAGTTTTTGCACTTGTTCAGCAAATGGCACAAAGCCACCTGAGGCAATGGCTAAATACCAATTATGCTGCTTTAGCACTTGGCATAGCGCTTTGATCCCTGGCATTAATGGTAAACTATTTTTTAGTTCATCAATTAAGCTTTGCTCAATACCCCCAAGTTTAGCGACTCGTTGATGTAAGCTTTCACTAAAATCTAACTTACCAGCCATCGCTTGTGCGGTTACCGCTGCGACATCATCATATACATCAGCAAGCCTTGCGATTTCGTCAATACATTCAATCGTAATGGCGGTTGAGTCCATATCCATTACTAATAAACCAGGCTTAGTTAAAATCGGTGGCTTACTAACTTGTACAAGTTGAAATCCCAATGGATGGGCAAATTCATTCAGTACCAAAGGATTAATGCTTGGACTTAGTGTCTCGCTGTAAAAACACAGTGCGGGGCTTAAGTTTGGCTCTGGTTGATAACGACAAAATGCACTGACAATAAACTGCTGCTGAGCTAAAAAGTTAATTATATTAGCTAGTTGTTGGCCGCTAAAGTCCCCTGCAAAAGCAATACTAAACATTCCTTGCGGATCAGTTGGTAAGCTTGTTGGTACTAATAAAGCATCTTGATAGTGATACCACATACCTAACGACAACTGTGCCGATAACTGCTCTGATGAAAGGCTCGCAAAGCGCTCCAATGTCATGATAACTCCAAAAATGATACTAATGTCTCCCCTGTAAAATAACAATTATACCAATCGTGTTAGGTTATTGGTCATTTATAGCGACGGATAAATAGAGTGATAACAAGGCATAAATTTTATATGTAGTTGTTCTACATAAAAAACTTATAACGCCGTTAGCGCTTTATTTAGCACGCTAGAAAGACTAAATATTTAAGTCGATTGGTATTAATTCGCCATAAAGGGGGATTTAAGGTTATAGTTACGCTTAGTTGTAACATCAAAAACAAAAGCTGTCAGCAGCGTAAACGGTGACTATGAAAAATAACCATCTTAAAAACCCTATTTCAGCATCTCTTAGGCAACGCCTAGTGCGATTAAGTATTGCTGCGGCATGCTTTGTATTGCTGACTTGGGTTGCTGTTAATGGTAGTTTTCAAAGCCACCAGTTGCTTTATGATAGTGCCGACAGCACAGCAAAAAGCTTAACTCGTTTTATGGCTCTCAATGCCAAAACGCCGCTACTTGAAAAAAACAAACCTGAATTAACAGCCTTATGTAACAGCATAAGCAAAGATGAGTTTGTACTGGCTGCAACGATTTATGATCAGCAAGGCATACTTATCGCCAGTAGTGATAATTGGCAAGCTCACCATATTTTAGGTAAGCTGCCCAACTCCACTCCAGGTATTAGTAAACTTAAAACCCCGTTTGTTGAACCGATAATCAGTGATGACGATCGCCCACTAGGATTTGTTGCAATAACTTACTTGACCCGCTCAGCAGTAGCAACCAGTCATAGCAGCTTTCATGACTTAGGCCGCCAAGTATTACTAATGCTAGTGATAACCTGCATTTTTACTTGGCAATTAGGCCGTGGTTTAAAGCGCTGGCAAGTAAATCGTTATATCCGAAAAAGTTCTGAGCACGAATCATAAAGCTGCTTTTGAAAACCAGCCTTATAAGCTGTTGTGATCTGCTTTAATTGACATAACTGCTCAAACACCAGGGGTAACTGTAACGGCGTGTTTATTTGCCCTTGAAAGCCCGCTAACGGCATTGCAGGTGCATCTGTTTCAAGTAGTAAGTGTTCAGGTGCTATGTGAGCAACAACGGAACGTGTTTTTTGTGCTCGCTGATAAGTGATCACCCCGCCCACCCCGATTTTAAAACCCTGTTTAATATAATACTGTGCTTGTTGTAATGAGCCTGAAAAAGCATGTATAACACCACCATATTTTGGCTTACAGCGCTTAAATGACTGTGCAATAAGGTTATGGCTTTGTCGATGATGCACAATCAATGGCAATTCAAGCTGATTAGCAAGATCAATATGGTGCTCAAATATCTGAGTTTGCAAAACAATATCGTCAATACTGCGGTCAATACCACACTCGCCAATAGCGACCAATTGCTGGCGATGTTGCACAGTAAACTCAGTCAGTTTGGCTAAATGACTGTGGTGATATTCTGCTAAAAAGTAAGGATGTAAACCTGCACCGATGCGCACTGCAGAATGCTGTTTAGCAAAAGCGCATAAAGAAAGAGATTGTGCCAAAGTGATCCCCGGCACGATCAATTTTTCGATCCCCAGCTGCTGACATTGCTGAATTAGCTTGGTGCGGGTGGCATCAAATTCAGTAAAATCTAAATGGCAGTGGGAATCAATAAACGCCATAATAAACTATGGGTTTAAACGTGTAATTTGCCAGCTGTTATCAGCTTGACGCTGATATATAAAACGGTCATGCAGGCGGTGTGCACCACCTTGCCAAAACTCAATTTTTGTTGGCACAACACAGTATCCCCCCCAAAAATCTGGCAATGGTATTTCGCCTTTAGCAAACTTGGTTTTCATATTAGCAAAAGTTTCCATCAACACTTTACGCGATGATACAGGACGGCTTTGCTTTGAAGCCCATGCAGCTAACTGGCTTTCTTTGGGACGTGACAAAAAGTACTTGGCAACCGCTGAAGTTGGCAGCGGTTGTGCTTCACCATAAACAATCACTTGGCGCTCCATATGGTGCCACGGAAAATGCAAAGAGATTTTATTATTGCCTTTAAGCTCTTGTGCTTTACGCGAGCCGGTATTGGTAAAAAACACAAACCCGTTATCATCAAGATGCTTTAACAACACAATACGTTGCGAAGGCTGACCGGTTTCATCAACCGTTGCCACCACCATCGCCGTTGGATCTGGCAGTTTACTTGCTACCGCGTGCTCAAGCCAGGTTTCAAATTGCTTGAATGGATCATCAAGTAAATTCTCTTCGCTCAGAGCATCTTGCAAATACTCACGACGGATATCTTCAAGTTTCATATCAAATCCTTCTTTATCAGCTGTAAGCTACAAAATTAAACAATTGCAGCTCAGTGTTAAGCTACACCTAGCACCTAGCACCTAGCACCTAAAATTATCTGCAAGTGTAGGAGCGCTAGCAAGGCAGTGAGTTTATTTATGCCGCCAAGGAGCATACGTATTTTGTATGTGACTTAGGCTAAATAAACTCATTAACGCAGCTAAAGCGAACTACACACAGCAGACGTTCACCTAAGTAGTTTAGTCTAAGATAAGGCGGACACTCGACTTATCCCTATGAGCATACGTAGTTGTATGTGATTAGGGTCAGTCGAGTGGACAACGCAGTATTAGATTAAAATACGACGGTGATTACATTTGCTCCATGACTTCAATGCCTAAAAGATCTAGGCCCGTTTTCAGTGTATCCGCTACCAAATTACACAGCACTAAACGGCTATCGCGTACACTTGGCTCTACGCCTTCTTTAAGTACTGGGCAAGCTTCGTAGAAGGTCATGTATAGGCTGGCAAGCTCGTATAGGTAACTACATAATACGTGCGGTGTTGCCTCACTGATCATTTGATCAAGTACTTCTTCTAATTGCAGTAGTTTAAGCGCAAGGGTTTTTTCTTGCGGCTCAACAATAGCGACATCTGCGTTTAAACTTGCTGCGTCTACGCCTGATTTACGGAAAATACTGCGTACACGAGTATAAGCATATTGTAAGTAAGGTGCTGTTGCCCCTTCAAAGCTAAGCATACTGTCCCAGTTGAAAATGTAATCACTGGTTCGGTGCTTAGAAAGGTCTGCATATTTAACTGCGCCAATACCTACTTTACGGGCAATTTCACTGCGCTCTTCATCAGTTAAGTCAGACTCACGCTCAGCAAGCTTAGCAGCAGCTCGAGTGATTGACTCTTCAAGTAAATCAGCAAGTTTTACCGTGCCACCTGTACGCGTTTTAAATGGTTTGCCGTCTTCACCCATCATGGTGCCAAATGGGCAAAATTCGTAGCTAGTTTCATCGCGTAGTAAACCGGCTTTACGTGCAGTAAGCTCTACTTGATTGAAGTGTAGGCTTTGACGCGCATCAACAAAAATTAAAATGCGGGCTGCGCCTAACTTGTTTGAACGGTAATCACAGGCGGCTAAATCGGTGGTTGCGTATAAGAAACCGCCACCTGACTTTTGCACGATAAACACTGATGGCTCACCATCTTTATTTGCCAGCTCATCTAAAAACACCACCTGTGCGCCTTGTGACTCAACGGCAATATTCTTATCTTGTAATAACTTAATGATATTGTTCAGGTCACTGTTATAAGCACTTTCAGCCATGATGTCGTCTGGTGTAAGCGTTACATTTAAGCGTTTGTATACTTCTTCAGAATGCTTTACCGAGGTTGCGATAAACAACTTCCATAGTTTTTCACAATGCGCGTCGCCACCTTGTAGTTTTACTACGTAATCACGCGCTTTATCTGCAAAACCTTCTTCATCATCAAAACGCTTTTTAGCGTCGCGGTAGAAGGTTTCTAGATCAGCAAGTGCCACAGAATCTAAATCAACACCTTGGCTGATTTGATCTTCCAGATGCGCAATCAGCATACCAAATTGCGTGCCCCAATCGCCCATGTGGTTTTGACGAATAACCGTGTCGCCACGAAACTCCAGTGCGCGTACTACTGCATCGCCAATGATCGTTGAACGTAAATGCCCAACGTGCATTTCTTTAGCAAGATTAGGTGATGAGTAATCAACCACTACTTTTTGCGGTTGTGCATGCTCAGCAACAGCCAGCTTTGCATCTTGGTTTGCCGCTTTTAAGCTTTGCGCTAAAAACTCAGGTTTTAGGTGAATATTGATAAAACCAGGGCCGGCAATTTCTGTTTTATCTGCGATATCACTTACATCTAAGTGATCAATAATTTGTTGTGCAAGCTCTCGCGGGTTGCTTTTCATTTTTTTAGCAGCGCCCATTGCACCATTAATTTGGTAGTCACCAAATTGTGGGCGGGTACTCTGTGTTACCGCAGGGTTAGTATCTGCTGGTAAGCCAGCGCCAGTCATGGCTGCGATGGCTCTTTCAATTAGTAGGGTACGAATATTCATGTAATTTATTACCTTTACCAGCCCGCGTTAGCGGGCTTTAAATTAAAATTTGAGTCTAATTTTCACGCGTGTGGTTAAATGTCACTTCCGGATAGCGCTCAATTGATAAGTTAAGATTTACACGACTCGGCGCTATGTAAGTTAAGTTATCGCCGCCATCAAGCGCTAAGTTGCTTTCGCACTTACGTTTAAAATCTTCAAACTTTTTAACGTCAGTCGAACTTACCCAACGTGCGGTATTTACATTTACGCTTTCGTATAAAGCATCTACGTTATATTCTGCTTTCAAACGCGCTACAACCACGTCAAACTGCAATATACCAACCGCGCCTACAATTAAGTCGTTATTAATAAGCGGTCTAAATACTTGTACTGCCCCTTCTTCAGATAGCTGCACCAAGCCTTTTAATAATTGCTTTTGCTTAAGTGGATCACGCAGACGAATGCGGCGGAATAATTCCGGCGCAAAGTTTGGAATACCAGTAAATTTAAGCTTTTCACCTTGTGTGAAGGTATCACCTATCTGGATCGTACCGTGGTTATGTAAACCAATAATATCACCTGCAAAAGCATCACCTGCACGCTCACGATCACCCGCCATAAAGGTTACCGCATCAGAAATACTGACTTGTTTACCTATACGCACATGGTTCATTTTCATGCCTTGGCTGTATTTACCCGACACAATACGCATAAACGCAATACGGTCACGGTGCTTAGGGTCCATATTCGCTTGAATTTTAAATACGAAGCCAGTGAAGTTCTCTTCTGTTGCAACAACAGTACGGTCTTCTGTTTCACGCGGTAATGGCGTTGGTGCCCACTCAGTTAGGCCATCAAGCACATGATCAACACCAAAGTTACCAAGCGCAGTACCAAAGTACACTGGTGATAACTCACCCGCTAAAAATAGCTCTAAATCAAATTCGTGCGATGCACCAATAACAAGTTCTAACTCTTCACGCAGTTGCCCAGCAAGCTCATCGCCAATCGCTGCATCAAGCTCAGGATTATCAAGCCCTTTAATGCTGCGTACTTCTTGAATAGTATGACCTTGGCCGGTTTTGTATAACAAGGTCTCGCCGCGGTGAATATGATAAACACCTTTAAACTCTTTACCACAGCCAATTGGCCATGTGATCGGTGCACAAGCTATATTTAGCTCTGTTTCAACTTCGTCTAACAACTCCATCGGATCACGAATATCGCGGTCACATTTATTCATAAATGTGACAATTGGCGTGGTACGTAAGCGCGTTACTTCCATTAATTTACGAGTACGATCTTCAACACCTTTAGCCGCATCGATCACCATCAAACATGAATCGACCGCAGTTAAGGTACGATAAGTATCTTCAGAGAAATCTTCATGTCCAGGGGTATCAAGTAAGTTTACTAGCGCTTTATTGTATGGGAATTGCATAACAGAGGTCGTGACCGAGATACCACGCTCTTTTTCCATTTCCATCCAGTCAGACTTGGCATGTTGATTAGAGCCACGGCCTTTAACGGTACCCGCTTTTTGAATAGCTTGTCCGAACAACAGTACTTTTTCGGTGATGGTAGTTTTACCAGCATCCGGATGCGAGATGATCGCGAACGTGCGTCGCGTATTGATTTCGTTTAATAAATTAGACATGTAAGCCGCTTTAAGTCATAACAAGGCGCAACCAAAAACAAACCTAAGCACAGGTCTTCGCTACGCACTGTAAATATAAAATAGAATTAGTCACATTATACCTTGTTTGTCTTAGCCAAAAAAGCAACGATTGCAAGTAATTAGCCGATAACTTGGTTTAAAATCAGCTCAACCCGTTTGCTGCAGCGAACGCACTAAACTTGTGTAATTTTACGCTAACGCATACTATTGATAGATTACATGGAGGATATTTTGTTTGGGTATGAGAACAAGTAAGTTAAGTATAAGATTATTATGGTATATCACGCCTTTGGTGATTTTACCGTTATTGTTTTTAGGTGGCTTTACTCTCACCAACGTTACCAGCTCCACACAAAAACAAGCCGAGCTCATTGTTAGCCGTTTTGTTGAACAGCAACAACAAAAAATGTTCAATTACATCGATTCATTCCACTCTACTACAAAGTTACTCTCGGCCTCCCCTGTACTAAGTGACTTTTTAGCAGATGACTTACGCGATAACGGCAATTACACCCGTCGTCTAGGCGCACTAATGGATGTATTTGCAAGCTATTCAGAAGCTTACCCCGATATTGTTAGCGTAAATTTAGTTTCTCCGGATGGTCAAAGCGACGCCTATTACTCCAGTAATTTAAATACCGCACCAACCAGCTATCCATTTTTCTCACAAGTTTTACAAAGTAACTTACGCCAACAACAGTTTATGGTGCAAAAACAAGATGGCACTACCAGTTTGTATTTTATTCAACGTATTTACAGTGCTGATTACTACCTTAAACGTCCGCAACAATTAGGGTTTATTGTGTTGCATGTTGAGCCATCGATTTTAAATACCAGCATTTTAGAAGCGCCCTATAACAATACCTTAAATTTATTACTGACCAGCAATGGCAAAATATTATTTAGCTCAGACTACAATAAGCGCGGTCAATATATTAGCGAATATGAGCTGCAACAAATTCACGACTTAGCCGATCTAGGTAAGCTCTCAACCATAGAGTTATCGAGTATTGATAAGGTTGAACGGATGATTTACGCCATCCAAATGAGCGGCGGTTATTATTATGTCTCGACCATCCCCAAAGCCTTGCTTTATCAATCCGGCAAAGCGATCAGTTTGATCACCGCCTTGATTGTAATTATTTCAGTGATCACCCTGCCGATGCTGATTTTTATTGTGGTACGTAATTTACTACTTAACCCAATTGAGTTACTTGGGGCAGCCAGCCATCGAGTAGGAGACGGCGATTTGTCGGTATATTTGCCTGCCCATAATAATGATGAGGTGGGGGTATTATTTAATGATTTTAATCACATGGTGAACCAAATTCGTCATTATCAAGACGAACTTGAAGAATATAAACATCACTTAGAAGATAAAGTCGAAAGCCGTACCAAAGCACTTGAAACCATGAATAGTCAACTCGAGGTGGCCATTGCCCAAGCGGAACAAGCGAACCAATTAAAAAGCCGCTTTTTAGCCAATATGAGTCATGAGATACGTACACCACTAACCGCTATCATGGGCTTTACTGAGCAGCTATTACACAGCCAAAATACAACCGGCGACGCTTGGCACCTAAATACTATATTACGTAACTCTAAACACTTACTTGAACTCATCAATAATATTTTAGACTTGTCGAAAATCGAAGCCGAAAAATTAGCAGTTGAAAAAGAACCGCTAGATATTGTGCAGTTAGTTCATGATATTGATTCGATTATTCGTCCTTTATCACAAGAGAAAAAACTTAACTGCAATATCAATTTTCACTTACCATTACCGCGCATAATTAATAGTGATAGCACTCGTTTAAAGCAAATTCTCATTAATATTGCCAGCAATGCAGTGAAGTTTACCGAGCAAGGTTTAATTGAATTAGATATTACCTATAACAGTGATTTACAACTCATAGAATTTGCCATTAAAGATAGCGGTATTGGCATGTCAGAGCGAGAAGTTGAGCGGGTATTCAAGCCTTTTGAACAAGCTGATACAACAACAACACGACGCTTTGGCGGCACTGGCTTAGGCTTATGTATTTCTAAAAATTTAGCACAATTGCTCGGTGGTGATGTTTATGTAACAAGCACGCCAGGCCAAGGAAGCTGTTTCTGCGTGCAAATTGCCTGTAACTTACCTGCTGATAAACAACAAACAGTGCCAATGCTGACTGAGTTAAGCCAATTAACTCCCGCTAAGGACTTACAGCTTTCATTCGCAGAAAATAGCTTTGATGCCAATATATTAGTCGCCGAGGATAACCCTGACAACCAAGTACTAATCAAGTTATTACTGCAAACATGGGGGCTTGAGCCTGATATAGCCAACAATGGTGCAGAAGCTGTTGAAATGGCGCTGGTGAATGACTATCAATTAATCATTATGGACATGCAAATGCCGGTAATGGGCGGCTTAGAAGCCACACAAATGCTCCGCCATGCAGCCTACGATGGGCCGATCATTGCACTTACCGCGAATGTAATGAAAGATGACGTAAACACCTATTTGCAAGCCGGTTGCGACGAAGCACTGGCTAAGCCTATCGATAAAGATGCCTTAGAAAGTGTGCTTGTTAGCTATTTAAATATTGAAAAAGACAGCCAAAATAAATGGGATAGCTTGCTAAACAGCGATAAATTTCAACAGATCAACGACAACTATCGCTTAAAGCTGCCAGGTTATTTAACCGACGTTACGCAGCTATACAATAATGGTGAGTGGGAGCAGCTCAGAGCACTGGCCCATAGTTTAAAAGGCAGTGCTGGTTGTTTTGGTTTTAGTAATATTCACCATGCGGCGGCCACACTTGAAGATAATTTACGTGGCCGTGATCACAACCGCCGTGATTATTTGGCACTGAGCTTAATTGAAGCGATAAAATATACCTTGCAACAAGAACAGTCATTAACCAAAAAGTAATGTCATTCCCATTAAGATAGCATCTTCATGGCCATTTTTTGATGGGTCACTACTTGGGTAGTAATTTTTACGTACCGACATTTCACTAAAGCCTGCCTGCTCATATAAGGCGATGGCACGAGTATTGGTTTCACGTACTTCTAAAAATAAGTTTTCAGCGTGATGCTTTTCGCCGTATTCAATAAACGCTGCAAGCAATTGTTTGGCAATCCCCTGCCCCTGAAAATCAGGTGCCACGCAGATATCCATTAAAGTAAAGTCAGGCCCTGCTTTTTCACCGATATAAAAACCAATAATTTGCTGCTCATTAAACGCAGCTAGATTAAAGTAACGCCCAGCGAGACATGATTGCATAGTGTTTACTGTCCACGGATGAGTGTGACACGCGTTCTCAACACGCATCAGCGCATCAATGGATAATTCAGTAACAGATTCAAAGGTTATCAAGGTGTGTGCTCATCAGCGCCCATAGCGCGCGTTTATTATCAGCATTAAGCTGCTGGGTTGGTAAGCTCAATTGACCATCATGCCATGCAAGCTTATCGCTTTGCACTACTTGGCTAATTTTTAATGGGGCAATAGCGCGATTTAAATCAGCCAATAGCGTTGTACTTAGCTCTATATTTACCTGCGGCGCTGCACTTGGTGCATCAGAACGTTGTTCAGCGACAGGCTGTAATCGGAAATGCTGATTTAGTTCGAGGTTTTCTATACCAAAAATAGCTGCGTATCGTGGATGCATAAAAACTCAGTAGATTTAAACACTGGAACAATATAAGAAGTAATCAAGGCTATGTAAAGAAGAAGTGGCAGGGGCGGAGAGACTCGAACTCCCAACCATCGGTTTTGGAGACCGCTGTTCTACCAATTGGAACTACGCCCCTGCAATGACGACGAATTATAGAGAAGTTTCGCTAAAGGTAAAGAAAAAAATCACTCTTTTAGTTTAACTGCTTTTTAAATAAACAAAACGGCGAATTAGCCAACTAATTCGCCGTTTTTATAATTACTTACCTAAACTAGGATAAGCCTTCATATATATCCATGCTCAGCATTTTTTACTTTTTGTTACTCGCAGACGTTTTAGTTCAGCTTTGGCCCAGACTGAGGATTCGGCCATATCACAACGAAGCCCGTGCTTCTTTTCAGTAGTAAGCGCGGTTAAGTTCAATTCTATTCACTTTTTATACGCAACTTGTTGTCCATTTTTAAAGCGTATCAAAACATGAGCGACCAGCTGCATATCAAGTCATACTAAGTGATGCAGACTCTGTTGTTAAAACTCATAACTCGCTTTTGCCCCAAAGTTATTTAACGCTCGTCGATATAAAAATATCCTTACTATTTTTTTCTTATTGTTTTTTAAGCGAAACTTTGTTGTTTGTGCATGTACATAAAACCTTTCAGTTTGCTTAATAGCATCGGCAGTACGATCAATGCGAAGGCAATGTTAGATAAAGGGACGGCTAACCAAACATCATCGATACCTAGATATTTCGGCAAGATGAATAGGAAAGGAAACTGTATCAACATATTGCCGACGGAAACAAACAGGGCTTGTCCGCTTTTACCAACGGCGACGAAGTAGATGGACGCCATGAATAAGAAGCCATCTAAAAACAATGCCATTAAGTGTAAACGAATACCGTTTTTGCTTGCTTCAAGTAATGCATCATTGCCTGTAGTAAAGATGCCGATAAAGATTTCTGGAAAAATGTTAAACAGTATTACCAAAGCTATACCGGACCCAACGGTAACAGAAAAAGCCAGTTTTACGGTTTCGCTAATGCGTTTGTATTGCTTGGCGCCTAAGTAGTGACTCACTGGTGGCTGCAAGCCGCTGACTAAGCCTTCAGCGAAGAAGTAGTAACAGCTCGCTAAGTAGCCAACAATCGCAAATGCGGCTAACTGCGTGGTGTCTCCGTAGGCCATAAATTGCATGTTATGGAACGCCATGACGAAGCTGAAGTAGATAAACATCACTAAGTTTGACGACCCTAATTGCACGATACGAATGGCGATGGTCTTATCAAGTTGTTTGACCGATAGCTTGGTTTTAGCTTTTGACAACGTAAAGTAACGTATATCGGTAAAAAGCACCCTCTCGCTAAAGAAGATATATTGACTCTTTCGCAACTACAACAATGTCGTCAGTTCGTACTCTGTAACCGCTCAGGAGAGAACCGCGAAAATGCCCTAAGCCCAGATCATTGGGATTTAGACAGTTATTATTTGATTTGTGAATTGGTAACGCAGAATCAAGGCTGGGCCATATTTTGACTTATAGAACAAAGTGTCACAGCATTTTTGCAGTGATGTTCCGAACAAAAAAAGTCCGCAATTACGCGGACTTAATTAAGATTTAATGCCTGTTAGTGCCAGACGTTTCAGGCCTAAAAATTATTCCCACTCGATTGTCGCAGGTGGTTTTCCTGAAATATCGTAAACAACGCGTGAGATACCGTCGATTTCATTAATGATGCGGTTTGAAACCAGACCTAAGAACTCATACGGTAAATGTGACCAACGTGCAGTCATAAAGTCGATAGTTTCTACACAACGAAGTGAAACAACCCAATCGTACTTACGTGCATCACCCATAACCCCTACCGACTTAACCGGTAAGAATACCGTGAACGCTTGGCTTACTTTATGGTAAAGCTCTGCTTTGTGAAGCTCTTCAATGAAGATAGCGTCAGCACGGCGTAATAAGTCACAGTACTCTTTTTTGATTTCGCCAAGTACACGCACACCTAGACCAGGCCCAGGGAACGGGTGACGATAAAGCATGTCGTACGGTAAACCGAGCTCTAAACCAATTTTACGTACTTCATCTTTAAATAATTCACGCAGTGGCTCAACTAAGCCCATTTCCATGTCATCTGGTAAGCCGCCCACATTATGGTGAGACTTGATCACATGCGCTTTACCAGTTGCAGACGCTGCTGACTCGATAACATCTGGATAGATAGTACCTTGACCTAACCATTTTGCATTTTTAAGCTTTTTAGATTCGCTATCAAATACCTTAATAAATGTATGGCCAATCGCTTTACGCTTGTCTTCTGGGTCTGATTTACCAGCAAGATCCGCTAAGAATAATTCTTCGGCATCCACTTTGATAATGTTTAGGCCAAACTTATTGCCAAACATATCCATTACTTGCTGACCTTCGTTTAAACGCAGTAAACCGTTATCAACAAATACACAGGTTAAACGGTCGCCAATCGCGCGGTGAATAAGCATAGCCACCACTGATGAATCAACACCACCAGATAAACCTAAGATTACTTCGTCATCACCCACAGTATCTTTAATGCGCTCTATGGCGTCATCAATGATTTTTGCTGCAGTCCACAGTTTTTCACAACCACAAATATCAATCGCAAAGCGTTCTAGTAAACGTTGGCCTTGATGGGTGTGGGTTACTTCTGGGTGGAATTGTACGCCGTAAAAACGCTTTTCTTCGTTAGACATTGCCGCATGTGGGCAAGTAGATGTTTTAGCAGTAGTTTTGAAAGTATCTGGAATTTCCATTACTTTATCACCATGGCTCATCCACACGTCTAAAATGCCTTCACCGCCATCGGTAATGCTGTCTTCAATGGCATCAAATAATGCACAGTTACCGACTTTTTCAACTTGCGCGTAACCAAACTCTTTCTTATCAGAGCTATGAACGCTACCGCCAAGCTGAGTAGCCATTGTTTGCATGCCGTAACAAATACCAAGTACAGGTACGCCTGCATTGAATACATACTCAGGGGCACGCGGGCTGTTTTCTAAGGTTGTTGACTCAGGGCCACCAGATAGAATGATACCTTGTGGATTGAACTCACGGATCTGCTCTTCCGTTACGTCCCATGCCCACAGTTCACAGTAAACACCAATTTCTCGCACACGGCGGGCGATCAATTGCGTGTATTGCGAACCAAAGTCTAAAATAAGAATTCGTGAATCGTGAATGTCTTTGCTCATTGAGGGTCTCGTTAGTCAAGAACTAGCACTCAGGTTACCTGAATGACTATAATAAATAAGGGCTAGCGAAGCTAGCCCAGTAATTTTAATAGATTTGAAGCTATTAACCTAAGCGGTAGTTAGGTGCTTCTTTGGTGATTTGCACATCATGAACATGTGACTCACCCATACCTGCTGAAGTAACACGTACAAACTGAGGTTTAGTGTTTAATTCTTCAATCGTGGCACAACCGGTTAAACCCATTGCGCTGCGCAGGCCGCCAACTTGTTGGTGAATGATTGTCGCGATTGGACCTTTATAAGCCACACGACCTTCAATCCCTTCTGGCACAAGCTTGTCTGCTTGATTTGATTTTTGGAAATAGCGATCTGATGAACCTTCTTTTTGGTTCATCGCACCAAGCGAGCCCATACCACGGTATGACTTGTAGTAACGGCCTTGGTAAAGCTCGACTTCACCAGGCGCTTCTTCAGTACCCGCTAGCATTGAGCCAACCATCACACATGATGCACCAGCAACAAGTGCTTTTACAATATCACCTGAGAAACGAATACCACCATCAGCAATCACTGGAATGTCACGACCTTTTAGGCCATCAACAGCATCAGAGATAGCTGTGATTTGTGGTACACCACAACCAGTAACAATACGCGTAGTACAGATTGAACCTGGGCCAATTCCTACTTTAACTGCATCAACACCGGCGTCGGCAAGCGCAATCGCACCTTCAGCTGTTGCCACATTGCCAGCTACAATTTGTAGTTCAGGGTAAGTTTGACGAGTTTGTGCAACACGGTCGATAACACCTTGAGAATGACCATGTGAGGTATCAATTAGTAATACATCAACGCCCGCTTCGACTAATGCAGCAATACGCTCATCAGTACCTGGACCTACACCAACGGCAGCACCTACACGTAAACGACCTTGTTCATCTTTACATGCATGTGGTTTGTCTTGTGCTTTTTGATAATCTTTTACTGTGATCATGCCTTTTAATTTAAACGCATCATCAACAACAAGGATTTTTTCGATACGGTGTTCGTGCATTAATCCTAAGATTTCATCACGCGCAGCACCTTCTTTTACAGTGACTAACTTTTCTTTTTTAGTCATCACTGTTGAAACCGGTTGCTCAAGCTTGGTTTCGAAACGCATATCGCGGCTGGTAACAATACCAACAAGGCCGTTTTCAGCGTCCGTTACCGGAAAACCTGAAAAGCCTTTTTCTTCAGCAAGTACAATTGCATCTGCAATGGTTAAATCCGCTGTCACAGTAACAGGGAAAGAAACAATACCCGCTTCATACGTTTTAACTTTACGTACGTTTTTGGCTTGTTCTTCAATTGTCATGTTTTTGTGGATAAAACCTAAACCGCCCTCTTGCGCTAGCGCAATCGCTAAGCGTGCTTCGGTAACAGTATCCATAGATGCTGAAACTAGCGGCAAGTTAAGTTTGATACCACGCGTTAAGCGAGTTGAAATGTTTGCCGTGTGTGGCAAAACAGTAGAATGACCGGGTACTAAAAGTACGTCATCAAAGGTAAGAGCTTCTTTAGCAATTCTAAGCATTTTGGCAACTTCTCACATGTGGATCTTGTTTAAGGAATTGCGGCCAAATTTTATCAGCGTTGTGGGCACGAGTAAATAAGATTTCACAATTATTTATGATAAAATACCCCCATCATCGCTTTTTAGAGTCGCTTTATGGCCGTAACATCCCAGCAGCAAACGATTTATACCGTTTCTAGGTTAAATAGAGAAATCAGAACCGTACTCGAACAAGGATTCGCATCGTTAAATTTAACCGGCGAAATATCAAATTTCATTACACCAGCCTCTGGTCATTGGTATTTCACGCTCAAAGATGATCGCGCTCAAGTAAAAGCGGCGATGTGGCGAGGCAACAATCGAGGCCAACGCTATCGCCCTGAAAATGGCGCACAAGTGACAGTTCGAGCCCGAGTATCGCTGTATGAACCGCGTGGTGACTATCAGCTGATTGTTGAACACATGGAAGCTGCTGGCGAAGGGCAACTAAAGCAACAGTTTGATGAATTAAAAATGCGCTTAGCCGCCGAAGGTTTATTTAGCTCCGCCCATAAACAACCATTGCCTGGGGTTGTGCATCGTGTTGGTGTTATTACATCAGCCACAGGGGCGGCTATCAAAGATATTTTAACGGTACTTAAGCGTCGAGCGCCACAACTTGAAGTCGTGATCTACCCTGCTATGGTGCAAGGTAAAGACGCGCACCTACAATTAATTGATAAAATCAATATTGCTAATGCCCGCAATGAAGTTGATGTAATTATTTTAGGCCGCGGTGGTGGATCACTAGAAGATTTATGGTGCTTTAACCATGAGCTACTGGCACGCGCTATTTTTGCCAGTAACCTACCAATTATCAGTGCTGTCGGTCATGAAATTGATACCACCATTAGCGATTATGTTGCCGATGTGCGCGCCGCAACGCCAAGCGCGGCTGCAGAGCTTGTTAGCCCCAATAGCAGCGAACTTTATAATCAAATCCAACAACAATTAAATCGCTTAGCCAATGCGTTTAAACATCAGTTATCTGCAAAGCAAAGCGTTGCAACAGCACTTGAGCACCGTTTAACATTATGTCATCCGCGTAATCAGTTAAATCAACAAGCGCAACGTTTAGATGAATTGACAGTAGCATTACAGCAGGCGATACAAAATCGGCTCTATCAATATGAGCGCCGCTTAAATAATCTAACGCCGCGACTAATGCAGCGCTCACCAGATCGCAAAATTACTCAGGCAAGTCATCAATTACAGCAACTGCAAGGGCGTTTAACACAAACCATGCAGCAACAATTACACAGTGCCCAAAATACCCTCGCAATGCAGGCTAGCCGATTAGAATCGGTAAGTCCGCTCAATGTACTCGCTCGTGGTTATAGCATCACTAAAAATGAGCAAGGGCAAGTGATTAAGTCTATTAAGCAAGTAACTCAAGGTGATTTAATTGTAACCGAGCTTGCTGATGGCGTGATTCAAGCTCTTGTCAGCTGAGGCTCGTTATTCTGACTCAGTACTTAATAATAATGAAAAATCGCGATCGCTTGATTTTGAAGTACTGACTTTAAATTGCTGCCAAAAGTCTTGTTGTACCAACTTATCGTTGAGTTCGCGCCATTGGGTATGATCAAAATCATCTACATCCTTTGGCGCTGCAAGTTCAAATTTACATACCGAACTTTTACACTGCGCACTAACTAATTCAGGGGTGATGCCAAGGTCAGCAATCTGTAAAAAGTCTTTCATAGCAGTCTCGGTACGATAAGCCCACTCTTCATTGCGACTTTGCTCAGTAAACTTGTCTAGCAAAGCTTGTTCAAAATCGGACGGTGCTTGTAATTGTTGTTCGTAAGCTTTTACTAATTTTTGCTGTTGCAGTAACTCACGCTTGAGCTGTTGCACTTGTTGCTCAAGCGTTTGTTCATCCGTTGTTTGCGCTGATGTATCTTGGGCAGACGAGGTAATATCAGTCACTTGTTGAGACTGGGATACTGTATCTAGCTCTGCAGCTACGGTACTGGCAGGCATTATTTTGACTTCTTGTTCAATTACCTGTGTTTGTGTTGTAGTCACAGGAGCTGCTTCGTCAGAGCTCAACGCAAAATAACTCCACGTTAGAACAACACCTGTGATAAATGCTAACAACAGCGAAAATGGATCATTTTTACTCATACTTAATTCCTTTTAAGTTTTTTACTTAGAGCATTGCACTGGTGTGTGATTCGTTTTGCGGCTCATCAACCTCTAAAAAATTCTGATTCATACTTTTCGCTGGACAGGGGCAATTTGGTTTACCAACAATTTTAGCTGGTACGCCTACAACCGTGGTGTGTGGTGGTACGGCGCTCAGTACCACTGAGCCTGCGCCAATTCGGGCGCCCTCGCCGACCTCAATATTGCCGAGCACTTTAGCCCCAGCACCAATTAAAACACCGGCGCGAATTTTCGGATGACGATCGCCTTTTTCATTACCAGTACCACCTAGAGTAACTGATTGTAAAATAGAGACGTTATCTTCAATAACAGCAGTTTCACCAATCACTATACCAGTTGCATGGTCAAACATAATACCATGGCCGACTTTACAAGCAGGATGGATATCAACGCCAAATACTTCTGAGGTACGGCTTTGAATAAAGCGAGCGAGCTCTTTACGGTTTTGTAACCATAAGCAATGGGCGAGTCGATGTGCTTGAATTGCATGGAAACCTTTTAAATTTAATATCACAGTTAAATATGTATCGGCAGCGGGATCACGATCTTTAACGGCTTTTATATCATGGGCAACATGAGTAAGCATTCGATCACATTCAACAAAAGCCTGATCAAATAACTCCCGGATAGTAAATGCAGATACCACAGCATCAGATAACTTATTGGCAACGATAAAACTCAACGCAGACCCTAAACACTCATGATTTAAAATGCATGAATACACATGACTTGCTAATAGAGGTTCACGGGTAACGACTTCTTTTGCTTCGGTGCGGAGCTGTTGCCAAATTTCATGACGCATAGGACGGCCTTAGATTAATACGAAGATAAGCTTTTATGCAGTTTAACGGATTTCAAGTCAGATGTGTTAACGCTGCGGTTATTTGTTCTAGTTATTAGATATAACTAAATTTCAAAATCATTCTTTAATAATCTCATTATAGTTTTACATAATGAGTTACGACAGTAGATAAAATTAACGTGTAGCCATAAAAAATATAAAACTTTAAAATTCAATAACTAAACATCAATGACAGTTATACTGTCATATGACAAAATAACAACTGGCGTAAAGCTGACGGCGTAAAAAATAATAATAAACGCTAAATTAGCATCATCAACTTAATAAGGAATACGATGATGAACAATGACATACTAAATACAAAGAAACTAGGCTATAAATTTTACTTTCAAGATGGCGACGATCAAATAGCCTGCTTTGGCAGTTACTTCACCGGTAAGGAAGAAGTCTATATTAATGATGAGCTAGTTAGTGAAAAGCGAAGTATTAATGTCACAAGTAAACACCAATTTGAACTATCAGGTAATACTTTTAATGTTAAGTTTGAAATGCACAATATTTTAACTGGTAGGCTTGAGTGCTCACTGTTTAAAAATAAAAAGTTAGTTAAAAGCTTAGAGCAAACAACTTTATTTAGTAACCCTAAAAAATCAGCTCTTTTTATTGCTGGGTGTTTTGTTGTTGGTTTTACTGTTGGGTATATTATTTCAACATTGGCTTTGGGGAAATAATCATGCAATTAAACCCCAAAACTATAAAAGCATTAAGGCAAAAGCTTGATTGGACTCAACAACAGCTTGCAGATGCCTGTGACGTAAGTTTACGAACTATTCAACGGATAGAAAAAGAAGGTGCAGCGTCTAAAGAAACCACCATGGCCTTGTGTGCAGTGTTAGAAGTACGTCAAGGTGAGTTAATAAAACTTGAGGAAAATACAGTTTCAGTTGCTCAGACACATACTTTAAATACGCAAAGTATCACAACAATTTTAGCGCTGTCGTCCATTGCCAGCTTTGCGCTTGGCATGATCACCGTGTTTTTAATTATGAAATAAGGAGATTTAAATTATGTCAAAGGAATCGCGAGGACACATCACCTTAGTGCTTATCGTCAGTGCAATTATACTTTTTGGATTAGGTGTAAAAATTGGCGCAATGTTATAAAAATGCCCCAAATTTGGGGCATCTAAATTAAGCTTCTTAGTTATTTAAATGCTCGTTATTCAAACACCTTATCTACAGCAAGTACTTCAATATTTTTCGCTGGTATTGCCAGTTTGTAATTAGCGATTACTTTATCCTCAGCAACTAATTCAGCTGGTTTCTCTGCATTATATACCATAGGGGATGTTTGCTCTGACGCTAGGCGCTTTTGCATATCTTTTCCGTCGCCGGTGATAAACACATACTGAATATCATCCGTTTGTAAGTTCTCTTTTATGACACGATTTACATCAGCTACTGTCAGTTTTTCAAGCTTGCTCGTTACATATTTTACGAAAGTATCGGTGTTGTAAAACTCACTATCTAGCGCATACCCTAATTGACGGTTTTGGCTTGCTACCATTTGCGGCACAAAGTTAATTAAGAAGTTACGCGTTGCGTCAAAGTCTTTTTCTGTCATGCCATTTTTGATTAGCTTATCAAGTTCAAATAAAGCGGTACGCGTTGCAAAATGAGCGTCATTGTTCGAGCGCAGCGGGCGAAGCCATACTTGAAATATTTGCTCAGAGCGGCCTAAGTTTGCATCAGGCTTAGTCTGGAACATACCTCGTGGGAAATACTCAATATACGCGTAATCGCCGTAGTTCATACCGCGGGTTTGACGAATGCGCTCATAAAGATATGAGTTTGAACTGCGGTGCTCGCCAAAGTATGAGCGAACTAACCACAGTGCCGTCCAGTCTTCACTACTACGAATGGTATCAATTGGGAAGCCAAACGATACCGCAGTCGATTGCGCTGATTTTTCTACAATTGTAGCGTGATGACCTTTTAGCGCTGGTGCATCAGGAATCGATAAACGACTTTGCTGACCTTTAGGCAAAGCACTTAAATCGCTAAACATGGTTGCTTTAAGTGATTCAGGTACTGCGCCAATTAAACCGACAGTCAGTTTAGCTTGAGTAAATTCTTTCGCATAAAACGCTTTCACGTCATCAAGTGTTAATGCTTCTAAATCAGATAGATCACCGTAGTTATAGCTCTCATATGGGTGACCTTGATACAGCTTATGATAAAGTACTTCTTTACCTAGCTCTTCGTCATTTGAGGCTTTTAGGCCAGATTTTATACCGTTGATGAGCTCTTTCTTTAGGCGTTTAAAGTCATCTTCTCTAAAGCCAGGATTTAGTAACTGCTCACTAACCAGTGCATACCATTGTGCAGCGTTATCTTTATGGACACGCCCTTGTAGCGAAATCATTTCTTTATCTATCTGATAACCAAAGCTACCTGCCAATGGATAAAGTGCCTGTTTAATGTCGTTGTAGCTCTTCGCCTGTGAACCACCTTGAGCAAGCATGGCCGCAGTGAGTGCAGCTACGCCTTTTTGACCTTTAGGATCAGCCGCAGCACCGGTATGGAATAACCAGTTAATATCAATCAATGGCGAACTATTGGTTTTATCTAGCACTTTAAAATGACGCTGTTGCACAGTTTGCTTGCTAGCAACGAGAGTGTTTAAGTCCACTTCTTGTTCAAAGCCAGCCACTTTATCCAGTGCAGACATAGTCACAGTAGTACGACCACTGTCTACAAAATACTTATTAGCAATGTCTTTAATATCTTGCGCGGTGATGCTATCTGCCGTTGCATATAACTGATTGACGACTTCTGGATCGCGCTCAAAATGCATATAACTGGCAAGGGTTGAACCTATAGCTTGTGATGAGTCTAGGCCGTTAATAAAGCTGTATTTAAGATTGGATTTTAAATCAGCTAGCTTTTGGCTATCAACCAACTCAGTGCGAGCTTTTGCGTAGGTGCTATTAATTGCATCACGAGCAACCGCTAAATCAGCCTCATTTTCAACTTTCACAAAAACATGTAATAAGCCGGGATCTTTGGTATCAGGATTATAGCTAAACATTTGGCTAGCAATTTGTTTATCAACCACTAACTCTTGGTAAAGCTCTGAGTTGGTTGAAAAATAAAGCTGTGACAGTAAATCAAGCGCGGCTCTGTCTTTTTGTTTTGGCTGCCAGACTGTGCCTTTATAAGATACTAATAACCAATGCCCTGGTAAGCCTTCGTTTTGCTCATGTATATATTTCGCCGCTTGCTGTTTTGGTTCGGTTGGAATATCAGCAACGAAATCGCCTTTTTGCCATTGGCCCCAGTGTTTTTTAACCATAGCCATAGTTTCAGCTGGATCAACATCGCCTACAATCACTAATGACACATATTCAGGTTTATAAAACTTAGCAAAAAACTCTTTACCGTATGCCATTTGATCCGGCATGGCTTCAATATCTTCAAAAAAGCCCATGGTGGTATGTTTATAAGTATGTTTTTCGAATGCTTCATTACGTACTGCAGAAAGTAACTTACGAACCGGGCTGGCATTATTTTTAAGGTATTCGCCTTTAACTGTTAATGCTTCGGTACGAAATTGCTCTTCTGAATAAGTCAGGTTTTGAAAAATATCCGCTTCAATTTCAAGTACTTTATCAAGATGTTGCTTTGAAAAGTTTAAGTGATAGTTAGTGTAATCATTGGTTGTATAAGCGCGATTATCAACCCCAGAATTTTTTAGAATATCAGAATACACATCTTGCGGATATTTTTCAGAGCCTTTAAACATCATGTGTTCAAAAAAGTGTGCAAAACCGGTTTTACCTGCTTCGACTTCATTACGAGAACCGACAGACACTGGAATTTGTAGTGATACCACATCAGGGTAATCAGTTTTCACCACCATAACGCGTAAACCGTTATCAAGCTCTTCTAATAAATAATCTTGTGAGAACACCCGATCATTACTACTGGCAACCGTTGACTGTTCAATCTCAACCTCTTTGACCATGTTTGAGCCGCTGTTATTTGCACAGCCGCTCAGTGCAAGCGTTACCGCAAGGCTCGTTGCTAATAATTTAAATTTCATTGCTATCCCTTGTTAGTTGAATAAATTTCTTGTTTTTAGTCATCCGATTATGCAACAAAGCAAGTCAATATAAGACCCCTGAGGTAATAAATTATGTAAACAGTTGTGTATCAGAGAACTCTTCATTCAGAGCAACATGAATAAAACTCACCTTCGTTGAAAAAGTTTCACTAAAAAAATCTATCTAGACGTCTAAATGGCTGCTATATTATTTGCCATAGACACTAACTTAGCTGGAATGAGGATTATGGCTTTATCACTACAAGAGAAAATTGAAGACACCAATCAGGGTGTGTACTTAATTGGTACCACCCCACCACGTATTGGTACTGATAAAGCGCAGCTTGAAATTATCGCCCAAAAGCTCTTAGCTCGTTTGCATGAAATTGAATACGATGGCGTGATTATTTATGACATTCAAGATGAAAGTAGTCGCACTGAGATGCCTCGCCCTTTTCCGTTCAAGCAAACAGTAGATCCTCGAGAATACAGTAACTTACTACGTAATTTATCGCATCAAGAAGTGATCACTTATAAAAGTGTTGCACAGCGCGGTGTGGCCGAATTTAAACAGTGGTTAAGCGAAACTAAAAACCAGTTTAATTTAAAAAACCTAGTATTAGTCGGTAGTCCATCATCTGACGGGGATATTAAATTAAGCCTGCCTGATGCTTATAAAGTCTTAAGCGAACAGCCTCAAGACTTCTTTTTAGGAGGCGTTACCATTGCCGAGCGCCACGCAAGTAAACGTAATGAACATGAACGCTTACTTGAAAAAACCACGCAAGGCTGTAAATTTTTTATCTCACAAGCTGTGTATAACGCGCAAGCAACCGTGGATTTGATCACCAGTTATGCGCGCAGCTGTAAAGCTCAAGGTATCGAACCTAAACGTATTATTCTAACCTTTACACCCTGCGGCAGTGAAAAAACCTTAGAGTTTATGCAATGGCTAGGAATTTCCGTACCTGATGCAACTAAATGGCGGATGCTTGATTCGCAAAACCCACTGAGTGAATCTGTACGTATTTGCCGTGAAAACTTAGATTTAATACTAAGAAGTTGCGCGCATTTAGACGTGCCACTGGGGTTAAATATTGAAAGTTTAACCAACCGTAAAGAAGAAATTGATGCATCTATTAATCTTTACCGCTTATTAAAAGCGACGATGGAATTAAACTTAGCTGAAAAACAAATTGCGTAAGTATCCGTTTTTATAATTTATCACTCAAAGTAAGCATATCCGTTTGCTTATTTTGAGCTTGATAATAAATACTATACTATGCAATGAATTAATAAGTCACGACTGAGAACGATTATTTGCGTCTTCTGTTTGGTGTTTTTTGCCCTGTAATACGTTTTTTGTCGCGCTCTTTACGTGATTTATTGGTGTTTTTACGGTTGTCTTTTGGCTTTTTATTTGGATCAGGTTCATAGCCAGCTAACCACTGCGGCGTTAGACGAGTATCAAGCAACACTTCAATTTCTTCAAGTAACCACTGCTCGTCAAGGCTGACTAATGACATCGCTAAGCCTTGCTCGCCAGCGCGCCCTGTGCGGCCAATACGGTGGACATAATCTTCAGCTATATAAGGTAATTCAAAATTAATCACATACTTTAACGAGACTATGTCTAGACCTCGAGCTGCAACATCGGTTGCCACTAGCACACGAGTGGTACCTTCTTTAAAATCTTGCAGTGCTCTATCACGTGCACCTTGAGATTTATCACCATGAATTGACTGTGTTTTTAAGCCATCTTTACACATTTCTTTGGCGAGTTGATCGGCCATTTGCTTTGTGCGAGTAAAGATCAGTACTTGGCGCCAGTTTTTCATGCCAATCATGTGCGAGACAAGCTCACGTTTACGGTCTTCATCAACCGCGTAAATGATTTGCTCAACTTCTACAGCCGCAGAATTACGTTTATTGACTTCAACAAGTTTTGGATCTTTTAATAACTTTTTACTGAGCTCAAATACACTATCGTCAAAGGTCGCTGAAAATAGTAAGGTCTGACGATCACTGGGAACATGGCGCAATATACGTTTAATTTCGTCAATAAAGCCCATATCAAGCATGCGATCGGCTTCATCAAACACCAGTGAATCAACACTTGATAGCTTAATGCTGCCTTTGATTATATGATCAAGTAATCGCCCTGGCGTTGCCACTACAACTTGTGCATCTTTCATGGCTTTAATTTGCGGGCCAATACTGGCACCACCATAAGCGAGTGCACCTTTAATATCAGTACCTTGTGCGTATTTCTCAAAGCTAGCGAAGACTTGCTGAGCAAGCTCTCGAGTTGGTGTCAAAATAAGTACTCTAGCAGTACCCGGCTCATCTTTACTTGGTGTATTAAGTAATTTATGTAACAGAGGTAATACAAAAGCAGCTGTTTTACCTGTTCCTGTTTGTGCACTCCCCATAACATCATGACCAGCTAAAATCAGCGGAATAGTTTTTAGCTGTATCGCCGTAGGGGTATGATATTCATTTTGTTCAAGTGCATTAAGCAGTACAGGATCGAGTTTTAACTCAGAGAAAGTAGTCGCAGACATAAGTTTAGCTTTGTGTAACAAATAATGGCGCTATTGTACGCCCAAAGCGAATAACAAAAAAGGCGCTTTGCAGCGCCTTTCTAAGCTTGCTAAATGTTCAAGCTGGTTTGAGGGTTTCTTTTCGTTGGTTATAGAACGTAATTAGATCATCCACCGTATCTTGGCAATATTGTTGAATACCTGATACCAACATGTGCTTTTCACCACAGCCGACTTTTACGCCATTTTCTAACAAGTTAAAACGCAATGTGATTTTTCCACGCTTGCCTGTATATTCAAAACTCGGCTCTGCGTATTCTAACGTAGGTGCATGGATCTCTAATGTATCGAGATTAATCAACATTGACTCATAGATAACCATAGGGCGAGCTGGATTGATCATGACATCTTGCTTGCCCATAAGTGGAATAATAACATGCGGAAAAGTTGTACCTGAAAACTCAACGTAATTTTTTATTAGACTATCTGTGAGTGTTTGGCACTGGCTAGTTTTACCTTCGCGCTTAACCTTCAGCATGACTTTATCGCCACTGGTAATATCAAACTCATCTGCCCCCTCAGGGAAGTTGAGTTTGGTATTCTCATCAACCATGCCGGCAAAGGTAAATTCCATTTTTTCACTGATGCCATAACGACTTAATACCAATGAAAATAATAAATCTCCAGGCACACAAAAACGTTTTGCATCTTTATCATGAAGTGGATTGTAATCATCAGCAACGCACTTTGCGAAACGACACCCTTGTTCACGAGAAATAGAGACATAGTCAGCATGTTGCTGATAAAAAGGACTTAACATAGTTGTTCACTGCTTAAACTGCTTATAACCTGCCTATTCTACCAGATAAAATTACAATAGAGGTCGAATCTGTTAAACTTTTGTTTCAGATACAAAAAAGCCGCGATATCGCGGCTTTTTTAATGATTTATTATAACTTATAAACCAGCACGTTCTTTAATAGCTGGTATTAATGCAGAACCGCCATGACCATTTGCTTCGGCCCATGCTATGTCAGCTCCATCTTCTAAAGAGCTTTTAGATAAGTTTTTCACAATGTATTCACCAGTATCAACTGCATTACTGGCAACCGCATGGCGTAGCAAGTTAAGACCATTGCATTGTACTGCATCATAAATATTACGAATTTTCACACGTGAGCTTTTTAATTTATCACGTAGACGGTTTTTATCATCCGCAGCTATGTATTCACAGATTGAAACAGCTAACTGATCATCCGCTTTAACTGGCGCGCTAAAAGCAACAGAACCAGAAATAACAGCTGCAGCAATAACGAGTGTTGATAATTTAATCATTTTATACCCTTGTGTAATACTTTATAACTACCTTAGTTGTTTAATATTGTATCAACCTATAAGCTTAACCGCAATAATGTTACTTAACTTTATCCAATGTGACGAATTTATAACCATAAATGTTTTTATCGTCAGGTTGATTATACAGCTCTTCTACAACTTGCCAGTTTGCTGATTGTTCATAATCAGGGAACTGAGTATCCCCTGCAACATCAAGGTCAATAAACGTTAAATAAAGTGTATCGGCACTTTTTAAAAATTGTTGATATATATTCCCGCCACCAATCACCATTACCTCATCAGACTCACACAGCAATGAAATTGCGGCTTCAGGAGATGTTACTACATCAACCCCAACTGCAGTATAGTCTGTATTTCGGCTAATAACGATGTTGCGTCGACCAGGTAAAGGGCGACCAATTGACTCAAATGTTTTACGTCCCATGAGCACGGGCTTATTCATTGTAACCGCTTTAAAATGCTGTAAATCAGCAGGTAAATGCCATGGCATATCATTATCTTGGCCAATCACTCTATTTTTAGCCATAGCTGCAATCATTGAAATTTTCACATTAAAACCCAATACTTTTTTATTATAAAAAGAAAAAGGAGCACCAGCTCCTTTTAAAATATTTTACTTTAGTCTAACGCTCATAGACAACTTCAACGTCATAATCGTCATCATCCCAACTATCCCAGTCGTCGTCATCATTCTTCTTAGTGGCATCTTTATGATAAGTATCCCATTTGAATTCAACTTCTTCATCTTCAACTGGTACAAACTTTTCTTTTGGCATGCTATCAAGTAGCGTCATGATGTTATGAATTAATGGCTGAGTATTTAGCTTATTAATTGCAGAAATATGATAAATATTTTCAGTCTCGCCTAACTCTTCAGCGATTTGCTCACATAGCTCCTGAGCTTCATCTTCAGGCAATAAGTCTATTTTATTAAAGACTAACCAACGTGGTTTTTCAGCCAGCTTCGGGCTGTACTGATGCAACTCATTAATGATCGCAAATGCATTATCTACTGGGTTTGAACCATCGGCAGGCATAACATCGATAATATGCAGTAATACACGGCAACGCTCTAAATGTTTCAAGAAGCGAATACCCAAGCCAGCGCCATCAGAGGCACCTTCAATTAACCCTGGAATATCTGCAATAACAAATGATTTATTTGCTTCTGGACGTACCACACCTAAATTTGGAATCAGCGTAGTAAATGGGTAATCAGCTACTTTTGGTTTCGCTGCCGATACACTACGAATAAAAGTAGACTTACCTGCATTTGGCAAACCTAATAAACCAACATCAGCTAATAATAATAGCTCTAGTTTAAGGTTACGTACTTCACCCGGTGTGCCTAATGTTTTTTGACGAGGCGCTCGGTTAGTACTTGATTTAAAACGCGCATTCCCCAAGCCGTGGAAACCGCCTTTTGCAACCAAAATTCTTTGACCATGTTGAGTTAAATCACCAAGACCTTCTTGGGTATCAACATCCATGATCCGAGTACCTACAGGCACCATCACATATAAGTCATCAGCCTTTTTACCGGTACAGTTACGACTGCGGCCATTAGTACCACGTTCAGCTCTATGAAAACGCTCAAACTGATAATCGATTAGGGTATTTAAGTTTTCATCAGCTTGTAGATAAACACTACCACCATCTCCACCGTCACCGCCGTCTGGTCCACCATCTGGGACATATTTTTCACGACGGAAAGATACGATGCCGCTGCCACCGTCTCCAGCTTCTGCGCGAATTTCTACTTCATCTACAAACTTCATGATTACTCACTTTAGGGATTGGCTTGTTAATTTCACTATTATATACCTAAGCCAAGCTGATTGCAGGCTTGGCTTAGGTATATATTTATTTTCAAAACAAAAAACCCCGCAAAGGCGGGGTTTTTTAAGAACCGATTCTGATTACTCAGATACGATGCTTACGTATTTACGGTTTAAAGGACCTTTTTGTTCAAACTGAACTTTACCATCTGCTTTTGCGAAGATAGTGTGGTCTTTACCGATACCTACGTTTGTGCCAGCATGGAATTTAGTTCCACGTTGACGAACAATGATGCTACCCGCTAGAACTGATTCGCCACCAAAACGCTTAACACCAAGGCGTTTGCTTTCTGAATCGCGACCGTTACGAGTACTACCAGCTGCTTTTTTATGTGCCATTTCTAAGTACCTCTAATTAAGCGCTAATGCCAGTGATTTTAACTTCTGTGAACCATTGACGATGGCCCATTTGCTTACGAGAATGCTTACGGCGTCTAAATTTAACAACCTTAATCTTCTCACCGCGACCATGTGAAACAACCTCAGCTGTTATTTTACCACCGTTTACGAACGGTACACCGATCTCGATTTTCTCACCATCAGCAACTAAAAGTACTGAATCAAATTCAACTGCTGCACCAGTCTCAACGTCTAATTTCTCAAGACGAATTGTTTGACCTTCAGTCACACGGTGCTGTTTACCACCACTTTGGAAAACCGCGTACATAATTAACTCCGTCTGTGCGCCCTCAAATCGACGCAACTAAAATATTATTCAATAGGGCGCGAAGTTTACGCTAATGTGCAAAAACTAGCAAGCCTGTTTTATTAATTAAATGAATAAAAAATAGCTGCATTGAAGGCGATTCAATATTTTCACCCATTTTATATTAAATTGGCATTATGCCAAGCCTTTTTAGCGTTTCATGACAAATAAATTACACCACGAACAAACACGCACTAAGAATAAAAAACAACCATGTTGAATTAACGTAAATTTTCTCAAATAAAAAAGTTATCTTTCCAAATTAAGGCTAAATTAAGCTGCTTAACCGTGTTTTTTCAGCGAATCGTCACAAACTGTCGAGCAAAGCTGTTTTTTGTTGTACAATCAGCCCCGTATACCCATTAAAATTGGCTCGGAGATCAATGGATATAAAAGCTATCCAGGCGTTAATCGAAAACGATATGAATGACGTCAATCAACTAATTTACGCGCAAATGCGCTCTGATGTAGCATTAGTCAATCAACTAGGCTTATATATAGTAAACAGCGGCGGCAAGCGTGTTCGCCCTATGTTGGCTATTTTAGCGGCTAAAGCACTTGGCTATGAAGGCAAAGATCATGTTACTTTAGCAACTATTGTTGAATTTATTCACACAGCTACATTACTGCATGATGATGTCGTTGATGAATCAAATTTACGCAGAGGAACACCGACAGCAAATGCTGAGTTTGGTAATGCAGCCAGCGTACTTGTTGGTGACTTTATCTACACCCGCTCATTTCAGCTGATGGTTGGTATTGGTAAAATGCAAGTTATGCAAATACTCGCTGATGCAACCAACGTGATTGCCGAAGGTGAAGTGCTGCAATTAATGAACTGTAACGACCCTGATACCACCGAAGATAGCTACATGCAGGTAATTTATTCTAAAACAGCTAAATTATTTGAAGCTGCAACAGGCCTTGCTGCGATTATTACCGAAAAAGACGACTCTACGCTGCAAGCGCTTAATCTTTATGGTATGCATTTAGGAACCGCTTTTCAATTGGTGGATGACGTACTTGATTACAATGCTGATGCTGAGCAGTTAGGTAAAAACATCGGTGATGATCTGGCCGAAGGCAAACCTACCCTGCCACTACTTTATGCTATGCGCCACGGTAATGCTGAGCAAGTACAGTTGATCCGTGATGCCATTGAGCACAGTAATGGTATGGACCACTTAGAAGCTATTCTAAGTGCCCTCAATGAAACCAAAGCACTTGAGTTTACGATGAATAAAGCCAACGAAGAAGCCGATAAAGCGATTGCATGTTTATCTGTATTAGATGAATCACCGTATAAAGAAGCACTCGTTAGCTTGGCTCGTATTGCCGTTGATCGTAATCACTAATAAACACCTAATGTATAAAAATCCTTCGAGCATAAAAAAGCCTGCAAATGCAGGCTTTTTTGTATCAATCGACTTAGCAATTAAGCGTTGATGAAATCAACACCTTCTTGGATGTCTTTTTTCAGCGTATCAAGCATGTCGTTTTTAGCTTGCTCTTCAAATGCGCTTAGTTCACCGTAAGAAAGAATTTCTTCTACGCCGTTTTTACCTAAACGTACTGGGTGTGCAAAGTATGCAGCATCGCCATTTTCAACAGCAACGTAAGCGTAATCTACAACGTCTTCACCTTGTAAGCCTTTAACTAAAGACATACAAAAACGTGCAGCAGCAGCGCCCATTGATAATGTTGCAGAACCACCGCCCGCTTTTGCATTTACTACTTCAGTACCTGCATTTTGGATACGTGGAGTAAGTGCAGCAACTTCTTCATCAGTGAAAGTAACGCCTTCAACTTGAGATAGTAACGGAAGGATTGTTGTGCCTGAGTGACCACCAATTACTGGTACTTTCACAGTTGCAACGTCAACACCTTTAAGCTCAGCTACAAATGCTTCTGAACGGATCACATCAAGAGTGGTAATACCGAAAACACGTTTCGCGTCGTAAGTACCTGCTTTTTTGAATACTTCCGCAACAATTGGCACAGTGCCATTTACTGGGTTAGTGATAATACCCACTAATGCTTTTGGACAGTTAGCAACAATACCTTCTGCTAATGTTTTGATAATACCAGCATTAACATTAAATAAATCAGCGCGGTCCATACCAGGCTTACGTGGCATACCAGCAGGGATAAGAACGATATCACAACCAGTTAACGCTTGATCTAGTGCATCAACACCAAAGCCTGCAACTTTAACGTCAGTTGGGATATGAGAAAGATCAACAGCAACACCAGGAACAACTGGAGCAACATCATAAAGTGATAATTCAGAACCAGCTGGTAAGCCTGTTTTTAATAATAAAGACAACGCTTGGCCGATACCGCCAGCAGCACCTAATACAGCAACTTTCATTGGAATTCTCCGTAATTTGAGGTAGGAAATATTTGTGGCTCTAAAGATAATGAAATTAACGACTAAAGACAAATTTATCCTGCTTATTTCACATATAATTTAGACCATAGTTGTAAACTTGCTGGTTTACAGCACTAAAATCCATCGCAAAAGCAAACAACTACTGCATAAGTATGCAACATTGTGTACAATTAGCGCATCACTTATGAATAAGAACCTATAATATGCAACCACAAGATAAACAAGAAGCATTAGTAAAGGCCTTTAAGGCACTTTTAAAAGAAGAAAACTTTGGTTCACAAGGTGAGATTGTTGACGCCCTAAAAGAGCAAGGCTTTGATAATATTAGTCAAAGTAAGGTGTCGCGGATGTTAAGCAAGTTTGGCGCGGTACGCACTCGTAATGCCAAACAAGAAATGGTCTATTGTTTGCCTGCTGAAATGGGCGTACCTACAGCGAAAAGCCCATTACGTCAGTTAGTGATTGATATAATGCATAACGAAATGATGATCATTATTCGAACCAGCCCAGGAGCTGCACAATTAATTGCTCGACTATTAGATTCATTAGGTAAAGCAGATGGCGTACTAGGTACCATTGCTGGTGACGATACTATTTTTATCGCTCCAGCTAAAGTATCTGAAATTGATGTAACTCTTGAACGTGTGCGTATTTTATTTGATACGGTATAAATCTACCGATTCAAACTTTTTACAGCTGCTTTAAAAAGTTAATTGATGGGGCAAAAAACGCAGAACCCATATCGGCTTGAGTAAAATCAAGCCAATGATCGTAGCAATCGGCATCACCTAATCGACTTCGTAATACTTGCTCAAATGCATTTCCCTGTGCTGCATAACTAATCGCTAATATACCCTGTTCGTAAACGTCACCATAAGGCATGTTTTGATTTAATTGCAGTGGTTGCCCTTGCTCATCTTTTAACTCAGTGCGTACAGCATGACTATTCTCAGTCGCAGGCATAATCAAGGTATTATCTAAGCGAGTGCGTCCCATTATTTGCTCTTGCTCACTCAGAGGTAAATTTTGCCACACACTTAAGTCATGCTTATAGCGCTGTATATGTACGTAACTGCCTTGATCTTCAAAATGGTTGGGTTTATTGATTAACGCTGTGATGCGCTTTTGGCGACCATGAGGAGTGTCACCACCGAGTATAAAACCATTAAAATCGCGACCATCTAAAAATCGAAAGTTTCGCACTTGCTCAACCAATTCAACATCGGGGGCAAATAACTTAAGAATTTGCAAAGCAAATAAATGGTTTACATCTTCCCTATCGGAACGAATTTGGACAAATAAATCAAAAGGCTGAGCCCCCATAATATGATCATTATGAGTAATATTAGGAAAGCTCTGTAATTCACTAGGCAGAAATTCAGGCAGAATGTGCGGCCAGTACTGTGCCCCCACTGCAACTAGGCTGGAGAGCATCGATTCAGAAAACTGATCTGAAAACTCATCTTGGATAGCGCTAACGTATTTTAACTTTTTGCGTAATGACTCATCGTGGCCATCAAATACATTAAAAAACAAATGTAAACCGTGCAAGTTTGCCTCAGCACAAATTCCAGATTGCGCTTGCGCCATGGTATTTCCTTAACTCAAAATCTCATACACGGCGTTTTTAATGAAATTAAAAATACTAAAGCACTTAATCTGCGAAAAAGTTAACCGTGTGTGGTGTTATTTTTATTGTCACCTGTTCATTTGCTAAAAATGAGTGGCCCAACTGAGCAGCAACTTCAATTTCTTGTCCATCAACCATAACCTTATACACAAAATGCGAACCAACAAAACGACTGTTTAAAATAGTCACCGTATTTGCACTACAGCCTTGTGATTGAAAAGGTATTAACTCAAGATGGTGTGGGCGAACATAAAGTTTCCCAACTTGCTTAACATGACGATGCGTAACTAATGACTCAACACATCCGAAAGCAGTATGATATTCAGTTGCTGTTAATACTTCTGCATCTAAGTATATGCCCTGACCAAGAAATTCTGCAACTACCTTTGAGCTTGGAGCACTAAATAGCTGCTCAGACGTACCTTGTTGAGCAATTTTCCCACAGTGCATTACCGCTAATGTATCAGCAAACGCAAATGCCTCTTCTTTTGAATGAGTAACAAATACAGCTGATACTTGCTGGGTTTTAATAATACGACGAATATCTGCAATTAACTCAAACCGTACTTGCGTATCAATATTGGAAAACGGTTCATCTAATAACAATAAACTAGGTTTATAAGCCAGTGCCCTAGCAATTGCCACTCGCTGCTGCTGACCCCCAGATAACTGATGCGGGAAACGTTCTGCACAATTAATTAAATGCACTAACTCAAGCATTTCAGCAACGCGCTTTAACTTATCCGCTTTTGTCATATTGGTTAAGCCAAAGGCAATATTATCAGCCACAGTTAAATGTGGAAATAGCGCATAATCTTGAAACATCATGCCAATATTTCGATACTCTGGCGCTAAAAAAGTATGCTCATCACTGACTAACTTACCATCAATAAATACTTTTCCTTGCTTTGCTTCAATCAGCCCAGCAATAGCTTTTAATGTGGTGGTTTTTCCACAGCCACTAGCACCGAGTAAACACACTATTTCATCTTGTGCGACAGTTAAATCTAAGTGCTCAATCACGGATGTGCCGTTGTATTGATACGATAAATTTTCTAATACTAAACTGCTCATTAACTGCGTTGCTCCATCGAGCGATTAATAAAGTATAAAGGAATTAACCCCACCAAAACAATTGCTAACGCTGAAATAGACGCCAGCTCTAACTGCTCATCACTGACATACTGAAACACATGAGTCGCTAAGGTTTCAAAATTAAATGGCCTTAATAACAATGCGGTAGGTAATTCTTTCATGCATTCAATGAATACCAACAATCCTGCGGTTAAAATACCACGACGTAATAACGGGATATGTACTTTGCGTAGAGTTTGGCCTTGGCTTTTCCCCATTGATTGACTCGCCATATCAAGCGATGGGCTTATCCGCATAAAACTAGCTTCAATTGCACCATGAGCTATAGCGTAAAAGCGCACCACATATGCAAATATAATTGCAAACAAAGTACCGCTCAATAATAGCCCCGGTGTAATACCTATTGGCTCTAACCAAGTATTTAATTTATCGTCTAACAAGGTCAATGGTAACAACACTGCAATAGCGAGTACTGTTCCAGGTAACGCATAACCTGTACTGGCTAATCGCCCAGGTACAAGTGGATATTGCTGCTTAGCAATGCGCTGATAAAATACCACTAACAGACTCAAAATAATGGTGATAATGCTCACGATGGCCGCGACTTTAAAGCTTTGCCATGCATAGAGAAAAAATACGCTATTCCATGCTTGTCCGAAATATGAAATGGCATAACCCATTAACACAGCGACAGGTAATATAAAGGCAAAAAATAACACTGCAATACAAAAGATAGTTGCCAGCCATGCACTTTTGCCCGTTAAGTTATATAGCGCATCACTGTTGACGCTTGGTTGGCGCTCAAATACAGCTTGATTACGACGACTAAAACGCTCCATCGTTAACGCTAAAAACAATATAAGTAACATAATACCTGAAATTTTAGCCGCAGCTGTTAACGAATAATACCCTAACCAAGTATCATAAACCGCTGTAGTTAAAGTACTTACCGCAAAATAATTAACGGTTGCAAAGTCAGCCATTGCTTCCATACTGATCAGCGTCAGTCCAGCCACAATCGCCCCTCGAGCAAGTGGTAAACTAACTTTGAAAAAGCTCTGCTTAGGTGATAATCCCATCAACTGACTCGCCTGCACCAATTTAAATGACTGTTCGCGTAATGCAGTTTTAAAAATCAAATACAAATAAGGATAAAGCACTAAGGCAATCATAATAATCGCACCAGATAAAGTACGAATATCAAAAAACCAATAATCATTAGGTGATTGCCAACCAAACCATTCGCGTAACCCTATTTGCACCGGACCGGCATAATCAAACAGATCAGTGTAAACGTAAGCAATAATATAGGTCGGCATCGCAAGGGGCAGCATAAGCGCCCACTCAAACTGTTTACGGCCGGGAAAATCACAATAAGCGATTAACCAGCCAAGCGGAAGGGCAATAATACAACTGACAACGCCAACACCCAAAATAAGTAACAGTGTATTGCGGGTATAATCCCATAGCACGGTATCCCAGAGGTGGCTAAATACGTCAGAATCGCCTTGTAGTGATTCGAACAATAAAAAACACAATGGGGTTATCAACACTATGCCAATAACCCACGCGAATAACTGCCATCGCGACAGTGAAAATTTTAAACTCATTAAAGGTCGAACTTCACCTCATCAATTAGCTTAAGTGCTAAAGGACGATATTTGCTAATTTCATCAAGCGCTAAGCTATCTTCCTTAAAGCTACCCCATGATGCTACTAAGCTTGATAATTCAACGCCCAGTCTTACTGGATATTCCATATTGACCGAAGCGTACATATTTTGCGCCTTATTGTCGGTCATAAACTCGATTAGTTTCAAGGCATTTTCAGGATTTTTAGCGTACTTGGTCATAACTACACCAGATACGTTAATATGTGAGCCTCTGTTATCTTGATTCGGAAAGTTAATATGTACGGCATCAGCCCATGGTTTTTGCTCGGGATCTTCCATCATCTTACCAAAGTAATAACTATTACCGATCGCTAAATCACATAAGCCTTCTTTTACTGCCTTTACTTGCCCGCGGTCATTACCTTGAGGTTTACGAACTAAATTTGCTTTCACACCTTCAAGCCATTTTTTAGTTTCTGCTTCACCATGGTGTGCAATCATTGAAGCGACCAAGCCTAAATTATATGGGTGCTTACCCGAACGGGTGCAAATTTTGCCTTTGTATTTAGGATCGGCTAATTCTTCATAGCTTAAATGCGCTAATGCACCTATGCGCTCTTTTGATGAATAAACGTTACGCACCCGCTTAGTTAATGCAACCCATTGTCCTTCAACATCACGAAACTTAGCCGGTACATTACTATTAACGGTTTCACTATTAATTGTTTGGGTTAAATCTAATTCATCTAGCTGCACTAAATCACTAAAATTAGAGGTTAAGACTAAATCAGCTTGGCTATGCTTTCCTTCACGCTTAACACGCTCTATTAATCCTTTTTTAGCAAACACCACATTTGTTTTAATGCCTGTTTGCTTAGTAAAATCATCTAATATTGGCTGAATTAAAAACGGTTGTCGAAAAGAGTAAATATTTACTGCTTCATCTGCAAACACAGGGGTTGTTAACACTAAGCCAACTAAAGCTGCTAATGTCTTTTTCATAAATCGCTTCCAACTAAATAATAACTATTATCATGTAATGATAACTTGCTCCTTGAAAAAGTGCACTTATTAAATCTTAATCAATGATGACCATGCCCATAATGGAAATCACTTGTGCGATATATCTCACGGTTATGACAGCTATTGAGTATAAAACATCATAAAAAAAGTCTAAAAACAAACTAACCACATGAAATATAATAACTATTATAAAATTTCAAAATAATGACTGTATTTTCGTTACTGTTTTTAGCCTATTTTGTTTGCAGATACTCTCTATACTTACTTCATCGGTTAAACAGTGACGCTTAAATGAGTAAACGGACAAGGAATGATTACTCATAAACCTCGAATTAAAGGTTACGTTAGGAAAAAATGGATTCACGGACAGGCTCAGGATGAGTAGCACTAAGGATAGTAAATACACGGACAGCGTCAAGATGATGCGAAAAGGAATAACAACAGGGCTCGCAAGAGAGTTGTTAGACAGGATGTTATAAAAGCGGACAGATGGACAGGCCCTAAAGGGTATCACAATGGAACTGTTAACTAAGGGATAGCATCAGGACGATGCGTAAAGGACCGGTAATAGAGATTACCAAAAAGGATCAAAAGGAAGCACATAGGACAGAGGCACGGATAGCCTATATCACGCAGAACGAATAAGTAACAGTGTGATCACATGGATTAGTAAAGTTTAGGAGTTGATTAAGTTCAATTGCAGGATGCAGAAAATTAGAAGATTCCGCAAGCGCGACTAGCGATAGTTCGCGCTTTTCTTTTGCCCAAAAATACTCTTTGCTTAACGACTACTTGTCAATTAACTCGCTCATTAATACTCTCGCGTCTAATCTAATACTTTATTGATTGTGTATAAGCGATGACTTCTCTAAAATAGCGCGCTCATAAATCATTGAGGTCGGCCGTGTTAATTAACTACAATCCTCCATTAGATCCGTATTTAACCATTTTATTTCAAGATGATGATTTACTGATCGTCAACAAGCCCAGTGAACTTTTGACTGTGCCGGGAAAAGATCCTAAACACGCCGATTGTTTGATAGCTCGCGTTAACCGTGTTTTTCCTACGGCAAAAATAGTTCACCGCTTAGATATGGCAACCTCTGGAATTATTTGTTTAGCAATGCATAAATCGGCTCATCGTCATTTAAGTATGCAGTTTCAAGAACGCCAAACTGCAAAGCGCTATATTGCACGAGTGTACGGTAAATTAGAGCCATTAACGGGATCAGTCAATTTGCCACTGATCTGTGATTGGCCAAACCGCCCTAAGCAAATGGTTGATCATGACAAGGGGAAGCCCTCTTTAACTCATTACACTGTATTGGAGCATGAGTTGCACGCCACTCGTGTGGAACTTACCCCTATTACCGGACGCTCACATCAATTACGTGTGCATATGTTGTCATTGGGGCACCCTATTTTAGGCGATAGGCTCTATGCTCACCCTGATGCCCTGGCTGCTGCCCCGCGCTTGCAATTGCACGCACAAATGCTACAGCTCACTCACCCGGGAACAGCACAAATTATGACTTTTGAAGCTGAGCCAGAGTTTTAATTACGAGCTTAAAATCACACTAAACTTTTTGCTGTACACGCCGATAACAACTTATTGATTCATCGTGGTGGTTTATATGGCTATCGGCAAACAGTTTAAAGTATGGCAATTAATTAGTTTGGTTTACGCGACTTTCTTGGCCATGCAAGCCCAAGCAGCCGACTTTATTGCACCCACACCATGGTCAACAATCAGCAGTAATGATTTATCACGCTTAATGCCGCAAGATGAACTAAAACCGCTACTTGCCGGTGATACTGAGTTTTTAAGTTTATATCGCCAACACATGAGTGCCCAGCAGCGCGGTGTGGTGTTGATTATCCCTGATTGGCAACACTTACCTACCAATAACAACGGGCTCAACTTTTTACGCACGCAACTTAACGATTTAGGCTATGCCACAATTGCTATGACGGTACCCGATATTGATTGGCAAGCAGTGCCACCTGCGGATGCAAGTGAAACAACTGAACCTGCAGCGGCTAAGCAAACTACAAGTTTAGACAATGGCGAACCATCAGCTGACACAGCTACTCCTGTTGTACATGTTGATGCTATCGCTCATATAAGCAATGCGATAATAGATAATTATAAACTCAACTTAATTGCACGCTTTAATGCGTTGTATCAAAGTGCATTGGATGAAGATGGGAAAATTGTTGTTATTGCACAAGGTGCCTCTGCTGGAGTATTGCTCGAACACTATGGCGAATATCCAAATACCAACATAGATGCATTTGTCAGCCTTAGCAGTTATTTACCAAACAGTAAACGTAACCAACAACTTAACGCGATTATATCGACTATTAGCCCGCCGTTATTGGATATTTACTACAACATAGATAACCCAGACTTACTGCTGAGTGTGGCGGATAGAAAACGCTGGGTTAAACGTCACAGTAAATATGATTACCGCCAACGTGAGCTGTTTGGTTTGCGCTCTGAGCCTGAGCAACATGAGCGCTTGACCAAAGAAGTAGACGGGTTTTTACGCCGCCTTTTTTAAATATTCGTAAGCGGCTTGAATATCTTGGCTTTTCTTGACTGCCAGTTCCATCATATGTTTAGGTAAACCTTGAGAAACTAATTTATCAGGATGGTGCTGCGCCATTAATTTACGGTACGCTACTTTTACTTCTCGTTCACTCGCCTCATTATTTAACCCCAGCAAAGCCAGAGCTTGAGTACGGCTCATGCCACTATTTGGCGGTACATGATGCCCTGAGCCTTCACGATAACTACTGCTTTGCCCTTGTTGACGTTGTTGCTGCTGTTGATAGCGTTGTTGTTGCTGACGAAATGAAAATTCAGCTTGGTAACGTTTAAGTACAAATGCAAAGTGAGTTTTAGAGATCCCTAATAACTTACTTACCTCTTGGAGTAGCTCCTTTTCTTGCGCAGCTAACACCCCATCAGAAAACGCCATTTGGATTTGAATTTCTAAAAACAGTTGTAATAAATCATGGCGACGAGCAAAACGCTCTTTAAAATCGAAAACAGTTTCTTTTAATGAAAAATCAGCGTCTTTTCCCGCTTTAAATGCATCTTGTGCCTCTTTGCGATCATCACCAGTGAGTCCCATTTCATCCATAAATAAACTGGCAGCACGGATGTGGGTTTCGCTTACGCGGCCATTTGACTTAGCAATGTGCCCCATTACTCCAAAACAGCTGGTAAAAAATAACGCTTGGCGCTGATTAATATCATCATCGCCTTTAAATAAGCTTGAAAAGCCGCCGGCTTTATCAAAGTTCTGCTTTAAACTCTTGTCAAACATATGGCCCAGGTATAAGCCTATAAATAAGCCTATAATACGCCCAAACATAAAGCCAAAGCAGGCACCTAAAATTTTACCCCACATGAGGCGCTCCTATTATATGTGAATTACTTAATGAGTTTTTTGTTGCTCTATCAACAACTCATTCAATTGAGCTAATCGTTCTGGAGTTCCGATATCGTCCCAGTTACCTATGTACAGCTCCGTAGAGACAACATGCTCAGCCAATTTACTTTTTAATAATGGCCCTAAGCGATGAGTACCCGCTGTAATTCCTGCAAAAAATTGCTGATGAAAGCGACTGATACCAGAAAATGTATACTTGGGGCTATCTGCGCTTAGATGACGCAACGTAAAGTCACCATTTGGGTTGTGGGCTGGATTTTCAACCAACACAATATGTGCCTCGCCCGCATCTAAGTGAATATGCAGTAATGAACTAACATCATAGTCGGTAAATATATCGCCATTAATAACAATAAATTGCTCACCAAGCAAAGGTAAGGCTTGAATAATACCACCTGCAGTTTCTAATCCCTGCTCAGGCTCTTGGCTATACTCAATATGTACACCAAGCCGGCTACCATCGCCAAAGTAAGCACGGATCTTATCTCCTTGCCAAGCAAGGTTAATAATAAAATCAGTGATCCCTGCTGTTTTTAGTCGCTCAATATGATGCTCGATTAATGGTTTTCCTTGCACCTTTAACATAGGTTTAGGTAATTCTGCGGTAAGTGGCATCATTCGCTGACCGCGACCCGCGGCTAAAATCATCGCTTTCATTATTTAGTTGGCACTTTATTAAGTGCGACTAAGGTAGCAGGAATAATCTTACTGTTGATCCATTTACCCAGCTCCACCAACGATGAATGATCTTGCGCCACATCACTAATGTAGCGCAGTGTCGGTAATACATTATCCATATAACCGAGTTTACCATCGCGTAAATTTAACCGGCAAAAAATACCCGCCGCTTTTAAATGGCGTTGAATACCGGTTAAATCAAACCATTGTTTAAAGGTTGCAAAGCTGATGTTACTGAGCAAGCCCTGTTGCTCAAACTCAGCAAATGCATGCTCAAGTAAGTATTCAAGTTCATCGTGAGGAAGTTTAAAATAACAATCACGCAGTAACGATACCAGGTCATAGCATACCGGGCCTTGCACGGCATCTTGATAGTCAATAATTGCCCATTGCTGTTCACTGTGCATAATATTACGGCTATGAAAATCACGGTGTACGGTGACGCTAGGTTGCGCGAGTATATTTTCAATTAATAACTCACAGCTCGTTTGCCATAAAGTACGTTCTGCAGCAGTAACTTCTAGCTCTAAAAATCCCTCTACCAACCATTCTAAAAAAATACTTAGTTCTAATTCTAAAAATGCCCGATCAAAATCTTTCATGTGCTCAACAGGCGGCATTTTTGCCCATTGTGCACTAAGTTTTATAAGGTGTTTATAGTGATTAATACGTTCTTTATCATCTAGCATATCAGCAAGATGTGTGTTGCCTAAATCGCTTAATAAGAAGAACCCTTGCTTTTCATCAGCATGTAATATTTTTGGTAGTTTGAAACCATGCTCAGAAAAAACTTTGTTGAGTTCTATATAAGGAGTGTTATCGAGCTTAGCTGGATCTGAGTCCATAACTATATAGCTATCTTGACCGCGATTTAGACGGAAATAACGACGAAAGCTGGCGTCTCCGGTGATCGCAGCTAGCTGGTATACTTCATCTTCGAAGTGCGGATTTAAAAACTGCTGTAAACTTTTATAACGATTCATTTTACAAGATATCTATTTTTCACTAAGTCAATTACTGTATTTGCCATTGTTTTCCTTTATTATGTCATTCTTACATCCAACGACAGCATATTAAGGTTAATAAATGAGCAAAACCTGGGGCATGATGATGCTAAGTGTGATCAGCGCACCATCGTTCGCCGAAACTGAACTGACACACAACTTTTGTGGCAATTCAATGCAAACCAGAGCTTGGCAACCGCTTGCTGGCCTTGACTTAGGCATGATCGATATCCGTTCAGATGATATTGAACTGCTTGGCACCCAAAGCGCAGAATTTACCGGTAATGTTGATATTAACACCCTTACTATGAGTTTGTCCGCACAAAGTGCGCTAATTGACAAACAGCGTGGGTTACTTAATGCAACTGGCCCTATTACTTACCGTGACACTATCAGTGAAGTAAATAGCTCAGGTCTTAATGCTGATTTAAATAGTTCTGAAATCAGCCTACTTGGTGCCGATTATAAGCTGACGGATCAACAAGCACACGGCGGAGCGGAAAAGCTCACTATTAATAAGTCTGGCTTAGATCTGCTGAACGCAAGCTTTACTACCTGTCCAAGCGATACGCCCGTGTGGGCAATTCAAGCTGAACAAATTTTATTATCCAGTGATGAAGGCTGGGGCGAAACCCATGATATGGTATTGCGTATTATGGATACGCCTGTACTTTATTTACCCTATTTCACTTTCCCAATTGATAATCGCAGAAAGTCGGGCTTATTAACACCCAATATTTCCAGTTCAGATCGCTACGGCGTAGAAACAGTTACTCCATATTATTGGAATATTGCACCAAACTTTGATGCCACGATTACACCACGCTATATGTCTAAAAAAGGCTTGCAGCTGCAAACCGAATTTCGTTATTTGAGTGATAGCAATGAAGGTCTAGTAGCACTTGAATACCTTGACAAAGACGACTCCGAACCAGAACTCAAAGAGCGCTTTCTATTTCACTGGCAACAACAAAGTTATTTTGCCGAAAATTGGCGTGCTAATGTTGATATAACCAACGTCAGCGATGATAACTATCTCACTGATTTGGGTTCTAATTACGCAACACGTACTGACACCCAACTGTACCGTACTGGCTCGTTATCACACTTAGGTGATACTTGGCGTACAGATATAAAAGTACAAAACTTTGAAGTGCTCGGTGATCATGTTGAATCGTATGCGGCGTGGCCACAAATTAGCTTTTCGCAAACAGCACCATTTAGTTTTCAGGATATTGAACTTACCCTAGACGGTGAACTGAGCCACTTTACAAATGACACTCAAGTTATTGAAAAGGCAACTCGTTTACACATCGAACCAAAAGCAAGCTACGGCTACCAAGAGCATGCATGGTCGTTTTTATCTGAATTTAGCGTATTGCACACTAACTATAAGCAAGAAGGTGATTTGGCAAATACTGATTATGCTAAATCAGTATCGCGTACTTTGCCTAAAGTGCGTTTATACAGCCAATTAAACTTTGAGCGTGAAACCACTATCTTCGCTGATGATGGTATTCAAACCTTAGAGCCACAACTGCAGTATTTGTATACACCGAATAAAGATCAATCCAATATAGGTTTATACGATACAACAAAATTACAAGATGATTTTTTTGGTTTATTCCGTGATAGTCGTTTTTCAAGTGTGGATCGTATAGCCGCAGCAAATCAATTTACATTAGGTGCAACCACGCGTTTATTTAATAATAAAAGTGAAGAGTTGTTTAATTTTAGTGCTGGTCAAATATTTTATTTAAGTGACTCAGCCAAGCCAACATCGCAAGGGTTAAACTCAGATACCAACTATAATGCCTTGTTTGCCGCACAAACCATGTTACATTGGCACCGCCGCTGGTATTTATCAGGCGGAATTCAATATGACACCGATGGTAAACAGATTATCCAGTCAAATGTGACCTTAGATTATAAAGGTGACGATAATCAACTCGTTCAATTGAACCATCGCTATGCAAATGATGTCTCAGGCAATACAATCGAACAAGTTGGCTTTTTTACTAGCATTCCGCTCAGTGATCAATGGCAGTTTGTAAGTAGCTATCACCGTGATTTAGAAAACGGTCGTAGTGTCGAGGTGTTCAGCGGATTGCAATATGAATCATGCTGTTGGGCCTTTCAAGTTACCGCCCGTCGCCAAATCGCAACTGATTTAAATCAAGCGATAGGCCAAGAACAAGCCACTTTTGATTCAAGTATTGGATTTAATATTGTCTTAAAAGGGTTAGGTAGTAAAAGCCGTTATGATGCACAAAAATTATTACAACAAGGTATTTTTGGCTATCGTAGACCGTATTTTCTTAATAACTAGTATCACCGTACTATTAGCAAGAGTATTAGAAAAAGTATGAATTTAAAAAAATTATTAGCATCAGCATTTTTGACGCTTGGTTTATGCCAAAGCGCTTTCGCAGCCCCTGTTGAAATAGACAAGGTGGTTGGTATTGTAAACCAAGGGGTTATTTTACAAAGTGAAGTAAACACTATTGTTAACCGCGTAAAAACCCAAGCCAAAGAGCAAGGACAAGAATTACCTTCGGATGATACGCTACGTATTCAAGCAATGGAGCGTTTAGTAAATCAAGCGTTGATGATGCAATTAGCTGAGCGTATGGGGTTAGAAATCTCTGATAGCCAACTGGACCAAACTTTGGTTGGTATGGCGAAAGAGCAAGGCGGAACAATCGCAGACCTACGCCGCACTATTGAATCATCAGGCGAGAGTTTCCAATCTTATCGTGAAGAAATTCGTAAAGAGATCACAACTCAACAAGTAATGCGCGCAAACGTAGACCGTCGTATTTATATTAGCCCACAAGAAGTTGATAATCTCTTAAAAATAATGGAAAGCCAAGGTCAAAATACGGAAGAGTATGACATTGGCCATATCCTCGTTGATATTCCAAATAATGCCACTGCGGATGAAATTGCTAGCGCAAAAACTCGCGCAGATAAAGTTATTGAGTTTTTACAAGACGGGAAAGAATTTAAACGTATCGCCATTTCATCATCAAGTGGTTCAAAAGCACTTGAAGGTGGTCAATTAGGCTGGATGAGCATTAATGAAATGCCATCACTCTTTGCTGAAGCAGTTAAGGGCACCAAAAAAGATGCAATTATAGGCCCGCTTCGTTCAGGCGCTGGTTTTCATATTATTAAAGTTCAAGACATTCGTGGTCGCCAGGTTGTTGAAACAACCGAAGTGCGCTCTCGCCATATCTTAATCAAGCCGTCAATCATCTTAAGCGAAGAAAAAGCCCGCAATATGCTTAATGGCTTTGCTAAAGATTTACGTGCTGGGACTGCTGACTTTGGTGAGCTTGCTAAAGAGTATTCAGAAGATCCAGGCTCTGCACTTAAAGGTGGAGAGTACGATTGGACAGATCCTACGACCTATGCGCCACAGTTTAGAGATGCCCTACTATCACTTGATAAAAATGAGATCAGTGACCCGTTTAGAACCACATTTGGTTGGCATATAGTGCAGCTATTAGACAAACGTATAGCTGATAAAACCGAACTAGCTAAACGTAACCGTGCTCACGGCATGCTCTTTAATCGTAAATTTAAAGAAGAAAGCTTTAACTGGCAGCAAGAAATGCGTGAGCAAGCCCATGTTGAAATTTTCCCAATTGATGAATAACCAATGATCCTACGTATTGCAATTACTCCCGGCGAACCTGCCGGGATCGGCCCAGATTTACTGTTGCAACTTGCACAGCATGATTGGCCTGCGCAGCTGGTTGTGATTGCTGATAAGCAATTATTACAACAGCGAGCCAAACAGCTTGGTTTAACAATCAATTTAATTCCATTTGATGAAAATGCACCAGCTGTAATCGCCCCTGCAGGGAGTGTCTATCTGCACCAAGTTGATTTAGGTGCCGACGTTGAGATGGGTGTGTTAAATGATGCCAACGGTCAATACGTACTCGATACCTTGCGTATCGCGTGCGAAAAGAATATGAATGGTACGTTTGCAGCCGTTGTAACTGGTCCTGTTAATAAAGGTATTATCAATAAAGCTGGCATTTCATTTAGTGGCCATACCGAATACTTTGCCCAGCAATCAAACACCCCTGATGTGGTGATGTTATTAGCTACTGAAGGCTTAAGAGTTGCACTAGTGACCACGCACATCCCACTGGCTTATGTATCACGTGCTATTACAAGTGAGCGTTTAAGTAAAGTTGCAGGTATTTTAAACCATGATTTACAAACTAAATTTGGTATCGAAAAACCACGTATTTTAGTCTGTGGGCTTAACCCTCATGCGGGTGAAGATGGCCATTTAGGGCGTGAAGAGATTGACACCATCACCCCAACCATTGAACAGCTAAATAGTGAAGGTATGAATTTAATCGGGCCATTGCCTGCTGACACCTTGTTCCAAGACAAATATCTATCACAAGCTGATGCAGTGCTGGCAATGTATCACGATCAAGGTTTACCTGTGCTAAAATACAAAGGTTTTGGCAAATCAGTTAATATCACCCTTGGTTTGCCGTTTATACGCACCTCAGTTGATCACGGTACGGCGCTCGATTTAGCAGGTACTGGTGATGCTGATGTAGGTAGTTTTGAATTAGCGATCCGCGAAGCAATTAAGCTCGCCCATGAAAAAGCACAAAATCAATGACAGATAAAGTACATTTAGGACACCGCGCCCGCAAACGTTTTGGGCAAAACTTTTTATGTGATGAGATGATCATCGATAAAATCGTCACCGCGATTGATCCTAAACCTGAAGATAATTTAGTTGAAATCGGTCCTGGTCTAGGTGCTATCACTGAACCGGTAAGTGAGCTAAGTGGCCACTTAACGGTTGTTGAACTAGATAAAGATTTAGCCCAGCGCTTAACTGAGCACCCATTTTTAGGGCCTAAGCTTACTGTGCATCAAGGTGATGCGATGAAATTTGATTTTTCAAGTTTGATCAAAGCTGACCGCAACAAACTAAAAGTGTTTGGTAATTTACCATACAATATTTCAACACCATTGCTGTTCCATTTATTTGAGTTTGCCGACAACATTGAGCATATGCACTTTATGCTACAAAAAGAAGTGGTGAAACGCATGGTAGCAGGACCTGGTAGTAAAACATTTGGTCGCTTGAGCGTAATGACACAGTATTACTGTAATGCAATGCCTGTCATCGAAGTACCACCAGAGTGTTTTAAACCAGCACCGAAAGTTGATTCTGCCGTTATTCGTTTAATACCGAAAAAGCCAGAGCAACGTACAGCAAAAAGTACTAAAATTCTTAACACTGTGTGTTTAGAGGCCTTTAATCAGCGCCGCAAAACACTGCGCAACAGCTTAGCTAATTTACTCACCGCAGATGAATTAACTAGCATTGGTATAGATATCACGTTGCGTGCTGAAAGCCTTTCGTTACAACAATTTATTGATATAGCTAATTGGATTTATGACAACAAGCAGTAATTTGGGCTCACCCATCAAAGTATCGGTAGAAACATTTTATGTTGAGGGTCAATCACAACCTGAACTTGATAAATATGTATTTGCTTATTCCGTTACCATTAAAAATCACAGTCTATGCAGCGCAAAGTTAATTAGCCGCTATTGGTTGATCACTGATGCAAATGGTAAAGAAATCGAAGTACAAGGTGAAGGCGTAGTCGGTGAAAAACCAACTATTGGTCCTGGTGAAAGCTATAAATATACCAGTGGTGCAGTGCTAGATACTCCCGTAGGAACGATGCAAGGTTATTACACCTTGAAGAATGAGTTCGGTACAGAGTTCGATGCACCAATTAATGTTTTTCGTTTATCACTGCCTAATATTTTACATTAAATAACCTGAAATCGGGTTAAGATATTTATTAACGCATTGATTTAATGATATAACTAGCCTTTAAGCTGTCCTGTCGGAGATTTTCAGAGATAACAAGGCGAATTTACGCGTCAATAGCTGGCCTATTGCAAGTAGATTCAACGCAGTTAGCGTTGAAAATAGCCACAGGAGATAGATTTATTATCCCGAATTTAGGTTAAATAATGGCAAATTATGCGATAGGTGATCTACAAGGTTGTTATAAAGAATTTCAAGCTTTGTTGCTGCAAGTTGACTTCAACCCAAGTAAAGATCACCTTTATTTAGTGGGCGACATTGTCGCCCGCGGCCCCGACTCTCTTGCCTGCCTAGATTATTTATATACACATCAAGATAGTATCACCGTTACCTTAGGTAATCATGACTTACACCTGATTGCCAATTATATGTTAGATAAACCCGCTAATCCAAAAGACAAGCTCACCGCCCTGCTTGGTTCAGCAAAGCTACCTGCTTATATAGCCATGCTAAAGCAGCAACCATTGGCTCTATGGCTTGAAACAGAACAGGTATTTATTAGCCACGCCGGCCTCAACCCCGCATGGTCCATTGAGCAGGCTCTGCAACATGCTCAATTTGCTGAATCCTGCTATCAAGGTGAGAATGCGCGCGATTTTTTCAAACATATGTATGAGCAGCACCCAGGCCTTTGGAGTGAGCAACTCAATGAGTTTGAGCGATTTCGTTATATTGTTAACTACTTTACCAGAATGCGATTTTTAACCCTTGATGAACAATTAGAGTTAAGCTATAAAGGTAGTATTACTAACGCTACTGCAATGATGCCTTGGTTTGAGCACCCAAAATTTACAACTTTTAAACAGCACATTGTATTTGGACATTGGGCTGCTCTTGAGGGCGTAACTCATCATGCAAATATCCATGCTTTGGATACAGGCTGTGTATGGGGTGGGAAGCTGAGCTTGATGGAGTTAAAAAATAAGCAATACTTTAGCGCTAATTCTACTGATTTCATCTAATTTAACTGAAAAATTAATCATCTTCTGTTAGATTTATAGTAACGAATGTTAAAAGTAATTGAATTTAATTACTTAACTTATCCGCAATAAAGCCGATAAAGTCTAATTGCTACTCTCTTTATGGAATTTTTATATGAACTTAACTGTCAGCCAACGTATTTGGGGTGGTTTTATTTGTATCACCTTATTACTTCTTTTAATTGGGGGTAATTCACTGTTCAGAATCGCAAATATTAATAATTCAGCACAGCAAGTAAATCAATTATCATTGCCGGCATTAGAACAAAGCTCAGAACTACAGGTTGAGTTTATCCTGATGAGTAAAGCCGCCCAAGCTAGTTTTTATACCTCTTCAGCAGCAGAGCTTGCGCCAATTGAAAAGTTGGTGTTCGAACAAAAACAACGCTTTGATAAAGCTTATTCACAGTTAAAACTCGTTGTACGTGACAACGATCAACTAAATCAAAATAGTCAAAACGTTGAGCGAACTTACAAAAGCTTTATTAAATTAGTAGAAGATTTATTAAAAGATAAAAAAACCCAATTAGAACTCAATAAATCATTACGAGCACAATTAGAAACGATAGAGCTTGCAGCGGAAGATGCTAATTCTGTGGTTTTGGATATTATCGATATTGATGGTTTAGAAAGCAGTGATAGCAGAGCCTATCAAGCGGCTAATAAATTAGAAAATAACTTTTTGTCTTTAGTCACCAACAGCACTGACATGCTGACAGTTAAAACCCAAAATACCTTAGATATCGTCAAAAATGAGCAGCTTTATTATTTAGAGGAGATTGAGCGTAGCTTAAAGCTACTAAAACCGGTTGTTGAAGCAGCAGAGCCTGGTTTATATAACGATCTAAACAATTACTTCGTCTCTCTTCGCGATAACATTCTCGGCAACAATAGTATTTCAGCTAACAAAAAGCGTTTAATTGATGTAATCGCAATGACTGAAAAGGAACTTACAGAGGCAGAGCAAGCTACGGCAACTGCAATAAAACAACTTAATGAATTAGTTTCTCAAGCTAGTAATGTTGCTTTTGAATTGCAAAAAGAAGTTAGGACCGACGTAGATTCAGCTAATTTATGGACCTGGGTTGGTATGATCAGCGCAACTTTGTTAGCCATAATCGTAGCTTATATAACGGTTAACCGCATTACTAAACCGCTTGCAGAAGTAAACCGCATTCTTGATATTGTTGCTAGTGGCGACATGACACAACGTCTAGACGATACAGCTAAAGATGAATTTGGTGAACTATCGCGTAGCTGTAATACACTTATAGCCAGCTTACGCAGCTTGATCCAAGGTATTATATCTCGTTCCACACAACTTGCTGCGGCCTCAGAAGAAACGTCTGCTATCACCGGTGAATCAAGTCAAGCAATTCGTAATCAACAAGCACAGGTAGAACAAGCTGCAACAGCGACAACGGAAATGAGCAGTACCTCACAAACAGTAAGCAATAGCGCACAACAGGCACTTAAAGAAATCAAAAATGCCGATAAAGAAGCTGAGCGTGTTAAGGGTATTTCTAGCCAGAATAAATCGACCATTGAGCAGCTAGCTCGTGAAGTTGAATCAGCCTCACTAGTCATTAATAAGCTTCATCAAGATAGCGCCTCAATTGGTAGTATTCTTGATGTTATTCGTGGTATTGCGGATCAAACTAACTTACTAGCACTTAATGCAGCTATTGAAGCAGCACGTGCCGGTGAACAAGGTCGTGGTTTTGCCGTTGTTGCTGATGAGGTTCGTTCATTGGCTAGTAAAACACAAGCCTCGACTCAAGAAATTCAAGCCATGATAGAATCATTGCAAACAGGCGCGGAAGCAGCCGTGACTGCAATGTCTAAAGGCAAGCAACAAGCTGATTCTTGTGTTGAACAATCAGACCTAGCCAACGCAGCACTGGATTCAATCACCTCAGCGGTTGCTTTAGCACATGATGTGAGTGAAGAAATATCGACAGCAGCACAAGAGCAACAACAAGTCTCACAAGAGATTAGCGAGCGCCTTGAGTCTATTGTAGCCATTGCAGAACAAACCGCAGAGGGGGCTAATCAGACTAATATATCAAGCTCTGAGGTCGCTAAACTTGCTGAAGAGTTACGCTTATCTGTAGATGAGTTCAAAGTCTAGGGTAAAGCTAATTAAAACAACAAAGCCGTGTTGATTTAAAACACGGCTTTTTTTTCGAAAAAAATAAACCACCGATATCCCACTTCTCACTGCTGAGCTAACAAATTGCGTGAGAACAGCCAATTATTATTATTTCATCGTCCACAAACTAGCTTTGCTTGTTGGCAATACTCCATTATTTTTCCACAAAAAAGCCGAACTCCACGTTAATAAAGTTCGGCTTTTAATGATCATCAAGCTTAGCTAGATTACTTTACCTATGCAGCAGGATACTCGCGATACGCACGCTCAATATTCTTCGCTTGCTTTTTAGAGATACCTAAATGCGCAAGTGCTACACGTAAACGTGCGCGAGATAGATCTGAGCCTAATATTTCCATTGCATCAAGTACTGATGTTGAAGACGTTTTGCCAGTAATAGCGACAAATATCGGCTCTAAAAAGTCTTTAATCTTCAGCTCATGGAAAGTAGACACCGCTTTAGCTATAGCAAATATTGCTGATTTCTCCCAGCTTCGTAAGCCCTCAAGCTCCCAGATAAAGAACTGTAAAGCTTGGCGAATTACATCTTCATCGGCTTTACCAGCGGTCAGTAACGCAGGGTCGTAAGTTGGAATACCACCGACAAAATGACCGGCTAAATCAACCATATCTGATAGGGTATTAATGCGGGCTTTCGCCTCTGGTAATACTTTAGCAAGCATTGCCCCATTAAACTTCCAATCTACAAAGCGCTGAATTAGCTCTTCGTTGCTGAAGTTTTCGCGGATCCACATGCCGTTTAACCAGCTTAGTTTATCAACGTCAAATACTGGGCCACCGAGAGATACACGCTTCATATCAAAATGTTCAATCATTTCAGCAAGCGTGAACTTTTCACGCTCATCCGGCATTGACCAGCCCATGCGTCCAAGGTAGTTAAGTACCGCTTCAGGTAAGTACCCCATTTCTTTATAGTAATTAATAGAAGTTGGATTTTTACGCTTAGATAGCTTTGACTTATCTGGATTACGTAATAGTGGTAAGTGACCAAGCACCGGCGCTTGCCAACCAAAATCTTCATATAATTTTAGCAGCTTAGGCGCAGAGTTGATCCACTCCTCACCACGGAAAATATGGCTAATTTCCATATGGTGGTCATCAACCACGTTAGCTAAAAAGTAAGTTGGGAAACCATCGGCTTTAAGTAACACTTGCATATCAACGTTTTCCCACGGGATCTCAATTTCACCACGTAAGTAATCGTTAAATTTAAAGGTACCTTCGCTTGGAATATTCATACGTATAACGTAAGGCTTACCGGCAGCTAAGTTGGCTTTAATTTCGTCATCAGTAAGGTTTAAACCACGGCCATCGTATTTAGGACGCAGGCCTTCAGCCATTTGCTCTTCACGCATTTGGTCCAGCTCTTCGCTAGTTGCAAAACAATAAAATGCTTTGCCATCATCAACTAACTGATGTGCATATTTTTTATATAAATCGCTACGCTCTGATTGACGATAAGGACCAAACTCACCACCGACATCAGGACCATGATCCCATTCAAGCCCTAACCAACGAAGACTATCCATAATCGCTTGTTCTGATTCTGAAGTGCTACGTACTTGGTCTGTGTCTTCAATACGAAGTACAAATTCGCCACCTTGCTGCTTAGCAAAACAGTAATTAAATAAGGCGATATAAGCGGTACCAAGATGCGGATCACCGGTTGGTGACGGCGCAACACGTGTACGAATTGTCATGGTTATGTTCTCTTTCAATGGACAATAAAATATGCGCTAAATGCTAACACAGCAAATGCGCTTGAAAAATGAATATTAAGCTGCAGCTTTATTTAAGTAAGCAATGATATCGTTTGATTCATATAACCAAGTGACTTGGTTATCTTTTTCGATACGTAGACACGGTACTTTTATTTTTCCGCCTTGTTCGAGCAATTCTTGACGATACTGTTCATTACTTTTCGCGTCGCGCGTTTCAACTTTTAACCCTTCACGTTTAATTGCACGGCGCACTTTTACGCAGAATGGGCAAGCTTTGAATTGATATAGTTTAAATTGTGCAGTGAGTTGATCAAGCTGAGCTTGCTCTCCCGCAGGACGTTTTTTACTACGTGGTGTAAAAACAAAATCAAAAAATAAGATCAAACTACCTAATAACCAACGAACTAATTTCATCAACTGGGCCCTGTTTACAACAATTTAAGGGCACAGATTTTAGCACAGTTAAAGCAACTGCAAAAGATTCAAAAAAGCTCTATACCATCATCACTAGCAATATCATCCACTAAGTTTAGATCGCTATAAGCAGTAACTCGGTTACGCCCATTATTTTTCGATTCATACAATGCTAAATCCGCTTTATGTACTAAAGATGCAACCATATCAACATGGCTAAGTTCCAAAAAACCCGCACTGACGGTTAAATTACCTATTTGTGGAAAAGGATATTCAGCAATATTCGCTCGTAATCGATTTAACGTACCTCGAGCTGCTGCTTTATCGAAGCTTTGAAATAATACGGCAAATTCCTCACCGCCATAGCGAAATACATAATCTTCCAAGCGAAAATTATTTTTCAGTAATCGCGATACTAATAAAATAACTTCATCACCAATTACATGACCAAAATTATCATTGACCCGTTTAAAGTGATCAATATCGACAATCGCTAAATACCAACTTTTACTTACTGCGAATGCCTCATCTTTGGCCAAAAAGTCTTCTTCTGAGAGTATTTCAATGACTTTTTTATCAAACGTTTGCCGATTAAGTAATTCTGTTAAAGGGTCTAATCGTGATTTATGGATCAAGGCTAATTGATTAGCATAAACATTTAAAATATGTAGTGCCAACACGCCAATGCCTTCGGGTAATTTGTCTTTCGATTTAACCATTAATAGGCCAATGACAGTGCCTAAATAAGACATCGGCACATACATTGTAACACTTTCAAATGCACTGCTTACACGCACTTTATTTTTGCTTACTTTATCTAATAAAAGCATCAGTTCATCGGATCTAAGCGGATCTATTTTGCTATCAACATTCAATAAGGTAGGAGGAAGTTGCGGGTTGAAATGTTTATTAATATATAGCGCAAATACTTTGACCTCAGACAGTCCAGAAATAGCTGTAATAAGCGCGGCATCTAAAGCCTGCTCTTCGGTTTGTTGCGTTAAGAATACAATCCATTCATGTCCACAAGGGTTTGCTATCATCTAAACCAACCTAAACAAATACATAACATTTAGTTTAGGTTAGCTTTACAGTTTTACTAAATTATTAGTTTAGAACAACACCAAGTCATCTCGATGGATCACTTCACTACCGCAATCAAAAGCTAGCAACTTTGTAATTTCACTTGAATGACAACCTTTAATAGTATCGGTTTCAGCTTTACTAAAACGTACTAACCCACGGGCCACTAATTGTTGATCACTGGTGACTAAATCAATCAAATCGCCACGTTCAAACTGCCCGCGCACACCGCGTACGCCTTTGGCTAATAAACTAGCGCCTTGTTGCTGTAAAGCATTTACTGCGCCATCATCAATCACTATTTGGCCACTACTTTTAGGTCCAGCTAACAGCCATTTTTTACGGCCATCTCTTGGCGCTGTTAGCTTTACAAAGCGTGTTCCTGGTAACTGTTCGCTCATACAATTAAGGATCACATTTTTACCAGCACCTTTGGCTATAATCACTTCCACCCCGGCTCGACGAGCGATATCAGCGGCTTGCAATTTCGTTGCCATACCACCCGTGCCTAGACTAGTTCCACTGCCACCAGCAAGCTGGCGTAACTCATCATCAATATGTGCCACTTCGTCAATTAATTGCGCATTAACATCAGTACGTGGATCACTGGTAAATAAACCTTCTTGGTCGGTTAGTAATAATAATTTGTCGGCATTAGCTAATATAGCGACCAGTGCTGAGAGGTTGTCGTTATCACCTACTTTAATTTCAGCAGTTGCGACCGCATCATTTTCATTAATGATTGGCACCACGTCATAACTTAATAATGCAGTTAAAGTATCGCGGGCATTGAGGTAGCGTTCTCGGTCATCAACGTCAGCGCGAGTCAGTAGCATTTGCCCTACATTGACGCCATATAAAGCAAATAAGCTTTGCCAAATGTGGATAAGCTGACCTTGACCAATCGCGGCAAGCATCTGTTTATCAATCAAAGAACGACCGCAGGGTTTTAATAGTTGCTCTCGGCCAGCAGCCACCGCGCCACTTGATACCAGCACAACTTGATGACCTTGCTTTTTTAATTCACAACATTGGCGAACTAATTCAACCATGTGTGCTTTGTCGAGTTTATCGGTTCCACCAGTGAGTACACTCGTTCCCAGCTTAACCACTATTACCTGTGCCCTTTGCATGCTTTTTACTACACAAAAATATTGAAGGATTTATTTATACCAGTTATCGATTTTTGAACAAGTTAAAAATATTCAATCACGGTGCTGACGTGCTAGGATCGTGTTTTAATTCACTTTAAAGCGACCTTCATGCCAGCCAGTTTATGTTTAATAATCGCCACCTTTTTATGGGGCAGTTCTTTTATCGCGCTAAAATACGCGATCGCCATTTATGACCCTGCACTGGTGATTTTTTTACGCATGTTAACCACCTTAGTCATGGCATTGTGCTTATGGCGTTACGTTATTCGCTTTAAATATCATCAAGGTGACTGGAAATATCTGGTGGGGATGTCGCTGGCTGAGCCCTGTTTGTATTTTTTATTTGAAGGCCATGCGATGGAATATACTTCAGCTTCTCAAGCGGGGGTTATTGTATCGTGCTTACCGATTATCGTAGCACTTTTAGCGTTTTTTATGCTCAAAGAGTACATTAGTAAGGCCATTGTTATTGGTTTCACTTTTTGTATTGGCGGCAGTATCTTATTAACTTTAATGTCGCCAAGCTCAGAGCAGGCTCCCAATCCATTGCTGGGTAACTTTTTGGAGTTAATGGCAATGGTCTGCGCTGCATTTTATACTATTTCAGTTAAACATTTAGTTGCTCGCTACTCACCATTAACCTTAATTGCACTGCAAGGTTTTAGCGGTAGTCTGTTCTTTGCGCCATTTTTACTGTTTATTGATTTCCCCAGTGAAAATCAACACGACCTTGGCGCATTATTAAGTATTTTATATTTAGGCTCTTGCGTCACCTTAGGCGGCTATGGTTTGTATAATTACGCAATTAGTAAGGTGTCGGTGCTCACTGCCGCAGCCTATTCAAATTTAATACCGATTTTCACCCTAATATTATCAGCAATTATCTTGGGAGAAGTGCTTTCTCTTAGCCAATGGCTCAGCATTGGCGTGGTATTTGTAGGTGTAATGATAAGTCAGCGTCATCAAGAATTGGTAGTAGACATAGATAACACCGATGCAGGTGATGGCAATTTATCGGCAGAGACTAATAATCGTAATTCAGTCCCGGAGGCTAAAGAATCAAACGGATAACAGGTTAATAAATACAAGCCTTTATGCGCTAAAAAATCGTACTGGGACTGATGAATAACCGCAATCCCACGCACTCGATAGCGATCAATTTGGCCATTTTGCGTTTGTAAGCTAAATTGCTCACCCACATTCACTTTTTGTAAGAAAGCAAAGTGAGTGTCATTATGTCCAGCAATTAACACGCCTGCTTGCTCAGAGCCTAGCTCTGCACTAGCTAAAAAGTGACTCGGGGCAAACGCTAAGTTACGGCCACTGGCTCCTGCTAATATTGTTAAGGTTTGCTTTTGGCTTGGCCAATTCAGTTGTGCAGTTACATAACTATCAGCATAGAACCAGGGTTTAACTTGTTGCTCTGGCGTTGTCAGTGCCACTTGCCAAGCCTGCTCTATAAGGCGTTGTGCCAGCCACGCTTTAGCTTGCATATAACTACCATGACCAAGCAACGCCAAGCCAACAATCAACAATATAGCGCCAATCACTGCTTTCATTTTTTCAGTCTCAACACTGCAAATCCAGCCAACAGCATGCAACCGAGTAAAATATGTAGTCTGCTTTGCCCATCAGTTTGTGGCAAACTCATTGCTAGACCCTGAGGTCGTTGATTAACCACTTGCACATTCTGCTCAGCAACAGTGCTCGATGGTGTCTGTTCAATCGCTACAAAGGCGGTAAACGGACTAAGTAATTGATGTTCAAGCGCTAGACTCTCAACCTGTGCTTTAACATGCTCTTGCTCGTTATAAAGTAATAATGATTTAATTTTTTGCCGTGCCCACAACCTTGCAATTCCATGAGCCGGTCGCCCTTGTTGTGTATTTAACTTTATCGACAACGGTCCTTGCGCCGTTTGCCCCGCTAAAGTAACGCCGGCATTATTATCAAGCTTTATAGCAACCATCACCGGCTCTGAAAAGTACAGGTCGGGTAACGGCGATGGCCAATATTCAAGAGCTTGATTTGCCAAATCACTGCTAAGCGCAAGTTGAGTAATTGCAGGATGAGCTAACTTATCAAATAGTTGCTGCATTTTTGGTTGCACGTCACTACTGCTGCCAATATAAGTAAACGTTCCGCGTCCAACATCTGCAGCTCGACGCATAAAGTAACTATTAGGCGCACTACCGATACCAATCGTAAACAAACGACTATCACCTAGTTGCGCACTAGTATGTTTAAACAATGCATCTTCATTACTGACACAGCCATCGGTTAAAAATACCACTTGACGCACATACCCTAGATGCTCACGAGCATCTAGTACACCATCTAATGCCCCTTTAATATCTGTGCCGCCATCAGCTTGTAAATTATATACAAAGCGCTCAGCACGGCGTAAATTAAAATCATTAGCCGGCAAAGGTTTATCGCTCATAGGCATAATTTGATCGTCAAAGCCGACAATATTAAAGCTGTCGTTACTATCAAGTAACGATAACGCATAATGAAGTGCACTTTTGGCTTGCTCCATTGACTGTCCGTGCATAGAGCCGGAAGTGTCGACTACAAAAATCATTTCTCTTGCTAGACGCTGAGTCTGCGTAAAATGATCATCCGGCGGCAGCAACATTAATAATCCATAACGTTCACCATTACTGAGCTGCTCAGTAAAAAATGCGGCTTGCGCTTGCTCTTTTTGCAGCGGTTTAAACTCCAGTAAAAAATCACGATTCACGGCACGTTGTTCATTTAAAGTAACTTGATACTGACCAAATGCCAGATTTTCGGTATTAATACGATGATATTTAGACTGAATATCCACCAGCTCTAGGCCAACATCAATATTAACCGTTAGATTAAACTCGCCTTGAACCGAGCCGGTATTTTTAGTGGCCATGTAAATCGGTGCTATCCAACCGGTGGCAGCAATACTCGCTGATGGTAACTCATTACTCTGCGAGTCAATCATATCCTCTGCTGTTTCATTTAATACCCCATTAATCGGATGGTAACGCGGCGTTATCGTGGTTGGAAATCGTAGTGCAAATGTACCACTGCGATAATCAATCACTTCTTGATATTGCAGCTCTATTTGCACTTCTTCGCCGGGGCCGATGTTTGCCACATTAGTGACAAACATGTTTGCACGCTGCTGGCGCACTAAAGCGGCTTGTTTACCCGCTTGTTGTGCCTGTTGAAAACGCAGCTCGGCTTGTGCTTTTTTATCAATTTCACCTTTGATCACTCGCTCACCAATGTGCATAGTCATAGCATGCACCGCACTTTCATCGGGTAGCGGAAAGACATAACGTGCATTAACAGCAAACAGGTTTTCATTGCGATAATGTTGAGTTACCACGACATGGTTTATCAATCCGGTGACTGTCATGGTGGCATCACTTTTTAAGATAACGCCAGGCGCTGCCTTTGCACCATTGCTGTCGAACATAGTTAGTTCTGGCGATGTGCTGGCGTTACTCGCACAGCTAACAAACGCGATGAAGGTAAAAAGGCTTCCCCGTAACCATAAATGGCTACGGGGAAGCACTTTGCTTGGTTTACTCAACATAAAAATCACTCCCTTGGCGGCTACTTGGCAAAATGGCGATTAGTTACTCGCGGTTTGGTTATACGGCTGCGTGCTTGGACGAGTTGTTAACGTTACACGGCGGTCAAACATGTTTTCTTCATAATTATCGCTATCTGCCACAGTTTGTTGCTCACCAAATGCGGTAGTCGTTAAGCGGGTATGGCTAATACCTTGCTTTATTAAGTAGCTTTGTACATTTGCGACTCGCTGTTTTGAAAGCGCTAAGTTAGCGAGCTCATCACCACGTTGATCGGCAAAGCCATTTAAATCCAGCTGCAAGTCTGGCTGGCTTTGAAGTAAATTCACTAGTTGATCAAGTTGGCTGGCAAAGTGCGGGGCAATCTCACTTGAACCGGTTTTAAATTGAATGGTCATTGCCATTAGGTTATGCATTTTGGCTAATGCAAGGTGTTCGTTATTACTCTCAAGCTTATCGAGCTGCTCACTCATTTGCGTATTTTGAGCAAGTACATGCTGGTAATCATCGGTTTTATCTTGCAGCACAACTAAAGCTCGTTGTTGCTCGGCAATTTTATCTTCTGCCACTTCTTGCTCGCCAATCAAGCCTCCGGCAAATGCACCAACAAAGGCACCAATTGGGCCGCCAACAATACCGCCAACAATTGCCCCCGTACTTAAACCTATCACCGTTTCTTTATGAGTTTCTTTTGCTTTAACTGCAACTGTGTCAGCGTGGGCTAAGTTAGGTGCTGCAAAAATAGTAGCGACAGTGCAAGCGATAATCATTTTTTTCATGGTGTAATCCTTTTTTGCTTAATTACTTAATAGTTGGCAACTCATGGGTTGGTAGCTGCCCGATTTGGTATAACGCCATTAAAGCAAGCTCAAGTGGCAACAAAGGGGAGCAAAAAAGGCAAACTGCTGAGCAATTGTGGCAAAAAAAAGGCAATTGCTTTTTCGCCAGTGCGAAAGCAAAAAAATTAGGTATAGTGCAACTAGAATATAAGAAGGTGCTGTAAATGAAGAAGATTGCAATTATTGAAGACGAACCCGCGATCCGCGAAAATTACATGGAAATGCTCAGCGCGCAGGGTTATCTGGTCAGCGGCTATAGCAACCGTCAAAGTGCAGAGCATGCTTTTAATGACACACTACCAGACTTAGCGATTGTCGATATTGGTTTAGGTCATGAAATTGATGGCGGTTTCTTACTATGCCAAACTCTGCGTTCGCTTTCTAAAACCTTGCCGATTATTTTTTTAACCGCCCGCGACAGCGAAATAGATACTGTGTGTGGCCTACGCATGGGCGCTGATGACTATCTCACTAAAGATATCAGCATGGCGCATTTGGCGGCTCGTATCGGTGCACTGTTTCGACGTATGGAAGCACTCGAGCAACCCGCTGATCAAAATGCTTTACTCAATCGCGGCCCGCTCACGCTTGATACTAAACGCATGCAAGTATTTTGGCAGCAGCAAATAGTCGATTTAACCGTAACTGAATTTTGGATGCTGCATTCACTGGCACAGCGCCCTGGGCATGTAAAAAGCCGTAACGAACTAATGAGTGATGCAAAGATTTACGTTGATGACAGCACTATCACTTCTCATGTTAAACGTATTCGCAAAAAATTTATCGCTTTAGATACTGACTTTGATTGTATAGATACCGTGTACGGTATGGGTTATCGCTGGGAGCAAGTGTAATGCTGCGTTTTGGTTTGCGCAGTAAATTTATATTGCTGTCGTGTTTTTTATTTTTACTGCCTTGGCTTGGCTATGAATACGTGTGGGAAATGGAAAAATTTCTGCGCCAAGGTCAAGAAAAAACCTTAGTCGGCACTACCCGAGCACTCGCCACGGCCCTGCATGAGCGCCCAGCATTATTTGACTCGCAAACCAATTTTTTAGATCAGGTTATAAAAGGCCGTGATCTCTACGCCTATAACCTTAGTAACCCCATTCAACTTGATGGCAAACTGTCGGACTGGCAGCCTTATCAAAGTCTTTTTTGGCATTACGACGAGCGCTATTTACAAACTAATAAACCAGACCATCAGCTTGAGGACTTATCGTTTGAGCATATGGTTGGTAAATATGAAAACTTTTTATATGCAGTATTTAAAGTTACCGATGACTCGGTGGTTTATCGCGCTAAAAACACCCTAAGTTTAACCCGTAATGATCACTTACAGATCATGTTAAAAACCCCACAAGGAGAATTTAAGCACTATATTGTTGCCGCTCGCCAAGATGGCTGGATCAACGCATTTGACGCACAAAGCAAAACCCCAATAACAAAAATTCAAGGCTATTTTGTCAGTACAGAGACTGGCTACAACATAGAGTTGCGGTTTCCGCTAACGATGCTTGGCAATAAGCTCGGCTTTGCAATTGAAGATTGGGATCAAGGCAAGCCTGAGCCACAGACTATGTCGACTTCAAACTTACAAAACCCCAATGATATTGGCTCAGTGCTGGTGCCCTCTCCTGAAATAAATCGTATATTAAAAGGTATGGGTCACAGCGGCAGCCGAATTTGGGTGGTTGATAATCATCACCGCGTGTTAGCGCAGTCGGGATCAATTCATCATGCCGACGGTGTTTGGGCTGATGGACTTAATGACCAGCCAGCAAAAACCTGGTGGCAACGATTTGAGAAAAACTACTTACATCCACTTTACTATAAAGTACTTACCCGCCCTGAAAATGAATTTTTAGATACATTGCACGATGTCGCAGCGATGCAAGGCACACATATAGGTAAAGCACTCAGTGGCACACCAGCATCGTCTTGGCGACTCACTCCAGATAACAAAGCGGTTATTTTATCAGCCGCATATCCTATTTGGATCCAAGATAAGGTCATTGGTGCTGTAGTGGCCGAAGAGACTACCAATGGTGTTCGCACATTACGCAACAAATCGTTAGAGAAACTATTTAATGTGATTTTAGCAGTGATGCTAATAGGCACAGTAACGTTATTCTTTTTTGCATCAAGGATCTCCAGTCGTATTCGTCGCTTAAGAGATACCGCAGAGCAAGCCATTGATGCTCAAGGGCGAGTAACTGGCACTATTAATTACAGCGATTCAAACGATGAAATTGGCGATTTATCTCGCAGTTTTGCAAATATTGTAAGTCGCTTAGGTGGTTACACTAACTATTTAGAAACCATGTCGTCGCGATTATCTCACGAACTCAGAACACCCGTTGCGGTCGTACGTAGTTCCCTTGAAAACTTACAAATGCAGCCACAAAGTGAGCTGAGCCAAAAATACCTTGATCGTGCCAGTGAAGGGGTCGAGCGTTTAGGTAAAATAATCACCACCATGAGCGAAGCAACTCGCCTTGAGCAAAGTATTCAAAGCGCTGAAGCTGAACCATTTGATTTGCGAAATGTGATCAATGGTTGTATGCAAGGCTACCAGCTAACCTATGCACAGCAACAATTTAGCCTTAATATTTGTCCGCAACCATTACTACTTAGCGGCGCGCCTGAGTTTATTGCTCAGTTGCTAGATAAACTGATCAATAATGCCTTAGAGTTTAGTGTTGAAGATAGCGCTATAAGTGTCAGCCTTGATCAACATGATAATGAAGCCCTGTTATGTGTCAGTAATCTAGGTCCACTTTTACCCGAGGGATTAACAGAGCATATTTTTGATTCAATGGTGTCGGTACGTAGTCAACAACTGCAGCAGCAACCACACTTGGGTTTAGGGCTTTATATAGTACGTTTGGTGTGTGAATACCATAAAGGCACAGTTAGCGCGGCTAATAATCAACAAGCCGATGGTGTGACTTTTACCGTTCGACTACCTATTAATAATAATTAAGGATTACATTTATACACATTTTGTACGGTTAATGTTCACTTACAATTCAGTCGCGCAGACATATGCTTACTACTTAACTAAGTTGATAAGATAGGAGGCAATATGCAAGCGATACTGAAACGTGAAGAAATTGATTTTATTTTTGATTTATACAGCTATGAAGATAGTGATGAGTTAAACAGTAGCGAACCTAACTCTGATACTGAAAAACATGACATAACACAATCAAAAGTAATTTATCAGCCTAGTTGTTTGACCTAAAAGCGGTTTGCTCATTACAATGGCGCACCTTGTAAAAGTACTGCCTAATAATGAAAACTCATTCTGCTAAAAAAGAACTTATTTTATTACCGATCTTACTAATTGTTATTTTACTGTGTATTGCTGGGCATTTTTTACTACAAGCCAGCTTCCAAGATAGCAATGTTACCGAGTATATGCTTGCTGCGTTACCTTTTGCTATGTTTGGCTTAGTGATTATCGCTTTTAAAATTGCCAGTAACAGTGAAGACAAAGAGCGTGCAGAACAAAGTGATAACGGCTAACGCTTGTACCACACACTCTCTTGATTATTTATAATAAATGGTAACCAAACCAATCGGGCTTAATCGCTTGAGATTGCTCGCTCGGGGTTAGCTTGATATGTAATTGACTGTCGAGCAAGTCAATTGCAAAGCAATCATCTACATCATGTAAGTCATCTTTATGAATATGACTTAAACCTGCTAGTAAATCCTCTTTTGCTCTTTGTTTAGCTTCGTCGCTACTACTTGCTACATATAACGCAAAGTCATGCTGCTCAGCTAAGCTATCAGCACGATACGCTCCTAAATTTACAAAGTATAACTGCTGCGATTGGGCCACGGGTTCATCAACCACGGTTACTGCAAAGCCATCAATGTGATTTACCGCCATATAGCTGTCCATGTGCACGCTACTTTTATCACCGACCCACTGCGCTTTTAATTTTGAGTAAGTTTGTTCAATCGATTCCCCAACAACAAAACGAACATCATGCATTTCAATATGGCAGCCCTGAATACGCCCACCTAAATACACCATAAATAACTGCATTTTCTCTCCTAACAAATAGTATCAACGTCAATGTTGTGTTTTTTGATCAACTTATAAAAATCTGAGCGATTACGCTTAGCTAGTTTTGCCCCTTCAGCCACGTTACCGCCAGCCATCTTTAAAGCATTAATCACATAATCTCGCTCAAATTCTTTTTTAGCATCGTTAAGTGAAAGCGGCTCAACATTGTTGGTATTACTATTAAGCGCACTTTCAACCAGCTGTGCTGATATTACTTCACCTGGGGTAAGTGCGACAACCTGCTCTACTACATTTTGTAACTGGCGAATATTACCCGGCCAATCGTGACGTACTAATGCATGCATTGCATCATTGGCGAAACGCTTTTCTTTTTGATCCATACGTTTAGCAATGGTAGCGCTAAAATACTGCGCTAATAAACTAACGTCTTCTCTGCGCTCACACAGTGGTGGTAATTTAAGATTCACAACATTTAAGCGATAGTATAAATCTTCGCGAAATTGCTGATTAGCAATCGCATCAGGCAAGTTTTTATGAGTTGCTGATACAATCCGCACATCAATTGGAATTTCTTCTTCAAAGCCCACAGGGCGAATAGTTTTTTCTTGTAATACGCGCAGTAACTTAACTTGTAAATTAAGTGGCATATCACCGATTTCATCTAAAAATAAAGTACCGCCTTGCGCTTGCTGAAATAACCCTTGGTGGTCTTTAATCGCGCCCGTAAAAGCCCCTTTTTTGTGACCAAATAGTTCTGATTCGAGTAATTCACCCGGTACCGCACCACAGTTTATTGCGACAAACGGACCTTCACTAACATGGCTATGTTGATGAATAGCATTAGCTAGTAACTCTTTACCTGTACCACTGGCCCCCGAGATCAGCACATTGACCTGAGTCGGACCTAATAATTTAACTTGCTCAAGTAAATGCAGCATAGCACCACTGCGGGTCACGATATTGCTGTTTGATGCGCTTTCATCGGCACTGAGACCATGAATTTCAATCGCTTTTGCTAAACTATCAAATAACTCATCTTTATCTACCGGTTTAGTAATAAAGGCAAAAATACCTTGCTTCGTCGCTTCAACAGCATCAGGAATAGACCCATGAGCTGTCATCATCAACACTGGCAGCGCTGGGTAGCGATTTTGTAACTGACGGTGTAATGCCATACCATCCATTTCATCCATGCGTAAGTCTGTAACCACAGCATCAAATACATTATTTTTTAATAACTGAAGCGCAGCGATACCGCTTTCGCAGGTAGTCACTTGATAGCCTTTAGATTCTATGCGAATAGCCAATAGTTTTAATAAACTTGCATCATCATCGACCAGTAAAATTCGCGCGCCTTGGTTTTGCTCTGTTGACATAATTACTGCTCCTTAGTTTCTTCGCGTAGTAATAGTTGCTGCTCGATGGCTGCCAGTGATGACAGGGTTTCTTGCATTTTATTATTCAGCGCTTGCTGCTGTTTTTTAGCGTTGATCTGCTGTTTTATTTGTTGTTTTTGCAGCCATAAATACTGTTTTATATCATCTGGCCAATAATAAGCTTGATCCAGTTTTAGCAGCTGCGTTAATACTTTTTCCGGTGCTAATACATTATTTTTGCAACTAAAATCAAAATAATTCTGAAGCTCTTTAGCACCAATATAAACCGTTTTACTCGCTGCCACTTGAAAACCACCGCACGACTTTGCATGCCAACCAATGACCGTTTCGGCAGGTGCATACATAGGATCGGTTTTCGGCCTAGGTTTCGGATTCGGTAAACTATCCCCTTGTGGCGTAGTCACCTTACCCGCTTGTTCAGCTTCAGGGTTGCTTTTATTTACTGGCTGCTCAGTTAACTCACACCCTGCGAGCCCTAAGGTTGTAATGCAAACCACTAAAATGGCATTTAAACGCACGCCCATGCTAATTAACTCCTTGGTTTTTATTGGTTTGAGGGATGATTGGGATTTGAATTATAAAACGACAGCCTTGTGGCTCATTATGCTCAACGTGTAAAGTACCCATCAATTGCTCAACAGACTCTTTTACAATGGTAAGCCCTAAACCACTACCTTGAGCGGTTACATCTTTAGCATTCTTACCTTGATAAAAGGCACTGAATATATGTGATTTCTCTTGCTCTTTAATACCGGTGCCTTGATCGCTCACGCTCATAGTCAAAGTACGACCAGCTAATGACAGAGCAATATTGACCGCCTGTCCTGCTGGTGAAAACTTTAAGCCATTAGAGATCAACTGAATTAAGATCATTTCAACAAGCTCTGCAGCAATTTCCAGTGGTTGCTCGGGTAACTCACAATGCCAACATAAGCTTTGCTTACGCGCCACTAAACGATGTTCAAAATGGCTGTTTATCTTGGTTATTAATTGCGAGAATTCCAGCTCACTTAAGTCTTCTTTGCTGCTGCGAATCGCATTGTAACTAAGTAAACTATCGATCATAGCGCGCAAACGCACCATGCTCTGGGTAATTAACGCCAACACCGCTTGCTGCTCTTTGTTAATTGGCCCAACGATTTCATCGGCAAGTAAGTCAGTGCCCTCAACCATTGACGCTAATGGAGTTTTCAATTCATGGGTAACATGGCGTAAAAAAGTATCTTTTTGTTGCTCTAATTGATGCAACTGCTCTTGCACCCATTGTAATTTATTTCCTAGTTCAACCAACTCAGCAGAGCCTTGTACAGCTATTTTTTGTTGCCAATGACCTTGCCCAAGCTTATCAATAACCGACGTTAATCCTTTTAAGCGACCACTTATACGCCATAAAAAACCACCACCTACTAGTAAAGTTAATGGGATAAGTGCTATTAACCAATTGATAAATGAGCTTTGCAAAGCTTTTAACTGTTGCTGATTTTTAGTTATTTGCAGCTCATTTTGATCTCTTAGCCACACCGTTTGACGCGCAATTAATTCACTCACAGGAATAAACAATTGCGCATCTTGTTGTCCTTCAGTAACGAGTTGAGTATGCGCTAATTGCAATACCTGTGCGAGTTGCTGCCATTGCTTAATATACTCCCCCGTAGAACTTATAAAAGTTAGTTCATCAATGCTTTGTAGTGATGATTGCCACTTATCAACAATCAATTCATCGAGTGATTCGCTTTTCAGCACCCAGTTTTGTCGCGTTGCGCGCTCTAAGCTATTGAGGTCTTGCTTAAGATTATTAAATGACTTGGTAATTTGATAATTTTCACTGACGATTTGTTGAGTTACTGCTAGCTGTTTATTCAGCGCATTTAAAAATACAATCACTACCAGTGATAATGGCAGCAGCGATAACAAAGTACTAAACAAAAACTGGCCTATTAAATTGGGTCGCCAACTAAGTAATGCACTGTACTTTTTAGCGAATGAGGCCACTATCGCCACTCCTTTAGTTAAAAGTCTGATTATGGAAGGTGTTACTTATACACTAGCTGAATCAATAAGAATAATGAATAAGGCGAACTGTGTAGCGCTATATAAAGCGACTGACGCTAAATTGAAACAACTTAACCAACTGTTTTTTTTAAAACTTAATGAATACCCGTTAAAAGTTGTTGCAAAAAAGACACACTGCTCGGTCATTTTTTCCCACTTATTATAATGCCAAAAAATTAAACCACTGATATTTATACAATAAAAAAATTGGCATCGTTCTTGTAATATCCGTATCAACGACTGTTTATAAGGAAATAATATGAAAATATTAACACCGCTGTGCTTATGCATCAGCCTACTGCTTAGCTTTAACAGCTTTGCCATTGATGTCGAGGCCACCTTCGCAGAACTTGATAAAGACAGTAATGGCACATTGAGTGAAGCAGAAGCATCTGAAGATGCGGTATTACACGAAAGTTTTGAGCAAATTGACAAAGATCAAAATGGTCAAATTTCATTTGCTGAGTTTAAACAATTTTTGCAATAAATTTCCCAAAGGAAACACTGCTATGAAACAACTTATCACCGCTTTTTCACTGATGTTTTTAGTCATTAGCGCCACTGTTTTAGCATCACAATTAAACGTTAAGTTTGCGCAATTAGATACCGACTCTGACGGACAAATTTCATTGCTTGAAGCCAAGCAAAACAACACGCTATTAAAGCAGTTTACTGATCTTGATGATAATAACGACGAGCAATTATCTGAGCAAGAGTTCGCAAAGTTTAAATTTTAAAAGGCTTTAAAGTATTTGCCATAATCCCGGAGGGAATGTGTAAACGGATTTAATGTTGGGATTTAAATTATGGCAAATGCTTTATTCTTTTTATTGGTAGGATGTAAATAATGAAAAGCATATTAATAATATTAAGTGTGTCGCTAGCCACCAGTTTTAGCGCAATGGCACTGGATGTAAAACAACGTTTTGATCATTTAGATAGCAATAAAGATGGCTATTTAACGCATAATGAGCTTGAACCACAACCACAATTGTTGAGTAACTTTCAACGCTGGGACAAAAACCAAGACAATAAAATTTCCCTATCTGAATTTAAGCGTTTTTTAACTAATAACCTAGATTAACGAGTTTCCCCAATGAAATTTTGTACACAACTGGGACTAAGTTGGTTATTTGTCAGTAGCTGTTGCAGTTTTGCAACAACTGATAATATAGCAGAACAATTCAAAAACTTAGACCGCGATAACGACGGTTTTATCACGCGTTCAGAGTCAGCAAAAGATCCTGCCCTGTGGTCTCGCTTTAAAAACTATGACAGCGATAAAGATGGTAGATTATCACTGTCTGAATTTACTCTATATGCGAATAAATGAATAGCTAATTCATCAGCATAGTTGAAATGCACAACGATAAATAATTTATTATATTTAATTTGCAGACTCAGTATTCTCTGTTACTGTTTAACTAACAAAAGCAGAAAAAGAATTCTAACAATGAAATGCTTACTCGCCTGTTTAATCACTTTATCTTTACCTGTGCTAGCTGATACCACGGTGATCTACAATGCTAACGGTTACACTCCAACTTACAGTGGCCAATTACAGCAATTTTCTACACTGGTTATTAAAGATGGCAAAGTAGTAAAAGTAGGAGACGATAAACTAAAAGCGAGTTTCCCTAATGCTGCAGTATTTGATGCCGAGCAACAAACCTTATTACCTGGTTTAATTGACGCCCACGGTCATGTGATAGGACTTGGTAATAATTTAGCGCAACTCGATTTACGTGGCAGTACGTCGATTGCAGAAATACAAAAAAAGCTTGCTGTATTTGCTAAAAATAACCAGGGCTGGATTATTGGCCGCGGTTGGAATCAAGAACTGTGGCCTGATAAGCAATTTCCTACTGCTGCTGACTTAGATAAAGTTGTCAAAGATGTTCCGGTGGTGCTTTCTCGTGTCGATAGCCACGCGATTTGGGTTAATAGCAAAGCGATGGAGTTAGCCAAATTAACACCCACAGTACAGTCACCAGTAGGTGGGGAAATTATTCGCAACCAAGCAGGTCAACCTAGCGGTATTTTTGTCGATAAAGCCGAAAGTTTAATTACTGCACATATTCCAACGCCATCTGATCAAGACGTAAATAATGCCTTAAATCAAGCTGGTCAACATCTGCTCAGCTTAGGTATAACCTCAACCCACGATGCTGGGATTGATAAACAAACATGGCAAGTTTACAAGCAAAGAGCTGAACAAGGCACCTTACCGCTGCGCATTGTTGCAATGCTAAGTGCAACAGATCCGTCCCTTGAAGATATGCTCAGAGCCGGTCGCTATAAAGATCTTAACGATTTCATGTCTATTCGTAGTGTAAAAATATATGCTGATGGTGCGTTAGGAAGCCGTGGCGCCGCACTACTGGCCGATTATGCAGATAGAAAGAATCACCAAGGTTTAATGCTCGAAACTCAACAAAAATTAGAGCAGCTGTACACATTGAGCTTTAACCATGGTTTTAGCGCCAATACCCATGCCATCGGTGATAAAGCAAATCATATTGTGTTAGATGCCTATCAAAATGTATTTAAAAAAACCGGCGGGATTTTACTACGTAACCGAATAGAGCACGCACAGATAGTTGATCCAGCAGATATTCCTCGCTTCAAAGCACTTAAAATCATTCCATCAATGCAACCGGTGCATGCAACTTCTGATATGCATATGGCAGAGCAGCGCCTTAGCGATACACAATTACAAGGTGCATATGCATGGCAAACGTTTTTAAAGCAAGGCTCAGTAGTAGCTGCAGGCTCAGATTATCCAGTTGAACTGGCCAACCCCTTTGACGGTTTGTATTCAGCAATTACTCGCCAAGATCACAATCAATTACCCGCTAATGGCTGGCGAGTCACTGAAGCACTGAGCAGAGAAGATGCACTCAGAGCATTCACGTTAGGTGCTGCGTATGCCGCACATCAAGAATTTAAATTAGGTAGTTTAGAGCAAGGAAAGTGGGCTGACTTTATTTTAATCGACAAAGACTATTTTAAAGTGCCAGTACAAGAAATTTTTACCATTGTCGTAAATCAAACATGGATTGGCGGTGAATTACGCTACCAAAAAGCGCAAATTGATAACCAGAGTAAGGCGCAATAAACCACGCTATTATTGCGGTTTTTGTTGTTGACGTTTGAGCTTAATTAAATGATAAATATTTACGAAGGTTAGCAAACCATTAGTGATAGCCACAGGCCATGCAGCAATCGCAATACCGTAGGCTGTGAAAGCAATACAACCGGCAAGGTTAAACCAACGAAGTTTGCTCACATCACTCATAGTTAAAGAGGCAATAAGTAAAGCTGAGGCAAAATACCCCAAATATTCCCAACTCATTTGTTCTCTCCGGTACTTTAGGTTAGCATTGCAAATGTTGTAGTTTAGGCAAAGTTATTCCACAATATAGCAATAGTATAAAAAAGCTAACTTACTAAAAACCCAAAGCTGCTAAAAGCACACTTTAATAATCATTACACGGGATATCAGGTATTAAGCTTAATTAACCGAGTTAACTAAGCTAGTAAGTTAGCGTAAATTCTTAGAATCTTAATGCTAACGTCATTAAGATGTAATAAATAGGACAATTGTCCGAAGGGCATTGTTGATGTTTCAATATCATTTTTCTAGTTATCTCGTCGACCAGCTACTAACCTTTGCTGGCAGCCGTTATCAACAATCTAAAAAAGAAGTACTGATCCACCAAGATCAACCTCTTACAAAATTAGTGTTAGTCAGAAGCGGCACCGTATCGTTTAGTTATGATGTCGGTAATGGCCGCCGCTTACTGCTGGGCCAACTTGATTGCAACAACACCTTAATTGGTGAAATTGAAGCGCTAAACAATAACCCCTGCATTTATACAGTCACCTGCTTCAGTGACGTTAGCTACAACCTAATAGAACTAAAGCACTGGCGTGCCCTGTTACTTGAAAAGCCAGAGCTGAGCTTATACACAGCACAAACTATTGCCGCTAAGTTTCAAGAAAACCAAAAAATTAATTTAGATAAACTATTGTTGCCATTGGGTTACAATATCGCCAAAGACTGTTTATTACGTGCCGAAAATAATAACCCAACCCTGCTGCGCGCATACCCAACGGTAAATGCTGAAGCTGAGCGTTTTGCCACCACAGAGCGAGCCTATCGCCGCGTAGTATCGGAACTGGTAGAAAGAGGTTTAGTTGCACGCTCAAATGATGGACTCAAAGCGGTTGATTTAGATAAACTTAGCGATTACGTGGATAGTTTTTCGCAGCTATAGTTGCTAATTTAAGCAATTTAGCATCACTGCAATATCTTCTGATTATAAAAGATAAAAAGGCCTAGGGACGATTAACTCTTTGTTACTTACATGGATGTAAGTAAGGGGCGTGAGCAGGACGCGGAAGCTTTGCTCGATTTTTACTTAGCCCACTAGGTTACAAATCTCGCGCCGCGATTAAATCGCCCCTAGATTGAACAAATTTCAATCCACAAAGGTCAACAGACCCTAATTAAGGCCTTTTTTATTTTTACTCAATAGATTTATTTTGCTAATAAAATATCGTGTATTTTTACTAAATCTGTTTTACCAGCGATGATCTCATCAGGTGTTAAACCCGATAGTTCATGCGGGAATACTAACCACTCTTCTGATTCATGAATGTAGTAGTCAGGCTTCATATCAACTTTAGAATTTTTTGGTTTGTAATACGGGCATGCAATGCGGATATCTTTAGGTAAGTTTAAACGCATCAATTCCGAAAGCTTTTCTTTCAGCGCAAAAATACTACGCCCTGAATCAAATACATCATCAACAATCAATAACGAGTCACCTGCGTTAGCATTTTCAATAATGTAGTGTAGGCCATGTACTTTAATTTCTTTAGATTGCTTATTAATACCGTAATACGATGAAGTTCGCACCGCGATATGATCTGTCTCTATGCCCTTATAATCATAATACTCTTGCACTGCAATCCCAATTGGGGCACCCCCACGCCAAATACCAATAATAAAATCAGGACGAAAACCATCTTGGTATACTTGCGCCGCAACGCGAAATGAATCTTCAAGCAATTGTTGCGCTGTGATGTAGCACTTATCTGACATAATTAGAATTCCCAGTGTGAGTTGATCATTCAAGTATAGTTTATGAATACGACTTAAATAAAAGCAGCGCTTTTAATATAAGAAATATAACTTCAAACCTTAATCACTTGAAATGCAAAAGTGGGGCGAGATTTTAGCGCAAATAAACTAAAAAAGCTTGTTTCTGTTTGTAATTACATTTTTATAGCCAACAAAAAAGCGCCTAAAACGGCGCTTTTTTAAACATATTTAAGATTACGCTTTTTCTAGTAAAGTACGTGCAACCGTGCGCATCCCGACTGTTGTCGCGCCCGCAGCCCATTGACTCGTGCTACCCATATTAAACGCTGCCGCTAAATCCATATGCACCCAGCCTTTGCCGTCGTTTGGTACAAAACGTGACAAGAAACCAGCAGCATTTGATGCGCCACCATAACCACCGCCTTTTTGGGCACGGCTGTTAGCTGTATCAGCGTATGGTGAAGGACAGTTTTGTTGATGCCACTTTTCAAGTGGAAGTGGCCACGCGCCTTCCATTTCTTGCCCAGCAAAGCCTTCAACTTCACGTACAAACTCTTTATCAAGTCCAAATAAGGCATTGTACTCTTGACCAACAGCAACTAGCGCAGCGCCTGTTAGTGTCGCCGCATCAATAATTAAAGGTGCACCGGTTTCAGCTGCAGCCATTAAGCCATCAGCAAGTACTAAGCGTCCTTCAGCGTCAGTGTTAACAATCTCAACTGTCGTGCCGTTTTTATAGGTAAGGATATCACCCAGCTTATATGCATGGCCTGAAATAAGGTTCTCAGCACAGCATAAAAACAGTTTAATTCGTTTATTAATACCGCGACTAATAGCCAATGCCAAACCTGCGGTAACCGTTGCAGCACCGCCCATGTCGCACTTCATACCTAACATACCTTCGCTGGCTTTAATTGAATAACCGCCAGAGTCAAAAGTAATCCCCTTACCAACAAGCGCTGCATCTACAGGCGCATTTTCATCGCCAGTTGGATTGTAATCAAGTGCAAGTAATACAGGCGGGCGCTCACTACCGCGACCAACAGCATGGATACCAATCCACTGCTGCTCAAGTAGCGCATCACCTTTGATGATTTGATAGCTCACGTGTTCAGGAGCTAGTGATTGAATAAATTCAGCAGCTTTACCAGCTAAACTTTCAGGGAAGATATCATCCGCCGTGCCATTGATCATTTCACGCGCCCAAGTAGCAGAACGAAGTAATGAAGCAAGCTCTTGGCTATCTGTTTTAGCATTTTCAGCAAATTCAACACCGTGTAATGACTTAGGCGATACAAACCCTTGATAAAAAGCCCACTGTGTTTCTGTACACCAGCAATCACCAGCTAGCACGACATTTTTAACGCCTTGATTGGCAATACTGCGCGCGGCTTTTTGTACATTTACTAATGTTTCTTGTTCAGATAAATGAACCGTTGCACCGTGCTCATTAAAAGATAACGTGGCGGTTTCGCCCCAATGCGATGCAGCACCCTGCTCGCTTAATTGAACAACAAATTTTTCAGACATGTTAGAATACTCTTTGCGCTAAAATAGTGACAATGAGTTTACTATAGCCACAACAACTTCCCAACTGCTTGAGACCAAATAACTAAAATAATGAAATATACAACGCCACTCCAACACGCTACTTTAATCAAACGCTACAAACGTTTTTTAGCCGATTTACGCCTTAGCGATGGCTCAGAGTTTACCGCCCATTGTGCCAACACAGGTAAAATGACTGGTTGCGCGGAGCCTGACTTTGCAGCCTTTTATTCCACCAGTAGCAATCAAAAAAGAAAATATCCTCACTCATTAGAATTGACGCAAAACCAGTTTGGCCATCTGATCTGTGTAAATACGGCAATCGCGAATAAAATCGTTGCAGAAGCACTTCATGCAGCGCTAATCAGCGAGCTTAACGGCTACACTAAAATACAGCCAGAGGTTAAATATGGTGATGAAAATAGCCGTATCGATTTTTTACTTACAGCTCCCCAACGCCCAGACTGCTATGTAGAAGTAAAATCTGTCACTTTACTCAGTCAAAATGCCCCACAAAGTGGCCAAGGTTACTTCCCTGATGCCGAAACTCTTCGCGGTCAAAAGCATATTCGTGAATTAATTGAAATGGTTGCACAAGGCCATCGTGCAGTGCTGCTGTTTGCAGTATTACATCAAGGGATTAAGCAAGTTAGTGCGGCGCGCCATATTGACGAAAAGTACGCCCAACTAGTTGATTTGGCAATTACTAAAGGTGTAGAAGTAGTTGCTTATAAAGCAGATATTTCGAGCGCTGAAATTACACTAATAGAAAAGCTCACTTTTAATTAAAAGCGACTTGTTTTTAAGGTTTTCGCCCATATAACAAGGCAAGTTTTTAAGCACTTATCTATAAGTAATGGGTGTAAAAACCACTTATCGTACCTTTTTTAATTTTATTGATGCGGTTTAAGTAGGACTAATTAATGAAAAATAAATTTGCCTAGGCCATAGGATTCTGTTATTTATAGCCGCCGGCTCATGCTGGGCATTATATTAAGGATTTAGGAGAAAGTTATGCCAGACCAAAAAAAATTAGGGTTATTGGCTCAGGCCGGATTAGAACCATACCAGGAAAAGCCGGGCGAAGAGTATATGAATGATGCACAACGCACTCATTTCAAAACTATTTTGGAAGCATGGCGCAACGATTTACGCAATGAAGTTGACCGAACTAAATCGCATATGCAAGACGAAGCTGCTAACTTCCCTGATCCAGTTGACCGCGCAGCACAAGAAGAAGAGTTCTCTTTAGAACTTCGTACTCGTGACCGTGAACGTAAACTGATCAAAAAAATTGAAAAAACGATCCAATTAATCAAAGAAGATGATTTTGGTTTTTGCGATTCGTGCGGGATTGAAATTGGTATCCGCCGTTTAGAAGCACGTCCTACAGCTGACTTGTGTGTAGACTGTAAAACGCTTGCGGAAATCAAAGAAAAACAATCTGGACGTGGTTAATTACTAGTAATTAATCAATGTCTACCACAGCCGTTACTGCGCCTATGCGCAACTATCGCGGTCGCTTTGCGCCGTCACCTTCTGGACCACTTCATTTTGGTTCTCTTGTGGCGGCTGTGGGCAGCTACCTTGACGCGAAAAGCAACCAAGGCACTTGGTTAGTCCGTATTGAAGATATCGACACCACACGTGTTGTAGACGGCGCCGCTAAAGATATTCTCAATACCTTAGAAGCCTATGGTTTGTACTGGGATGAAGACGTAGCCTATCAAACTCAACGCCATGACTTGTATGCGCATACCATTAATAATCTAAATAACCAGCACCTAATTTATGCTTGCCACTGCTCGCGCAAAGAAATTAAAGCGCTTGGCGGTATTTATCAAGGCCATTGTCGTCATTTAAAGCATAGTCAGAACAGCAGCGCACTGCGTTTAATTCAGCAACATGCTACATGCCAATACCATGATCTCATTCAAGGTGAGATAAATGTAGCTCATGATCTCGCCCACGAAGATTACTTAATAAAGCGCAGTGATGGGCTATTTGCTTATCAACTAGTGGTGGTCGCAGACGATATTGCCCAAGGTATCACTCATGTCGTACGCGGCGCAGACTTGCTTGAACCAACCGCACGCCAATTGAGTTTATTTAAACAATTAGCTGCCACGGCCCCCCATTACGCACATTTACCATTAGCAGTCGCTAAACCTGGGTTTAAATTATCAAAACAAAACTATGCCCCAGCTATTAGCAAAAGTAACCCCAAACCGGCTTTGCTGAGTGCATTCGAATTTTTAGGGTTGGCGCCCAAAGATGAATTACTTGAACTAAATATCGAGCAAATGCTAGCTTGGGGAGTCGACAATTACAGCTTGCAAAACGTCCCTAAAATGACACAAATTCAAATTTCGCAAAACCCGCACAGTCATACAACCGCCTTTACGCATTTAAACAAATAAAAATTCACTAAAAAGGGCTAATTTTAAGGCCTTCAACTTAATTTTTAAGCTGTGCTGGTATATGATAGCCCACCTTAAATGTGCAATTCATTTAATTAATACCAATTGCGTTAAGGTTGTACACTATTATAGCAACAGTCAAGTAGCTCAATAACAGGATAATAATTTCCAGCATCGTTATGCTAGAAAATTTTAACCCTAGCAATGACTGTTTAACTGACTAGAATGAACAAGACTCTAATACCATAGGTATTACCAAGTAAACGCAACACATGTGCAGTTAATAGCAAAGTGAAGCTATACTTGGTTTGATTTTGATGGCGTCCATCAAATAACCGAATTCTGTAGGAGACAGATTATTATTTCCAAGCTTTTTCAATTTTGTCGGCAAATTATTGGCCCAACCGCCTCTGTAACAGCCGAACATACACAAGTCTCTGCGCAGCCTTTAATAGTTGGACGCAATGAGCATGGTATTTCTCGCAAACAATTTAGCCCAAATGCAATCAAGGTATTATATCGCCTGAAAGACGGAGGCTTTGATGCCTACCTTGTTGGTGGTTGCATTCGTGATATTTTGTTAGGTCAACAACCAAAAGATTTTGATGTGGTCACCAATGCCACTCCTGATCAGGTTAAAAAGCTATTTCGTAATTGCCGCTTAATTGGCCGTCGCTTTCGTTTAGCACACATTGTTTTTGGTCGTGAAATAATCGAAGTGGCCACCATGCGTGGTCATCACGAAGCGCCTGAAGATAAAAACCAAATTAGCCAATCGAGTGACCAAGGACAACTGCTGCGCGATAATGTTTTTGGTAGTATTGAAGAAGATGCTGAACGCCGCGATTTTTCAATCAATGCGTTATATTATTCAATTAATGATTTTTCAATCCATGATTATGCTAATGGCTTAGCAGCTATTAACGCTCGACAAATCGAGATGATTGGTGATCCAGCAACCCGTTACCGCGAAGATCCTGTACGTATGCTGCGCGCAGTTCGCTTTGCAACCAAACTCGATATGTCGATTGCACCGGCAACCGAGCAACCATTAAATGAATTAGCAAGCCTGTTAGATAATATACCTGCAGCGCGGTTATTTGAAGAAACACTGAAACTGTTTTTAAATGGCAAGGCCGAAGCAAACTTTTTAATGCTACGTAAATATGGCCTTTACAAATCATTATTTCCAGCCCTTGATAGTATTTTAGATAGTAATCCTGATGGCTTAGAATTCGCTTTAATTCAACAGATGTTCCGTAATACAGATGAGCGTATTAATGCGGAGAAAAAAGTAACTCCAGCATTTATTTTTGCTGCATTGTTATGGTTCCCATTATTGCAGATCACTAAAGCACTGCAAGAACAAGAGCAACTATCTGAATACGATGCTTTCGCTCAAGGTATGAACAAAGTACTCAGTGATAATGCCCAACATATCGCCGTACCAAAACGCTTTACCCTTGGCGCTCGTGATATCTGGCATATTCAACACCGCTTAGATAAACGCTCAGGACAACGTGCATATCGCCTGACACAGCAACCACGCTTTAAAGCTGCGTATGACTTTTTACTTTTGCGCGTACAGGCCGGTGAAAAACAGCATCAGCAATTAGTTAACTGGTGGACTGACTATTTAAAACAAGACATCAATGGTCAAAAAGAGCTAGTTAAAGCGTTAGGTACGCAAGGCGCAACAAAAGGCCGTCGTCGTACTCGCCGCCGCAGCCCAAAACCAGCGGCTGAATGATCATGGAAACCGTCTACCTTGGTTTAGGGGCTAATTTAAACGCCCCTCGTACTCAGCTAGATCATGCTGTTGCAGCACTGCGTGCATTGGCTGATTGCGAGTTTATTGGTGTATCGCATTATTACGCTAGTAAACCGATGGGCCCGCAAGATCAACCTGACTACGTTAACGCTGTTGCGGCGCTAAAAACCACGCTATTACCTGAGCAGTTGCTTGATTTAACACAACAGATAGAACTTGAACACGGTCGAGTACGAAAAGCACAGCGCTGGGGGCCGCGCACCTTAGATATTGATATTTTATTATTTGGTGATCAAGTCATTAATAGCGAGCGTTTAATTGTGCCACATTATGGTCTAACTGAACGCGAGTTTGTGGTTTACCCGCTACTTGAAATAGCCCCAAATATTACGCTGCCAAATGGTATATTACTTCACAGTATTAGCACTAATTTGGCACTAAACGAATTACAACAATTACCTCTGTAATTAATTTCAGGCCGTTGCCTACGAGGATACTATGTCTAAAATAACCGTTTCTACGCTTAATAAAATGAAAGCAGACCAACAAAAAATCACGGCATTAACGGCCTACGATGCCAGCTTTGCAAAGTTATTTCATGATAACGGCGTAGACGTTATTTTAGTCGGTGATTCGTTAGGCATGGTGTTACAAGGTGGCGACGATACACTGGCTGTCACCAATCAAGATATTGCATATCATACTCGCAGCGTACGCGCCGGGAGCCGTGATTTATTCGTCATTGCAGATATGCCATTTATGACCTACTCAAACCCAGCCGAGAGCTGTAAAAATGCAGCAGAATTAATGCGAGCTGGCGCTAACATGGTCAAACTTGAGGGGGGCGAATGGCTGTATGACTCAGTTGTTGCGCTGACTCAACAAGGTATACCGGTATGTGGACATTTAGGCTTAACACCGCAATCAGTACATGTGTTTGGTGGTTTTAAAATCCAAGGCCGTAGTGAACAACAAGCACAAAAAATGATTAGCGATGCTCAGGCGCTTGCCGCGGCAGGCGCACAAATGCTGGTTCTTGAATGTATTCCATCTGAACTTGCCAAATTAATTACTGACGCGGTTAATATTCCTACCATTGGTATTGGTGCAGGTAATCAAACTGATGGCCAAATTCTAGTCATGCATGACTTAGTTGGCATTTCAGCAGGTTACATCCCTAAATTTTCTAAAAACTTTTTACTCGAAACAGGCAATATGCCGGATGCGGTTAAAAAATATTGTAGCGACGTTAAAAGTGGTGCTTTTCCAAGCACGGAACATGAGTTTAAATAATGCAGTCGATCACTGAAATAAAATCATTACGTAGTCAAATTAAAGCATGGCGCCAAGCAGGGCTTAGTGTAGCACTAGTGCCAACTATGGGTAATCTACATCAAGGGCATTTTTCACTCGTTGAGAAAGCCAAAAACATGGCTGATAAAGTCGTGGTTAGTATTTTTGTAAACCCAATGCAATTTGGTGTCAACGAAGATCTTGATAACTACCCGCGCACCCTCATTGCGGATAAACAAGGACTGGCAGAGCTTGGTACTGATATTGTATTTACCCCAAGTGTGGAAGCCATTTACCCTAACGGTTTAGATGCGCAAAGCTTTGTCGATGTGCCAAATATATCAATGGGTTATTGCGGCGGATCACGTCCAGGTCATTTTCGCGGTGTAGCAACGGTGGTTACTAAATTATTTAACTTAGTACAACCTGACTATGCGTGCTTTGGTGAAAAAGACTATCAACAGTTGCAAGTGATTAAAACCATGGCTCATGACCTGTCAATTCCAGTAGAAATTATTGGCGTTGCAACCAGCCGTGAAGTGTCTGGGTTAGCTATGAGCTCTCGCAATGGCTACTTATCAGAAGCTCAAAAAGAAACAGCGACAGTGCTATTTAAAACCCTTAATTGGAGCGCAGAACAGTTAAACTCGGGGCTGCGTGATTTTGACGACATATGCCGACAAGCAAAGCAGCAACTAGAGCAAGCAGGGCTCAAAATTGACTACTTTGAAATAGCTCAGCGCGATACCTTAAAAAAAGCTACACTCAATGATAGTCAACTAGTGATTTTGGCGGCAGCCTTCTTAGGGCCAGTAAGGCTAATAGACAATCTGCTCGTTGATATTACATAACAATAATTGGGATAAGCATGAATTCATTATTAAAATTATCAAGCATTTCGCTGTGTATAGGCATATTAGCTGGGTGTCAAAACCAAATAGAAAATCCAGAAATGCAGCAATGCGCACAACAGAATTATCAATGTGAAGTGAACTGCGAACAGCAAAGCACCGGCGAAGGCATGGTATATAAAGTATGTAATACTAAATGTATTGAAGCCTATAACCAATGCAAAGCAAATGCCCAAGCATTAGGTAATGTGCAATAACTAATGTTAACTTGCCAATTATCATGATTGGCAAGTTTCCTCCCTCCCAGCGCCTACTTTAGGCAAACTTTCTACATCCAACCATCGTGATTTTTCTGCCATTCACCTTATAGCAAGGTTTACTCTAGTAATATCTACTGACATTAGTAATAAGTAGTCATACATTGCGTGTAATTATTTTCAGTTTATACAAAGAAAGTACACCCTCTACGATACTAGTAAATATAAAGTCATTGAAATATATAAGTTTATTTTAGGTTCGTTTTTTGCAAACTTGAATTCAACTAACTAAAGCATTTTAAAATTAACCAGATAACGGCTAAAGGAAAAAACCTCATGGAAACGATAACGCGGGCAGCTCTGTATCCATCATTTAAAACGAGGGTATTATTAGGTGCATTATTAGCCTTGTGTGCATGTAATGTCAGTGCGGCAGAACAACCAATAACAAAATCTGATGCGGATACTGCTGATGCTGTACCAACTACACAGCCAACTTTGCTTACAATCCCTTCTGAAAAATTATTTGCGGTGGTAACAGCTAGAGCCAAACAACTGGCTGCCAAAGACTACGTAGCAGCTCCCGTAATTGCTGTTGATGCGTTAAATAATATTAATTATCAGGACTATCGAGCGATTCGTTTTCGTCAAGATCATGCGATCTGGAAAGATGAAAGTTTATATGAGGTACAGTTATTCCATCCAGGTTTTCTCTATAAAAACCCTATCGCGATTAACACAGTTGATGCTGATGCAAAGGTAAAAAATCTACCATTTAAAACTGATTACTACCGCTATGATGGCACCGCAGCACCACTTGAGCAGGAAATTACCGCGGCTTTAGGCACCACTCAGTTGGGGCATGCCGGTTTTAGATTACACTTTCCTCTAAACAATAACGACTACAAAGATGAAGTTGCTGTATTTCAAGGCGCTTCATATTTTCGCATAGTGGGCCCTGATCAAGTGTATGGTATTTCAGCACGTGGCCTAGCGATTGATACAGCACTCAGCTCTGGTGAAGAGTTTCCAGTATTTAAAGAGTTTTGGTTAGTTAAGCCAAAACCTGAAGACACACATATTGTGCTATATGCATTACTTGATAGTCCTTCTGTTACTGGCGCATATCGTTTTGAGATCAGTCCATCAACAGCAACTGAAGTAACAACTAAAATGCAAATATTCGCCCGAAAAGATATCAAAAAACTAGGTATAGCACCGCTTACAAGCATGTTTTACCACGGCGAAAATAGCACTAAATTCTTTGATGATTACCGACCAGAAGTACATGACTCTGATGGTTTACTAATGCAATCACAAGACAATAAATGGGTGTGGCGTCCGCTAAATAACCCTAAACAGCTTAGTGTAACGTCATTTGGTTATGACAATCCAAAAGGTTTTGGACTAGCACAGCGCGACCGTGAGTTTAATAACTATCTCGATACTGAGGCACATTATCATGCCCGCCCAAGCCTGTGGATTGAACCACAAGGACAATGGGGAAATGGTCGAGTTGAGTTAGTAGAAATACCGACTGATACCGAGACCAATGACAATATCGTTAGCTATTGGGTACCAGAGCAACCACTTAAAGCAGGTGAAACACTTAGTTTTAGTTATAAATTGTCAACATTTAACGCGGCGCTTGCAAGCCAAGATAAAGCCCGAGTTTTACGCACTCGCATTGGAAGTGCTGCATTACCCGGTGAAGAAAATCCACCACCAAAAAGTCATCGCCAATTTACGGTTGACTTCACTGGTGACAATATTAACAACTTGTCAGCCAAACTAAAATTGCTTGCTAATTTGACCCTAAATTCAGGTGAAATAAGCGATAAAACAGTTCAACAATTACCAAATAATGAAGGATGGCGTGTTGCTTTTAAAGTCGCGCCAGAGGGCGGTAAGCCTGTAGACATGCGCTTATCATTAACACTACGTGACAAAGAAGTTAGCGAGGTATGGAGTTATGTCTGGTATCCAAATGACGTCGAGTAACAGTACAATGCCTTTTAAAAAGACTCGTGTATGGCTTTTTTCACTGTTAGTGTTAGCCATCTCAGCTTATGGTATGTGGATCATGTTTGATATTTTAAATTCAAATGGCATGACCCCGCTTGAGTATGCATTACTTGCGCTGTTTTCAATTACCTTCACTTGGATTGTGACCGCATTTTGCAGTGGCTGTATGGGATTTATTTTACAATTATTTAGAATTGACCCGCTGACACTGACGCGCCAAAAAGCAATCGAAATTGATCAGCAAGCATTGAGTAAAACCAGAACTGCTGTCGTTATGCCTATCTACAATGAAGATACGCAGCGAGTTATCGCAGGTTTTGAAGTGAGCTTACGTTCACTGATAAAAACAGGCCAATTTGCGCATTTTGATTTCTACTTATTAAGTGATACACAAGATAAAGAAATAGCTAACAATGAGCTAAAAGCGTGGCATGCCTTGACCGAACGCCTAGGTGATTTTGCCAAACAAACTTTTTACCGCCGCCGTGAAGATAACAAACACCGTAAAGTAGGTAACTTAACTGACTTTTGCGAGCGTTGGGGCAGTAAATACGAGCACATGATTGTACTTGATGCAGATAGCATCATGACGGGTCAGTGTATGCTTGAGCTCACCAGCAGCATGATCAACAATCCACAAGCTGGGCTTATTCAAACGATTCCGATCCCTGTTAGGCAAGATACCTTCTTTGGTCGCTTTCTACAGTTTGCGTCAGTACTTTATAGTCCAATGCTAGCAACCGGTTCAGCTTTTTGGCAGACTAATCACGCTAATTACTGGGGCCACAATGCCGTCATTCGGGTTAAAGCGTTTATTGATTGCTGCGGTTTACCGGTGCTCAAAGGTAATGCCCCTTTCGGCGGCGAAATTTTAAGTCATGACTTTGTCGAAGCATCATTACTGCATCGTTCTGGCTGGGATGTATTATTACTCAGTGATATACAAGGTAGCTACGAAGAAGTACCGAGTAATATTTTAGATTACGCTATTCGCGACAGGCGTTGGGTGCAAGGCAACATTCAACATTTAGGTTTGTTACCTGCGTCGGGTTTAAAAATAATGAGCAAGCTGCACTTTTTATTAGGTGCAACGGCATATATTTCATCATTAATTTGGTTATCAATGTTAGTGCTAAGTACCATAGATGCGGTCACCCGCGCACTAAACAGTAATGTCTATTTTAATCAGGCATATCAATTATTTCCGACTTGGCAAATAGCAAAAACAGAATTAATTAACTCGTTGCTTTTTGTCACAATTGTGTTGTTATTATTACCGAAATTAATGGGGATTATTGTCACACTGATCCATCGTAATAAACAATTTGGCGGCTCATTTAAATTAATTTTAGGCTCAATCATTGAAACCGTGTTTGCCATTATTATCGCCCCGCTGATGATGGTTTTTCATAGCTACTTTGTGGTGTGTGTATTTTTAGGTAAAAAAGTAACGTGGGACGCCCAGCCTCGCTCAGGCCGCATGGTTCCGTGGCAAGAAGCGATAGGTTACACATTACTATCAACCTTAATCGCCTTAGCTTGGGGCGGTATTGCTTATTACTTTACGCCTGTATTCTTTTGGTGGTTATCGCCGATTTTAGTTGGATTGATCTTAGCAGCCCCAATTGTACGATATTCAAGTAGCATAGGCTTAGGGGTTAAATTACGTAAAATGGGCATATTTATTTGCCCGAGTGAAGTTGATAATAACGACACCCTTGCAGCCTTACGTGTACATGAGCAAGAAATAGCATTACCGAATGATGATGTTGCTAACTTTACAATCCCTACATTGCCGCAAGAGCAATCTAGCGTAATGCCAATTCAGAGCTTTAAGCGCCAAGGTTTAAGTAAACGTAAACGCGTTTTAAATGCCCATCAACAGCTCAAAAAGAAGCTATTTAACTAACCTGAACTTAGTTGATATAAAAAAACCGCGCAATTTACATTGCGCGGTTTTTTATTAATTCATAGTTGGCGTTAAGTTTAAAGAAGACCTAGCTTCTTAAGTTCGCCCATTGCCATCTTGCCAGAAAGTGGTACATAACCATCTTTCTCTACAATTTTTTGGCCATCTTGTGATAACACCATTTTTAAGAACTCTGCTTCAATAGGTGCAAGCGGTTTATTCGGGTGTTTATTCACATAAACATATAAAAAGCGCGACAGTGGGTATTTACCTGTTGCTACATTTTCAAGTGTTGCATCAACAAAGTTATCGCCTTTTTTCGCCAGTGGTACAGTACGTACGCCTGATGTTTTATAACCGATACCTGAGTAACCAATTGCATTCACTGATGAAGAAATTGATTGCACTACCGATGCTGAACCTGGTTGCTCGTTCACGTTGTTACGGAAGTCACCTTTACATAGCGCTTTGTTTTTAAAGTATCCGTAAGTACCAGATACAGAATTACGGCCATAAAGCTGAATGTCTTTTGCAGCCCAATTCCCCGTTAAACCTACATCACTCCAACGAGTCACATCTGCATCAGCACCACATTTACGAGTTGAAGAGAAAATCGCATCGATTTGGTCGATACGTAAACCTTCAATTGGATTGTCTTTATGAACAAATACTGCCAATGCATCAATCGCTACACGTACTTCAGTAGGTTTATAACCGTAACGTTTTTCAAACGCTTCGATTTCTTTTGATTTCATTCTGCGGCTCATCGGGCCAAAGTTTGCAGTGCCTTCTGTCAATGCCGGTGGCGCAGTAGATGAACCAGCCGCTTGAATTTGGATGTTCACATTTGGGTAAATACGTTTATATTCTTCAGCCCAAAAGGTCATCATGTTGGCTAAAGTATCAGAGCCCACAGATGAAAAATTACCTGAAATACCACTGGTTTTTTGATACTCAGGAATAACTGTATCTACTGCCATTGCTTGTGCAGATACAAATGTTGTTACTGCCACACCCATTGCGGCTACTAGGTTTTTAAATCTCATTAGGTTGCTCCGATTTTGTTCGTCTATTTCTTAACTGTCGTCTACTCTAAAGAGAATAGATGACAGTTAGATTACTCTAAAATGACACTTTTATGACTTTGGCTTTTTGGCTCAATTATTTAATAGCACTGTTTTTTCACGACTAAAAGCAAACGAAAAACATGATCCTTCGCCTAATTTACTTTTAATTATCAATTGGCTATCGTGGCGAGTTAATACATGTTTGGTGATGGCTAAACCCAGCCCTGAGCCACCGGTTGTACGACTACGCGCTTTATCAACCCGATAAAAACGCTCAGTTAAACGATTAATATGCTCTGGTGCAATACCATCGCCATTATCAACTACTGAAAAGTACGCTTGATTATCTTTTAGCTGCCAGCTTACGGTTATTTTACCGCCCGCCTTGGTGTAATGAATGGCATTAAACACTAAATTAGAGAAGGCACTGCGCAGCTCCTCTTCAGCGCCTTTTATATCGACGTTAGCATCAATATCAAATATCAACTCATGCCCTTTGTCTTGATTCAATGATTGTGCTTCAGTCCTAATATAGCTAAGTAACTGCGGTACATTGATCGCTTTATCATTATCTTGACGTCGAGCGCCTTCAATACGTGATAACGACAATAGCTGATTTACCAAGCTATCCATGCGTTTACACTGTTCAAGCATAGTACCTTGTGCTTTATTCCACATTGCCGGTGGTGGCACCATATCGCCATCAAACATTTCTAAGTAACCTGTAACAACGGTTAATGGCGTACGTAGCTCATGAGATACATTGGCCACAAAGTCTTTGCGCATTTGCTCAAGTTGCTTCAGTCGCGTGACATCACGCACAACAACCATTAATTGTGAGCTGGCATATGGCATTACCCGAAACTCTAAAACTTGCTCAACACTGTGACCACTTTCAAGTTCTAATGCTTCATCAAACAATTCCGTTTGCATGTATTTCGCAAATTTAGGATCGCGAATAAGGTTGTCAAGCCGTTGACCATGATCCGCTGGCCACTGTAATCCAAGCACTTTTAAAGCTAGTTGATTACACCAAACAATACTTAAATCACGTTGTAGAACAATAACCGCATCAGGCACTGCTTCTGCGCCATCGCGAAAACGACGGATCAAATCAGCTAATTCATTACGTTTTTTACGGTTGCGATGTTGTAAATGGTAGATCCCTTCAAATACTTGCTCCCATGCCCCCTCGCCTTCAGGTGGATTAAAACTACGTTGATTCAATAGCCAATCACTGAGCCGATAGAGTTGATGATAATGCCAAACAAGCAGTGAAAAAGATCCTAAAAATAAAAGCAAAAATGGCGCACCAATAAGCACGCCAATTAATAATAAAGGTAGGAAATAGATAAACAGACGCTTTGCTAACGCCTGCTTATTAACAACTCGATACATACACTCACTTTACCTTAGAGTAAGTAAATTTAAGCCAAAATTAATTATTGGCTTGGTCATCTCCATGACTCTTATAATTTACTGGAAAAACGATAGCCTGCACCACGTACAGTTTGTACTAAACGGTCATGACCAAGCGGTGCAATCGCTTTGCGTAAGCGACGAATATGCACGTCTACGGTTCTATCTTCAACATAGACATTAGTCCCCCATACGTTATCTAGTAGCTGTTCACGGCTATAAACACGTTCAGGATGAGTCATAAAGAAATGCAATAAGCGAAATTCTGTCGGTCCCATATCCAACTCGCTACCTTCAGAGGTAACACGGTGTGAAATAGGATCAAGACGTAAACCATGTACATCAATCGCTTCTTCCAATGAAGTAGGCGACACACGACGAATAACGGCTTTAATACGCGCCATTAATTCTTTTGGTGAAAATGGTTTAGTAACATAATCATCAGCACCGACTTCAAGACCGCGAACTTTATCTTCTTCTTCGCCGCGAGCAGTCAGCATAATAATAGGAATTTGGCGAGTATATTCACTTTGCTTAAACTTTTTAGCAATTTGAATTCCACTACCACCTGGTAGCATCCAATCTAATAACACCATATCTGGATAAGGCTCTACCATCGCTGCAATGGCTGAATCGTAATCTTCCGCTTCAATTGCTTGAAAACCATTTTGCTCTAATACAAAAACCAGCATCTCTCTGATCGGTGCTTCGTCATCGACGACAAGTACTTTACGTGACATTCCAATTTATCTCTTTCGTTATCGAACTAGTTTTCATTATTATGACTAAGTATGACATTTTTATGAAAGTGTAACGTGTAAATCGAAATGCGGGGTAAAAAATGCAAAATAAACCTTTTTAAGGTACATAATTAGCATGCATTATCAAATTTCACATTTAAAAATCATACTTTATAATTGCTACATTACTACTTTGTATTAAATTCCCCTTTCAATAATCAACTATACAGTATCACGATGTAAGCCACGAAAGCATCTTCACACTCTAACTCAATTAAAACGCCTATTAACATCGGCGATCATTAACAGAGATCAAAATCCTACCAAGTTTCATTTCAGGGATCATTCGTTTACCAACCGAGTTAGATCTGGGATCAGTGTTTTACCTAGCCAAAGCCATAAGTTGTTGATCATTTATACAACAAAGCTTTGAAATGGCTATTTTTATAACAAAACCTCTGCCAATCAAGCTGATCCTTAGTAAAAATCTGATCCCAACAAAGCACAGTTAGTAAAGCAATGATCCCAAAGCCCCTGCTTGGTAAAATAATGATCTTTTACGATCAGGCATAAAAAAGCCAGTAGCTTTAACACTACTGGCTGTTTTATAACTTAATAAATTAAATTATTTAATTTTCGGATCTAATTCACCCGTTAAATATTTAAGGTGCATCTCATCAAGTGAGATTGGTTTGATCTTACCTGCTTGACCCGCTGTACCAAATGACTCATAACGTGCAACACAGATCTCTGTCATTGCTTTTGTCGCTTCAGCTAAATACTTACGTGGATCAAAGTTTGCTGGATTAAGCGCAAGATGGCGACGAATAGCCCCTGTAGATGCTAATCGTAAGTCTGTATCGATATTTACTTTACGCACACCAAACTTAATTCCCTCAACGATCTGCTCAACTGGCACACCATAGGTTTCTGGGATCTCACCACCATATTGGTTGATGATCTCAAGCCATTCTTGCGGCACTGATGACGAACCGTGCATAACTAAGTGAGTGTTAGGAATACGTGCGTGGATCGCTTTAATACGATCAATCGCCAAAATATCATCCGTTGGCGGACGTGTAAATTTATACGCGCCGTGTGAAGTACCACACGCAATCGCTAAGGCATCAACATGGGTTTTACTTACAAAATCGGCCGCTTCTTCTGGATCAGTTAGCATTTGATCTGTGGTTAGTTTACCTTCAGCACCAACGCCATCTTCTTCGCCAGCTTCGCCAGTTTCAAGTGAGCCTAGCACACCTAACTCGCCTTCAACAGACACACCACAAGAGTGTGCAAGTTCAACAGTTTTACGCGTTACATCAACGTTATACTCATATGATGATGGTGTTTTACCATCGCTCATTAACGAGCCATCCATCATCACTGATGAAAAACCTAATTGAATTGAACGTTGGCAAACGCCAGGTGAGGTACCGTGATCTTGATGCATTACCACTGGAATATGTGGCCACTCTTCAATCGCAGCTAAAATCATATGACGTATAAATGGGGCACCAGCATAGGCACGAGCGCCAGCTGAACCTTGTACAATTACTGGGCTGTTAGTTTTGTCAGCCGCCATCATAATAGCGCGGATCTGCTCTTGGTTATTAACGTTAAATGCTGGTACGCCATAACCATGTTCAGCTGCATGATCAAGAAGTTGTCGCATACTGATTAAAGCCATTTGGTATTCTCCAAATTGTCGATAGCTGCGCACGCGCAAAACTACCTAGTTCGAACGGAATAGTTGAGTTCGGTGCAATCACTGCACCTCGATAGTATTGGCTCTTGCCAAATCTACCGTTATACAAAACCAGCTATTAAATAAGGGTGAGAGGTATTTAATATCTGATCACACTCAGTGTAGTTAGCAGCCTAAACTAACGATTGCTAACTACATTGAGTAAACGCTAATTACTTAGCGCGTTGTTCAAGCATAGCAACTGCTGGTAATTTTTTCCCTTCTAAAAACTCAAGGAAAGCACCACCGCCAGTTGAAATATACGAAATTTTATCGGCAATGCCGTATTTATCAATCGCTGCTAACGTATCACCGCCACCAGCTATTGAGAACGCATTTGAATTAGCGATTGCTTGAGCAATAGCACGGGTGCCATTACCAAACTGGTCAAATTCAAATACACCTACCGGACCATTCCATACAACAGTACCTGCATTAGCAATAATTTTTGCAAGTTTGCTCGCTGTATCTGGGCCAATATCAAAAATCATATCTGTGTCTGTTACTTCGCTAACATCTTTTAATGTTGCAACGGCTGATTCTGAAAACTCATTGCCAACAACCACATCAGTAGGTACTGGTATTTCACCATTATTACTTTTAGCAGCCGCACTTAGCTTATTTGCTTCATCAATTAGGTCAGCTTCGTATAATGACTTACCAACCGGGTAGCCTGCCGCAGCAATAAAGGTATTTGCAATACCGCCACCAGTGACTAATTGATCAACAATCGTTGAAAGTGAATCAAGTACTGTTAGTTTAGTTGATACTTTAGAGCCGCCCACAATCGCCACTAATGGACGAGCTGGGTTATCAAGTGCTTTACCTAATGCCTCTAATTCAGCCGCCAATAGTGGGCCTGCACAAGCAACATCTGCAAATAAACCAACGCCATGGGTAGACGCTTGAGCACGATGGGCGGTACCAAATGCATCCATTACATACACATCACATAATGCAGCAAGCTTTTTAGATAACGCTTCGTCATCTTTGCTTTCGCCAACATTAAAGCGTACGTTTTCAAAAACGACCACTTCATTATCAGCAATTTCAACGCCATTTAAATAATCTTTTTCAAGACGTACATTTTGTTCAAGTGCTTCATTAAGGTAATCAACAACTGGCGCTAAAGAAAACGCTTCATCATATTCCCCTTCCGTAGGGCGGCCTAGGTGTGACATAACCATTACTTTAGCGCCTTTTTCAAGGGCTAATTTAATACTCGGTAATGCAGCACGAATACGTGCATCTGAGGTCACTTTACCTGCTTTTACTGGTACATTTAAATCTTCACGAATTAACACGCGTTTGCCGTTTAAATCTAAATCCGCCATATTTATGACCGACATGGACTTCTCCTTAGTTAACGATACTGACTTGAAATATATAGGTTTTATTTTTAGGTTTGAACTTTTATATTAATTACTTGCTGCCATCATCACTCGTGCTGTATCGAGCATTCTATTAGCAAACCCCCACTCATTATCACACCACACTAACAACTTTATCAGTCGTTTATGACTGACTCGTGTCTGTGTGCCATCTATAATACAAGAATGTGGGTCATGATTAAAATCAACCGAGACCAATGGCTCTTCGGTATAACTTAAAATACCTTCTAGGCGATCTCTCGCTGCTGCTTTTAATACCTTATTTACCGCTTTTAAATCAACATCGGCGTTGACAGTCACACTCAAATCCATCGCAGTAACATTGATAGTAGGTACTCGCACCGAAATAGCTTCAAAGCGGCCATGGAACTTAGGTAAAATACGCTCAATACCGCGAGCTAATTTAGTATCAACGGGAATAATCGACTGACTCGCAGCGCGAGTACGACGTAAATCATGATGATAAGCATCAATTACTTGCTGATCATTCATCGACGCATGAATAGTCGTAATCGCCCCTGATTCTATACCAAAGGCATCATCAAGTACTTTAATCACCGGTACTATACAGTTTGTGGTACATGATCCATTAGAGACAATCGTATGCTCAGCGAGTAGTTCATCATCATTGATACCATAAACAATAGTGGCATCAACATCCGCATCTGCGGGCTGAGAAAATAAGACTTTCTTTGCGCCAGCATCAAGATGTAATTGCGCATGTTCACGAGAGTGATACACACCAGTACATTCTAAAACCACATCAACATCAAGTAACTGCCAAGGTAATTCACGCGGGTTTTGTTCTGCAAATAAAGCAATTGTATCGCCCGCTACCGATAAGGTGTCTTCACCTAAAGTAACTGGAAACGCAAAACGGCCATGAGACGTATCATATTTAAGAAGATGAGCGATCCCTTGAGGATCAGCAAGTTCATTAATCGCAACAATTTTGATCTCGTCGCTTAAGCCCGATTCATAAAGAGCGCGAACAATATTTCGACCAATTCGACCAAAACCATTGATTGCAAGTTTGATTGCCATGAAGAAGAAAATCCACTCTAGTTGCTTGCAGATAAAGGCAACCTGCCTTTTAGATGCGCGTATTGTAATCGACCTTTGTCTTGATTATAAGAGGGAAAGTTAAATAAATGTTTTAAGCCCGCTTTTGATGCTGCAATTTTGGTAATCGACCTTTGTCTTGATTATAAGAGGGAAAGTTAAATAAATGTGTTAAGCCCGCTTTTGATGCTGCAATTTTGGTAATCGACCTTTAATCTGAATATAAAAGGCAAGATTAAATAAATGTTTACTCCCTCTCCTTTCTTCCTGATATCTACTCATAACATAGAATAAAACAGCGCTTATAGGTTCATTTTCACGAGTGAATTTTAGTCAATTTATGCTATTTAGGTTTATTATTATTGAATTATTTTATAATAGCGTTACTTTATTCAAGACAACGAACACTATTCAATCAAAAAACAATTGATGAAACTAAAAGATCATTAATCTAAACATTAGGTTAGAAATAAAATGACAACACACACAAAAATCTTAATTGCAGATGATCACCCGCTGTTTCGACAAGCACTATTACTTATGCTGGAATCAAGCTTTAATAATGCTTGCCTACTTGAAGCCGAAACAATTCCCGAATTAGAGCACAAATTAGCAAACACCACAGATGTTGATCTGATCTTACTCGATCTTGATATTCCGGGTGCACAGGGTTTTAATACGCTGAGTAATATACGTGAGCTGTATCCTGAAATAGGGGTGATTGTAGTATCAGGTTTTGAAGAGCCTGATACCATACGCAAAGCGATGAGCCTGGGTGCAGCAGGCTTTATACCTAAATCAACTCCCGTCCCTGAGATGATAAAAGCAATAGAAGATGTGCTACAAGGCAAACTATGGACACCCACCGATGATCACAATAAAAATACGCCAGAGCAACAGCAAGCAGAAAAGTTAGCAACATTAACGCCCCAACAGCATAAAATATTACACATGTTTGCCGATGGTTTGTTAAATAAACAAATCGCCTACGAACTTAGCTTGTCTGAATCTACAATCAAAAGCCATGCCAGCACAATATACTTAAAACTTGGGGTAAAAAGTCGAACTCAAGCCGTGATTTTATTAAACGAGCAGCAACTGGCACAAGCATCACTTTCACCTTTTCATCGCCATTAACTATTATAATTTTTTTCTAGCTGTTTAGTTAATAAAGCACTCATCAACGCCCGTAATGCGACGGGCTTGATGATTTTCCGCAAATAGCCAATATCGGCTTGCTTTGCCTGTACTTGCACTAACTCATCAGTTGTTGCGGTGATTAAAATCGCAGGTAATGGATACTGGCTGATTGCTCGAATACGCTTGATTAATTCAATGCCATTACAGCCATCAAGATGCTCCGAGTGAGGCTTTTGCTCCTGTCGCTCAGAGTAGTCTACTGTTACAATATGCAAAGGGTTAGCGGGGAACATTGGTTCAGCACTAAGTTGATAATCAACTAAGAGAATATCAATTTCATCTTCATGTGTTTTATAAAGTGCAGACGCCTCGGCTGCGGTTGTCGCGGTAAATACACGACATTTCCAGGCTGTTAAAAGCTCGGTCATACCTGCAATAACATCTTTTTCGTTATCAATACATAGCACCCCAACTCCTTGCAAAGTCATATTCTTAGGGGCAAGTGTCGGCTTTGTTTGCTGTACACGGTTTACAATCGGTACTTCAACGCTAAACAAGCAGCCATGCTCAGGCTCTGATACCAAGCCAACCTTATGCTCAAGAATATTAGCCAGGCTTTGTGCAATATTTAAACCCAACCCCAAGCCTTTAGGGCCAATCAATTGCGTCGATAATTGTGTAAATTGTTCAAATACTTCTTGCTGCTTATCTTCGGGGATGCCAGGTCCGTTATCAATCACTTGAATACTTAAGTAATTGCCCTTACGACGACAACCCAGCAATACTTTACCGTTATTTGCATAGCGAAATGCATTACTTAAAAAGTTTTGCACAATCCGCGTTAGCAAAGTTAGATCTGTGCGGATAAATAATTGACTTGAGTGACAGCGAAAATCAATTTTATAATCTTTACTCAAGGCAGAAAACTCCGAATGCAACATACTAAATACCCGCTCCAGTGCAATGTCATTGAAAACAGGGGTGATATTGCCACTTTCAATCCGCGCAATTTCATTTAAATCAAGTAATAGGTTATTTGCTATCTCTAACGAATTATCAATTTTCTTAATTTGCTCACGCTCTTGTATTGACACTCTAGGGCTCAAACATACCGCAGAAGAAAACAACCGAGCAGCCGACAATGGTTGCAAAAGATCATGACTACAGGCTCTTAAATATTGACTCTTTTTCAAATGAGCCTGCTCTGCTTTTAACCTTGCATCAGCGAGTTCTCGATTGGCTTTTTCAAGCTCTAAGTTTGCTAGTTCTAATTCTGTCGTGCGCGCAAGAACACGACTTTCAAGATCGGTGTTTTCTTCTTTTAAATAATTTTCTGCTCGGCGAAACTCCGTAATATCTGAGAAAATCATCACAAATCCTCCACCAGGTATTGGGTTCCCTTCAATTAACAGCACCTTACCATTGGCTAACTTTCGCTCTGATTTATGCTTACTACCGGCTTTTAAGTACTCAAGACGTTTATTAACCTGCCCCTCAATATTATGTATATAGCGATTTTGATTGCTAAGGTTGAAGCGGATCAACTGGCTAATTGGGCAACCAATATAGATTAAATTTTTAGGGTAATTAAAAATATCTAGATACTGCTTATTCCATGCTACTAAATTCAAATTAGCATCTATCACAGAGATCCCTTCACTGGTATTTTCAATCGCTCCTTGCAATACTGAACGACTAAATTCAAGTTGTTGAGTAGAGTTATCCTCAACAATTTTAGCAACTTGATCAAATGCGATATCACGCCCAGCCAAAGCAAAAGAAATCACCAATTTGGCTGATGCCGAGCCCATTACACTCGCTAATGTCTGCTCTGCATGCAGTAATAAAGCCTCATTATAGGTTTTATGCTTTTTAATTTTATGTGATTGATTAAATTCAGCAAAGCACTCGGCTGCTTTGTCTTGACCAATAAAGCGAGCAATTAACAGCTCGAGTTCCTGACGATCTATTTTTGGTTGTTTAGGCAGATGTGAATCTTGTTTATTATCGGTTTCATAGAAATATTTACTCTGCATTTCTTCGCGAATATTTTGCCGAGTAAGCTGTGAAACAATAAACAGCACAATAAGGTTAATAGCCAAGCCAAACAAGGTAGCCACCGTTGTAGCAGGCCAATTTGTATTGCTTAACGGGTGTGCATAAAACCCAAGCTGTGGTAATAAATTAAACAGTGCCCAAATAGAGAAACCACAAAACATGCCCCAAAAAACGCCCTTTTGAGTCGCTCTTCGCCAAAAAAAAGCAGCAACCAATGCAGGCCCTATTTGCGCAATCGCGCCAAACGCAACCTCACCAAGTGATGCCAGCGTATCAGGTGGAGAAACTAATAACATACAATAACTAAGCGCAATAACTACAACGACTAAGATTTTACGGATCAATAATAATCGGGATTGAAAGTGTAAAAAGTCATGGTGCTTACGAGGCGCTAATTTAAAAATTAACGGAAAAACAATTTCGTTACTGAGCATAGTACTCAATGCAATGGTCGATACAATCACCATTGAACTTGCCGCAGAAACCGCCCCTAAAAACGCAAATAACGACAGCCACTGTTGGCCGTTGTAGGCGGGCAAAAATAAAACATAAGCATCAGGGTCTAAAGACTGGCCATAATTTAATGTGCCAGCAAGGCCTATGGGACCTGCAAAAAAAGCGAATACCAAAATATAAAGAGGTAATAACCAGCGCGCTAAATTACTGGTTTTTTGTTCTTTAATCTCAACAAACATAACTTGAAATTGCCTTGGTAAACATAAAAAAGCCGACATAACGATGATCAATAAACCCACCATACCTACTAGGTTATAGCTTTCAAACTGCTGCGATAAGGACACGTAATCTTGTGACTTTTGCCAAATATCAGCGGGGGAATCATAAATAACAAATGATACAAATAAGCCAACAAGTAAAAAAGCGATCAGTTTAACTAACGATTCAAAGGCAATCGCTATCATGACGCCGGGATGACGCTCTGTTACATCGATAGTTCGAATGCCAAAGATAATGGTGAATCCAGCTAAAATCAGGCTAACGATTAAACCTAATTGCCAAATCGGAAAATCTTGGCTTTGCTGTAAAATTTTATAAGAGTAAACAATCGCTTTAAGCTGCAAAGCAATATAAGGCAAGGTGCCAATCATGGCCACTAACGTTACCAACAAGGCTAAGCTTTGTGATTTACCAAACCGAGCCGAAAGTAAATCAGCAATGGAAGTACTTTTGAGTTTGAGGCAGGTTTTTATGATCCGCTGAATAAAAGGCCAAGCAAATATAAATAATAAAATAGGGGCTAAATAAACCGAAATATAAGAAAAAGAGCTATTTGCCGCCTGCGCTGAAGTACCTAGAAACCCCCAAGACGTACAGTAAACCCCTAATGATAAGGCATAAATAATAGCATGCTGTTTGGCAACTAGCTTATGTCGATACTTGCCCCCAAGGTGGGCAATTAGAAATAACAAACTAATGTAACCAATACTTACACTAACCAACAACCAATTAGAAAACATCGCGCTCTTCTTTGTATCAAATTGTATTTATTATTATTTTCAATGCTTACTTTGCCCGTAAAACACAGCATATAACATTGGACTAAAGGACTAAGCGCAAGGTACTAGCCCTTATTTACAATTGTTGATTTTTTCGACTCACCTAGTATGAATCACACATAATAACAAAGGAATTTGGTCGATGTTCAACACACAATATAAAAAATTACTGCTTACATCTGCTTTTCTTACTGCCAGTACATCCGCACTGGCAGGCTACGAGATCAACATAACTGAAAACGATAAATTAACCTTCGGTGGCTACATTAAAATTGATGCACGATACGTTGACGGTGACATTGCCTATCGTGATTACTGGATTGGTGATGGCATTGCTTTAGAAGAAGACGCATCCCAGTTTCGTATCTTTGCTAACGAAACCCGTTTCAATACTAAATACCAACACGGCGAGATAACAGGCTTCATCGAAATGGATTTTTGGGGCGGCGGCGGTAATGAAATTGTCTCTAACTCAGCTAACCCGCGCATCCGACATGCTTTTATAAACTACAAAGATCTCACTGTTGGCCAAACTTGGTCAACCTTTATGAATACTAGCGCAATTCCTGAAACTGCCGATTTTGCTGGCGCAACAACAGGTCTAGTATTTATTCGTCAAGGACAAGTACGTTATAACATGGGCAACTTCCAAGTATCCATTGAAAATCCTGAGAGCTGGGGGGGCGATACCGCAAACGATAATATTCCTGATTTAATCGCACGCTATAACATCAAAGGTGATTGGGGCAATGTCTCTATTTCTGGCTTAGCACGGCAATTACATACCTTATCAGGTAACACTGAAAGCGCCTTTGGCGCATCTGTTGCGGCACGAATTAAAACAACAGGAAAAGATGACTTACGCCTACAAATTCATAAAGGTGATTTAGGCCGCTATGTAGGGGCTGCGGCTGTTAAAGATCTCTATGGTGAAGAAGTTGAAGATATTACCTCTGTACTAGTTGCCTATCGTCATTTTTGGAATGATTCACTGCGTTCAAGCGTGCTGTACGGCAAAGTTGATGGAGATGTATCCAATCGTGAGCGTACGCAATGGGGTATAAACCTCTTTCAAAACTTAACTAAAGAACTCGAAGTGGGTATTGAAGTCGGTAACTTTTCAATTGATGAGTTAGATAAAGATTCAAATTACCTACAAGCCACAATGAGATACATCCTCTAGCTGACAGAACACTTTCTAATGTTTGTTGTGTGTAATAACGACCCCAACCGTTAATACATTTTAAAGAGGGTTCACCCCCTCTTATTTTTCAACGCATTCGTTATTCATTTTTATTCTCAGTTAAATTTAGGAGTATGAGTATGACAACATCGATACTCAATATAGAGCAAATATCGCTAGCCTTTGGTGGTGTTAAAGCCTTAACAGATGTTAGTTTTTCGGTGACTAAAGGCTCTGTATTTTCAATTATTGGCCCAAATGGGGCTGGTAAAACATCAATGCTCAATTGCATTTCTGGCCGCTATCAACCTAACAGTGGAAAAATCACCTTTGCAGATCAAGATGTTACCCACTTAAAACCCAATGACCGCGCAGACTTAGGTATGGGCCGTACTTTTCAAAACTTAGCCTTATTTGGCCATATGTCAGTGCTCGATAATATTATGGTTGGTCGCCATCACTTATTAAAAAACAATTGGTTAACAGGGCCGTTATATTGGGCTTCTGGGGCGCAAAAAGAAGAACTCGCTCACCGTAGAAAAGTAGAAGAAGTGATCGACTTCCTTGAGATCTCTCATATCAGAAAATCCATCGCTGGCACCTTGTCTTACGGGCTTCGTAAACGCGTTGAATTAGCTCGTGCAATGGCTCTAAACCCAAAACTGATTTTACTTGACGAACCAATGGCTGGAATGAATCTGGAAGAAAAAGAAGACATGGCCAGATACATCCTCGATTTAAATGAAGAATTCGGTATTACGGTCGTTATGATTGAACATGATATGGGAGTTGTAATGGATATTTCTCATGAAGTTATGGTGCTGGATTTTGGTAAAAAATTAATTTCTGGTTTACCACACGAAGTCATGGCTGACCCCTATGTTAAACGTGCCTACCTTGGTCTTGAAGACGACGCAGAGCCAGCCACCTTAGAGGAGGTAAGTTAATGACTAGCCAAATCAATCAAGATTTTGAGATGGGTGAACTGAATACCTTCCCCAAAATTCTACAACACAATGCCACGCATTGGCCTGATATGGTGGCGATGCGAGAAAAAGAGTTTGGTATTTGGAACGAGTTCAGCTGGGCCGAATATAACAATAAAGTAAAGTGGTTGTCGCTCGCGTTGAGTAACAAAGGCGTGAATACAGATGATACCATTGCCTTACTTGGTGATAACCGCCCAGAATGGATATGGGGCGAAATTGCTGCTCACGCTTTACGTTGCCATTCATTAGGTATTTATCAAGATTCAATGCATGACGAAGTAATCTATTTACTCGCTAGCAGTGGCGCAACCGTTGTGATTGCTGAAAACGAAGAGCAATGCGATAAATTACTTGATTTAGGTGATGGCATAGAGCAAGTAAAATTCATTGTTTATTGCGACCCAAGAGGTATGCGCAAATACAACGACTCGCGACTTATAGATATCAATACCCTATACACACTGGGCCAAGAACTCGAACAAGCATACCCTGATCGTTATCAAGCCATGATAGATGCCTCAGCCCCTGACGACATTGCTATTTACTGCACCACTTCAGGTACCACATCAAAACCCAAAATTGCCCTACTCAATGGTGGCAATTTTATTAAGCACTGTAGTTCATATTTACGTGCTGACCCGCGTCAAGCTGGCGACAACTATGTATCTGTATTGCCCTTACCTTGGATCATGGAGCAAGTCTATGCAATTGGCCAAGCACTGATCGCCCGTCAAATTGTAAATTTTGTTGAAGAACAAGAAACACTCATGGCTGACCTACGAGAAATTGGCCCCAGCTTTGTACTATTAGCACCACGGGTATGGGAAGGCATTTTAGCTGACGTACAAACCCGTATGATGGATTCAACACCTTTTAAAAGAAAGCTATTTAATTTTGCCATGAAGCTGGCTGAGCAAAGCCAAGTAACAGGCAAAAAATCATGGCTAGCTGAAATTCTACTGCTAAAAGCACTTCGTGATCGACTCGGTTTTTCATTCTTAAAATCGGCTGCCACCGGCGGAGCTGCGATGGGGCCTGACACCTTTAAGTTTTTCCAAACCATTGGTGTGCCTTTACGCCAACTCTACGGCCAAACAGAAATGTGCGGAGCTTACACCATCCATCATGAAGCCGATGTTGACTACGACAGTGTTGGCGTCGCGTTTGATAATGCACAAATTAAAGTCATTAATCCCGATAAAGCCGGTATTGGCGAAGTTATTGCTAAAACAGTCGGAATGTTTAGTGGCTACCTTAATAATCAACAAGCCTATGATGAAGACGTGATTGACGGCTGGATGCAAACAGGTGATGCCGGTTACTTTAAACCGTCTGGCCATTTAGTGGTGATTGATCGGATCAAAGATCTCGCTTGCACCAGCGACGGCGCACAATATTCTCCTCAATATATAGAAAACAAACTTAAGTTTTCTTCATTTATTGGCGAAGCCGTTATTTTAGGTAAAGCAAAGCCTTATCTATCAGCCATCATTTGTATTCGTTTTAGTATTGTTGCGAAATGGGCTGAGCAACAAGGGCTGTCGTTTACCAACTACACCAACTTATCAACCCTGCCTGAAGTGTACGAAAAAATTGGCGAAGAAATAATGCGCGTCAATGAGTCACTTCCTGAATCACAAAAAATCCATAAATTTTTATTACTTTACAAAGAACTTGATGCCGATGATGGCGAATTAACACGAACCCGTAAAGTTCGCCGTAGTGTTATTGCGGATAAATATGGCGACATTATTTCATCCATTTATGACAACAAGGAAAATGTTGATATTGATACCATGGTGGTATTTCAAGATGGTACTAAAACCCGTATTCAAACCCAGCTTAAAGTCACTTCGCTGATCGAAACAGCCTGCACGGCTGCTGATAACACTATCAACATAACACGGAGAGTCTCATGAATTTTGAATTGCTAATTCAACTAATCGTCAATGGTTTAATTGTCGGCTTACTCTATGGCGTCGTTGGGATGTGCTTTGTATTAGTGTACAAATCAACGCAAATTGTAAACTTTGCCCAAGGTGAGTTTTTATTAGTGGGTGCCTGGGTATGCTGGGCAGTACTGATTTATTTAGAGCTGCCTTTTGTAGTGGGCTTTTTACTGACAATGGCCTTTATGGCAATCTTTGGTGTGCTGCTGCAAATGATTGTTTTACGCCCGATGATAGGTGAACCTATTATCTCAGTGATCATGATCACCATTGGCTTATCAATCTTTTTTCAAGCCTTGATGAAATGGATTTTTGGTGTTTCAGCGCAAAGTTACCCGCAAGTATTTACCACTAATAGCATCCAAATATTTGGCTTGAACATTGAAGCCGCTTACTTAATGAGCACCGTAATCGCCTTAATAATTATGGTTGCCTTCTATCTATTCTTTAAACATTCAAAATACGGTTTAGCAATGCGAGCCACAGCCTTTGATCAACAGATTGCACAAAGCTTAGGTATTTCGGTAAAACAAGTTTTTGCTATGAGCTGGGGTATTGCTGCTACGGTTTCAGCCACAGCTGGAATTGTTATTGGCATGGTAAACGGGGTTTCAAATTCACTGTCATTAATTGGTATCAAAGTTTTCCCTGCAGTTATTCTTGGCGGTTTAGATTCTATCATCGGCGCTATTGTCGGTGGTTTGATCATTGGTGTATTAGAGAATGTCGCTGAGTTTTTCGACAGCCAATATCTGCATGTTGGCAATATGTATGACATCGCACCATTTTACGTGTTGCTCGTCATCCTTTGGTTCAAACCATACGGTTTGTTCGGCACAAAAGATATTGAACGTATTTAAACAAGCCGATTTAGGTGCATCAATAGCGCCTAACAAGTGCAGATAAAGGTAAATTTTAGGAGTTTATTATGTCGAGTTTAACCATGAGACCCTGCGGCGATTTCCGCACCAGTTATAAACAAGATAATACAATTTTTGAAACAACAACCATCAAAAATGTGGCAATTTTCGCAATTGCCCTATTATGTGCAGCGCCATACTTAGTCGATGCATATTACTTAACCCTATTTATTCAAATTTCATATTTAGGGATAGCCGCACTAGGGCTCAATATTTTGGTCGGTTACACCGGACAAATTTCATTAGGTCATGGCGCATTTTTTGGCTTTGGTGCTTTTGCATCAGCATGGCTCAATATCTCCTTTGGTATTCCTGTATTGCTGTGTATTCCACTGGCTGGTTTTTTAACAATGGCTGTAGGCATGATGTTTGGTTTACCGGCCTCAAGAATTAAAGGCTTGTACTTAGCTATAGCCACACTGGCTGCGCAGTTTATTTTAGAAGACTTCTTTGCCCGTGCTGACTGGTTTTCTGGTGGTTCTGCCGGCTCATCTGCCGACCCAATTAGTATATTTGGCTTTGTTTTTAATAGCGATGAAAGCTTCTTTTATATCGCCTTAGCAGCCTTAGTTATTATGTATATTTGGGGCTGTAATCTGATGCGCAGTCGTGATGGTCGCGCCTTTGTTGCAGTACGTGACCATTATCTATCAGCTGAGATCATGGGCATCAAGCTCAATAAATATCGCTTACTCTCTTTTGGTATATCGTCTTTTTATGCCGGTATTGGCGGTGCCTTATATGCCCATTACTTAGGCTATGTTTCTGCCGAAGGCTTCACCTTATTTATGTCGATTCAATTTTTAGCCATGATCATCATCGGCGGCTTGGGTTCAATTAAAGGCACCTTAATGGGTGTGGTATTTATGGTGTTTTTACCTGAAGTGCTCGAAAGCGGCGTTGGTTTAATGAAGATGACCGACTGGGGCAATATTCCTATGGTGGTTGATGGCCTGGCCTATATCAAAGAAATGGCCATTGGCTTAGTGATTATCTTATTCCTTATTTTTGAGCCGCAAGGCATGGCACACCGCTGGGCACAAATTAAAAACTATTGGAAGTTTTACCCGTTCTCGTACTAATCAATAGACACTAACTTAAGCATATACAACACACATGAGCATCATTAATGCGTAAATAATTGGCAATCTAGCCATAAAAAGAAAAAGGAAATAGTTATGCACAATCATAAGGCAAAATTAACGTCTCTATTAATAGTAAGCGCGCTGTGCACCAGCAAACAAACATTCGCTGAAGACTCAGTCTTTGTTGGTCATCTAGCTGATATGAGTGGCCCGACAGCTTTTGTTGGTAAAAATTACGCTGACGGCGTGCGTGATTCCCTAGCTTACATTAACGAAAATGGTGGCATCAATGGCACTAAACTCGAATATGAAACAATTGATTACGCTTACAAAGTGCCGCAAGCGATTGCCGCTTATAAAAAGTGGCATTCGCGTAAAAACATGGTTGCCATGCAAGGCTGGGGCACCGCTGATACCGAAGCACTGATCTCATTTGTAGCCAAAGATAAACTACCAGTATTTTCAGCGTCTTACTCTGGCCACTTAACGGATCCTATGGGTAAAAACCCACATACAAAGAAACCAGCTCCTTATAACTTTTTTTACGGCGCATCCTATTCAGATGCGTGCCGCGGTTTAGTCCAGTGGGCAGCTGAGGACTGGCAAAAAAAGGGGGGCAAAGGCAAACCTAAGTTTACTCATATTGGTGCAAATCACCCCTTCCCTAATGCACCGAAAGAAGCCTGTGCAGAGTACGCCACCGAATTAGGCTTTGATGTACAGCCTGCGGTTGTTATTTCGATGAAACCAGGTGATTTTAAAGCGCAATGTTTAAGCTTAAAAAGCTCAGGCTCAAATTACGGATATATAGGCAATCTAGGTGGTTCAGTATTGTCTTTAGTTAAATCATGTAACACCGTTGGTACCGATATTCAGTTTATGTCGAATATATGGGGGGGCGATAAAAAAATATTCCAAGCTGCGGGCGAAGGCATTAAAGATTATGTATTTCCAGCTATGACGCCGTTTTGGACTGATCAAGTACCTGGCATGAAACTCGTTAGGGAGATTTCAAAACAATCAGACCCTTCAGGCCAAGAAGAGCGTGTTCATCATTACATTCGTGGCGTGTGCTCAACATTCTTTATGAAAGAGGCTATGGAATGGGCAAAAGATAACGGCGGAATAACCGGTGAAAATATTAAAAAAGCCATGTATGCCCGTAAAGATTGGGTACCAGCAGGACTTGAAGGCGTATGCCTTGCGGGCAACTGGAGTGAACAAGATCACCGAGGCACTAACCAAGTTTACATTTACAAAGGCAACTATAACGAAGGCAATGTCGTCGTTGAAGAGTTATCACTGGTAACCATTGAGCGCCGTGATGCGTGGTTAGGTTTTTAATAGCTCGTTAAACATAGCAGCGGATGAAGCATCTCGTTATTTTCATCCGCTGATAAATTATTAATTTTTCACGGAGTTAGCTATGTCACAAGCAGCTATAAAAATACAACCTGCATCACCAATTCTAAGCGTTAACAATATTGAAGTTGTTTACGATGAAGTCATCCAAGTTTTACGTGGTGTTAGTTTAGATGTGCCAGAGGGTGAAATAGTCACCCTACTTGGGCCAAATGGCGCAGGAAAATCAACCACCTTAAAAGCCATTTCTGGCTTATTAAAAACTGAAAATGGCGAAGTCACTAAAGGCGACATTACCTTTATGGGCGAACGAATAGACAATAAAAATGCCGAAGATGTGGTGCGCAGTGGATTGTTTCAGGTTATGGAAGGGCGTCGTATCATCGAAGATATGACCTCTCTAGAAAACTTAAAACTCGGCGCCTTTACCCGCAAAGACGCACAAATAAATCAAGACATTGAAATGGTGTACCACTATTTCCCTCGCTTAAAAGAACGCACAGGCTTAGCTGGGTATTTATCAGGTGGCGAACAACAAATGCTGGCAATTGGCCGTGCATTAATGGCACGTCCAAAGATGATTTGCCTCGATGAGCCATCGATGGGGTTATCGCCATTATTGGTTAAAGAAGTGTTCGGAATCATAAAAAAGATTAACCAAGATCAAGGTATTACTATGCTGTTGGTAGAACAAAATGCCAACTATGCACTGAGAGCGGCTAATTATGGTTACATCATTGAATCAGGGAAAGTTGTATTAGATGGCACACAAGAGCAGCTTTTAAACAACGAAGATGTAAAAGAGTTTTACCTCGGTGGAGGTAACGAAGAACGTAAAAGCTTTAAAGATCTTAAGTCATATAAACGTCGCAAACGCTGGTTGTAATCAACCTATCTATCTCTCTACTTTTTCTATGTTACTGGAGCTATTATGAGCCATTTTTATCATGCCAATGAACATCAACACTCTGAAACCAGAGAACAAAATTTATTGTCCCGTTTAGCTGACTTTATTACCTATGCAAAAAATAACAGCCCCTATTATCAGGCTATATTAGCGAACATTGATGCCACGAATATCACTACTCGCTCACAACTAGCGACTTTGCCGATCACCAGAAAATCAGACCTTTTAGACATACAAAAGCAACAGCCTCCGCTTGGCGGTCTCGCATCTAAAAGTGGCCATATAAATCGAATTTTTCAATCACCGGGGCCTATTTATGACCCTGAAAATTGCCAGCAAGATTGGTGGCGAATGGGCCAAGCCTTTTATGCTGCGGGGTTTAGAGCAGGTGAGTTAGTACAAAATTGTTTGTCATACCATTTGACTCCTGGCGGTTTTATTCTTGATTCAGGGGCGCGTGCGTGTGGCTGTGTGGTTATACCCGCAGGCCCAGGGCAAACAGATCAACAACTTGACGTAATAGAAGATTTACACCCGCAAGGTTATTGTGGCACTCCCTCTTTTTTAAAAATATTACTGGATAAAGCGCAGGCAACTAAACGTGACGTTAGCAGCCTCAAAAAAGCACTGGTGACTGGAGAAGCATTATCTCATGAACTGCGCGAGTTATTTAAACAACAAGGTATCAACACCTTACAGGCTTACGCAAGTGCCGATGTAGGCTTAATTGGCTATGAAACCATTGCTGACGATGGGTTAATTATCGCTGAAGATTTAATTGTCGAAATTGTGCGCCCAGGCAGCCTCACTCCAGTCGCAGATGGTGAGATTGGTGAAGTGGTTATTACAAGTTTCAATACTGATTATCCGTTAATCCGTTTTGCAACCGGTGACTTATCGGCTATCAAGCCAGGGCAAAGTGCGTGTGGTCGGACTAACATGCGCATTCAAGGTTGGTTAGGTAGAGCCGATCAAACCACGAAAATAAAAGGTATGTTTGTTCATCCTCAACAAATAGAGCGAATTAGGCTCAGTGTTAAGGGGATAAAGAAAATGCGCTTAGTGGTCAAGCTACAAGATCATCAAGACAAAATGCAGCTATTGTGTGAATACGATCAAGACCAATCAGAGCTAACTAAACTGGAACTCATCGGCGTATTGCTAGATAACTTAAAACAATACACAAAATTAAATGGCAGTGTTGAGTTGGTCGAGCTAGGCAGCTTAGCTGATGATGGCAAAGTGATTGATGATCAACGAGTCATCGGATAACCCAATTAGAACTAGGAGTTTTAATGAACAATATAGCCTTTCAAGATTATTACCCCGATGAGCTCAGCCATTGTTATGGCTGTGGCAAAAACAATGAGCAGGGTCACCAATTAAAAAGTTATTGGTATCAGGATGAGCAAAATCAAGGCAATATCGATAAAACTATCGCCCACTTTACGCCGCAACCTTGCCATACAGCAATCCCTGGCTTTGTTTATGGTGGGCTGCTTGCGTCCCTGATTGACTGCCATGGTACAGGCAGTGCCGCTGCTATAGCTTATCGATATGCAGAGCGAGAGATGGGGACTCAACCTGCATTTCGTTTTGTTACAGGGGCTTTAAATGTTAACTTTTTAGCGCCGACTCCAATGGGGGTAGAGCTGCAGCTAATAGGTAGCTTCATTGAAGTAAAACCCAACAAAGTGATTGTCGACATCACGCTATCAGCGAACAACGTGATCTGTGTTAAAGGCAGCTTAATTGCTGTGAAAATGCCAGCGAGCTTTATCAGTTAGCATTCAAAGTTAAGAGCGAACTGCCGTGTTCGCTCTTCAATTCAAAACTTAGCGCTTACCTAGCTTTTTCAGCAGTACACTGACTGATAGCGACAAAGCCATAATCACCACACCATAAATAACTAACATACCTGACGGTGTAGCAAGTTCTATTATTTGCTCGTTTGCGCCCACGCATAAGTTTGTTTTATGATTAATAGCCCCACCACTATCTAAACAGCGGTCAACCAATAAAAACCCATGTAACCACCATACGGCGAACAAGCTCACTAAAACGCCAGCTAAAGATGGCAGTAAATTATTTTTCATAGATAAAAACCAAACGAGAAAGTAAATGTTAGTGCTCTACAATAGCAAATAAAGTACCTAAAAAGATTACGATAAAAGCCTGTTTTTAAGAATAAAAATTAATACTTACGGCGCGATATAGTTAACAATTAAAACAGTTGTTCAGCTAGGATATATATTAATAATAATGAGAACGGTAGAGTGTAATTAATCAGCGTTAGGTTTAAACCAACTCAGCCAACTTTAGTTCATTGCCACGGCTAATTTGATGGCATTGTGCTAACAGTAATTCAGCGGTAGCCATGGCATCGGTAAGTGCATGATGGCAACCATAATGAGGTAGCTCATACCGCGCCCTGCAGGCACTGAGAGTTAAATCGTCTAAGCCTATTTCATGGCCTTGTTGGTGCAGGCGCTTTTTTTCAATCTGAAAAGTATCAATAATCAATAAAGGCTGCACATCAATATTATGTGCTTGAAATGCCTGCTTTAAAAATCCCCAATCTAAAGTAGCATTATGAAACACCAAAATAGCATCCGAAAAATGAGCGCTTAGCTTAGCTAAAATAGCCGCTAAGCTTTTTCCATTAGCGACATCTTGCTGGGCAATTCCATGATAAACAGGACTTTGCTCAAGGCGCAGCACTTCTTTATTTATGGCGTGCTGAGCTTGGCTCAATTTAATGCATTGCTTTTCTATCAACACCCACGCAATCGAGACGATTTCATGCAGTTTTGGATCCAGTCCAGTCAACTCTAAATCAATCACTATATAGCGCTGTACTAGTGCGTTTTGAGCAAGTAATCGCTTACGTGCTAAATAACGACTCAACCAACGTTTAACCACTTAGCTTGTCACCTTATTCATAGCAAAACACATATTTATAAACTTCCACGAGCAAACTTAAATGCCGCAGCTTGTTGTGCGAGCTTGAGTAAATAAAACGCTTCTTTTAATTGATGGCGCTCTAGCGAGTTTAACTTATCTGGATTAATACAGTTACTCGGTAGTCCTTCTTCATTTATTTGTGTACGTAAACGTAATTGAGTTAAAAATCGCCAGCAGTCTTTCAAATTATATACATCGTGATTACTTAACAATGAGTGTTTCAGCAATGCATCTAAGCGCTCTTGGGTGTTCGCTCTGCGGATCCCTGCTTTTAACGCATACAAGCGCACAATGTCATTGATGATAACCACACCACGCTTTTTCAAATCAATGTATCTATGTTGCTTAGCATCTTTTTCTAACTTGAATTGATTAAATAACCCTATCGGCACAGAATTCGATTTAATATCCGTTGCCATTGCGGCGTAAAATAATTCGTTGCGAGAAATTCGGGTTAGTTGCTCACAAAATGCAGTGTAAAGTGCCGTTGAGCCTTCAATAAAACGTAAATCAAAAAATATTTTACAGTTGAGCATTGCTTCAGGTGTCGGGCTTTTGATCCAGTTAAAAAAGCGCTCACACCAATCCGATATACTCATTCTGCATAATTCGCTGCTTGCCATAATATTACCTGGGCAGCGTTTAATACCGCACTCAACCAACTGTTCGCAAACAAACTCCCCCATGCGGCGATAGTAATCTTGATGTTGCTCGCTTAAGTCATCAGGTAGTAATAAGCCGTTATCTTGATCAGAATGTAAGGTTTGCTCTTCACGCGCTTGAGAGCCAAAACAAATAAAACTAAAGCTAGTAGGAGCGGCACCGTTATCTTCTTGGAATAAATATATTAGTCGTGAGGTTAACGCATCAGTTAAGCCACTGAGTAATTTACCTATTAAAGATATATCATCAATATTATGAGAAAAACTACGCAGTAATTCTGGTACTTCTGCCGCATAACGCTTTAAATCGGCGACACTGCGAGCTTTATAAATACGGCCAATCAATTGTACGGGGTCGCTCTTTTGCTGACGTAATAAGTCTGTGCTGGTGATCATACCCAACGCTTTATGGTGTTCATCCAACACTGGTAAATGATGAATGTTATGTTTGAGCATTAAATGCAGAGCTGAAAAAACACGGTTATTTTCAAAAATAAACTTGGGTTTGACACTCATGATAATGCTAACCGCTTGTTTGGGATCGATTTCATCTGCCAATACTCGGTTACGTAAATCGCGATCTGTAACCACACCAACTAAGCGTTCAAATTCTGTCACCATAATCGAAGACACGCCGTGCTCTTTCATTTTTTTAGCTGCTTGACGAATACTTGCATCGGGCGATAATGTGACCGCTTTACGTGACATCAGTTCAGATATTTTACGTTCAGACCAACTATCGTTTTGGCTTTTATAATGTGAAGAAAGCAGCCGATTTGCATGCGCGCGCACAAAATACTGCTCAAACGTTTTATATTCACGGCGCAAGTAGTCGAAAGCATCTTGGTTGAGCATATAAACAATGCCCTCTTTTTGCACTGCTAAATGATTTTGAATTGCTTCTCCGGTTAATAACGAAGGAAAACCAAAATACTCTCCTTGCGCTAACCGTGTGATCACATCACCTTTAGCATCCACTAAGTCATACAAACCAGAACGAATTAAAAACAGTTTAGGTGATTCTGATTGCAGCCATTGTGTTTGGTTTTCACGAGTCAGATAAATAACATCTAGGTGCTTTACAAAATAATCCGTAGCACTGCTATTAAGGTGACTAAAAGGAGTTTGTGCTAGCACAAACTGGGCTACTTCCTGTTGCTCATTATTCATTTGTCTACTCGCAAAAAACAATCGTACAATCACTGTACTGCTATCAACGGTAAATAAAAAGCCCGACTTAAGTCGGGCTTTTGGATCTATCAATATTAATTAATAGAGTATCAGCGTTATTAGTGAGCGTGAGCTTCACTAGAACCTTTAGGATTACGAATGCTTTCAACCATTTCTTGAATTTCAAGCGGTGTATCGGCAGTAAATTTAAGTACGATTGCTGCAACTGAGAAATTAATAATCATACCTACTAAACCAATACCTTCCGGTGAAATACCTAAGAACCAATGCTCAGGGCTATTTAGTTCTGGGCTGATAAACTTGAAGAAGATGATATATGCTGCAGTAAAGGTAATACCTGTAACCATACCTAGAACCGCACCTTCTTTATTCATCTTCTTAGAGAAGATACCCATAATGATCGCCGGGAAGAAACTTGCTGCGGCCAAGCCGAATGCAAATGCCACTACCGACGCCACGAATCCAGGCGGATTAATACCAAAGTAAGCGGAGATAACAATCGCAACCATGGCTGCCAACCTCGCTGCGAGTAACTCTTGTTTATCGCTAATGTCTGGTTTTAAGGTCCGCTTAAGCAAATCATGCGATACCGAAGTCGAAATAACTAATAATAAGCCTGCGGTTGTTGATAATGCAGCAGCAATACCACCGGCGGCCACAAGTGCCACGACCCATGCTGGTAAGTTAGCAATTTCAGGGTTAGCAAGTACCATGATGTCGCGGTCAACGTTAACTTCGTTAGCGCTATTTGGATCACTGATCTTACCTGCTGTGTAGAACATTTTGCCATCACCATTTTTATCATTAAAAGTGATTAAGCCCGTTCTTTCCCAATTTTTTACCCATACTGGTGCTTCAGCGTATTCAGTACCACTTCCGTCTTTACCATTTATGGTATCAATCATGTTTACGCGGGCAAATGCCGCAACGGCTGGCGCGGTTGTGTAAACTATCGCAATGAATACTAAAGTCCATGCCGCTGAAATACGCGTATCTTTAACGCGAGGTACAGTGAAAAAGCGTACAATTACATGAGGAAGACCGGCAGTACCCACCATTAAGGCACCAGTAATAGCAAACACATCAATCATGCTCTTAGAGCCTTCAGTGTATTGTGCAAAGCCAAGTTCAGCACTTAAACCGTCCAGTTTATCAAGTACGTATACACCATCGCTGCCAATTAATGTCGCGCCAAAGCCTGTTTGTGGGAAGAAGTGACCCGTCATCATCATAGAGATAAAGATGGCAGGAACAAGGTAAGCAAATACCAGTACACAGTACTGTGCAACTTGGGTATAAGTAATGCCCTTCATACCACCGAGTACCGCATAAAAGAATACGATAACCATACCAATGTAAACGCCAGTTTCAATTTCAACTTCTAAGAAACGTGAGAATACAACCCCTACACCGCGCATTTGCCCTGCAATGTATGTAAAACAAATGAAGATGGCACATAAGATTGCCACTAAACGCGCGGTGCGTGAATAGTAACGGTCACCGATAAAATCTGGCACAGTAAACTTGCCGAATTTACGTAAGTAAGGTGCTAAACACATAGCAAGTAGTACATAGCCACCTGTCCACCCCATTAAGTAAACGCCGCCATCATACCCTGCAAAAGAGATGATACCCGCCATTGAAATAAATGACGCTGCACTCATCCAGTCTGCGGCTGTTGCCATACCATTAGCCAGAGGCGGAACCCCACCACCTGCTACATAAAACTCTTTTGTTGAACCAGCTCGGGCCCAAATTGCAATGCCGATATAAAGCGCGAAGCTCAACCCGACAATTATAAACGTGAGTGTTTGAACATCCATTGCTTAGCTCCTATTCGTCTACGCCGTATTTTTTATCTAACGTATTCATTTTGAAAACGTACACAAAAATCAAAGCAACAAAGGTGTAAATCGCGCCTTGCTGGGAGAACCAGAAGCCAAGTTTAAACCCAAAAAAACGCACTTCATTAAGTACATCAACCAGTATTATGCCAAAGCCAAACGACACGACAAACCAAACTGCTAATAATTTAAACAGCAGTGAAATGTTTTCCGCCCAATAAGCTTTTGCTTGTTCTTCATCTTTAAAAGCCATTTTTATTTCCTCTTTAACATCTGTAAAAAGTGATGTGTTCGATTTATTCTCGGTTATAAACTTAGCAATGCCTGAACAATATTGAATTGAGACCATAGTCGTAACAACAGATTAACGTTTACGTAAACTGCAATGCGGCGCTTGTTACAAAAAAGTAAAAAGCGTTTTTTATCATAATGTTAAGTATTTCCACTCGGTGATTTTAACTATTCACCTAAGCTATATTGCACACTTGCGACATTAGTCTAATATATCAACAAAACATTAAATTCCTTATATATATCAAATAAATATGTTTATTTTAAGAATACTCACAAAAATTGACAGCTCAAAATAGTGAAAACTTCTGGTATGGTGTGCAATAACATAATAAAAATTGAATAAAAACATGACTGCTGCACTAATTTTTGTCGCTTTAGCGTACATTGGCATATTGTTTTGGCTAGCAAACTGGGGCGATAAAACCACACCGCTGGCAAAACGAATTAGCCATCACCCTTTTGTTTACTCCTTTTCGCTGGGTATTTACTGTACTTCGTGGACTTATTACGGCTCTGTTGGTACTGCGGCTACCAGTAGTTGGAGCTATTTACCCATTCTACTTGGCCCTGCACTATTGTTTTTTTTCGGACAAGGATTTTTGCGCAAACTGGTACTGGTGAGTAAAAAACAAAATATCACCACCATTGCCGATTTTATCTCTGCCCGTTATGGCAAACGTCAAACCACTGCCATTATGGTGACTATGATTGCGCTACTAGCAACCATTCCTTATATCGCCTTGCAATTAAAAGCACTGAGCAATAGCTTCTTACTACTGCAAAGTGACAATAAAATATCGGGATCAATGGTCGCGCTTTCTGCCACCCTGATCATGGCTATGTTCGCAATATTTTTTGGCACCCGTAAAGTTGATGTAACCGAATACCGTTCAGGATTAATGTTGGCAGTCGCATTTGAATCAATGATCAAACTACTGGCATTAGTAGCAGTAGCGGCTTTGGCAGTGTACACCTTGTATAATTTACCCAGTGCTAATGAAGAACAAATAAAAGAATCTTTATGGCAACATTGGAATAACTTTAACTTTTTAAGCTTTAACTTTATTGGTCAATCACTGATGGCCGCTGCTGCAATCATCTGTTTGCCAAGACAATTTCACGTTACAGTGGTTGATAACCAAGACAAACGTCACCTATTTACCGCTCGTTGGGCATTTCCACTTTATTTACTACTGACGGCAGCAATGATTTTACCAATAGCCACCGCAGCTATTCATCCACAGATCGGCAATAGCTTCTCCCCTGATAGTTTTGTATTGGCGCTGCCATTAATGAATGACAATGTATTACTTACCACCTTTGTATTTATTGGCGGAATATCCGCAGCGACTGCGATGATTGTGGTTGCCACTTTGACCCTGAGTACCATGATCTCAAACGATGTGGTATTACCGCTAATGCTGCGACGTAAATTCAAACGCAACCTGATCACCAGCAGTTATAAGCCACAAATATTACTGGTAAGGCGTTTTACCATCGCCGGTATTTTGATCTTATCGTATTTTTATCAGCAATGGTTTGGTCATGGCAAAGCACTAGCCAGCATGGGGTTAGTTGCATTTTCTTTGGTAACGCAATTATTACCCGCCATTGTGGGCGGCCTATACTGGCGCAAAGGCCATGCCTACGGTGTTTATGCTGGTTTATTAGCGGGGTTAATTTGTTGGATATTATTTCTAATGTTACCTATTTTAGATGCAGGTAATACACTTGACACCGAACTACAACAAACCCTTATTACCCGCGGCACACTGATCGCTTTATTTGCCAATATTGGCTGTTATATTAGTTTTTCACTGGGAGCTGATGAGCGGTTAATTGATAAAATTCAAGCAGCAGCATTCGTTAATCCCAAGGAGCAAGCAGTACTTGCAAGACGTTTAAACAAAAACGTGAAAGCCACGGTATACGATTTTAAAGTACTGTTACAAACCTTTTTAGGAGTCCAGCGTAGCCAACAAGTATTGACGCATTTTTCACTGACTCACCAACTAGGAGAAAATAACACTCACCCCGATCCTGAGTTTATAGCTTACTGCGAACGCGCCTTGACCGGTGTATTAGGCGCCTCTTCAGCGCAAGCTTTGATCCACACTGTAGCGTCGGGCAAGCGAATGGCATTTGAAGAAGTGGTTAACTTTTTTGATGAAACAACGCAAGCACTACAGTTTAACCAAAACCTGTTGTTCACCTCTTTAGAGAATCTCAGTCATGGTATTTCAGTTGTTGATAAAGAGCTTAATCTTGTTGCGTGGAATAAGCGCTACGCAGAGATGTTTAATTACCCCGAAGGATTTTTAGAAGTAGGTCAACCGATTGAGCAAATTATTCGTTACAATGCGGAGCGCGGCGAATGTGGCCCTGGTGAAATAGAACGCCAAGTAGAAAAGCGCGTACAACATTTAAAAAATGGTAGTTCGCATCACTTTATCCGTCACCGTCGTAACGGCCTAGTGTACGAAATGACCGGTAACCCACTGCCTGATGGCGGCTTTGTTACTAGCTTTTCAGATATTACCACTCACATTGCCACACAAAATGCACTTGAAGAAGTGAATATGGATTTGGAAAATCGTATTGAAGCGCGTACCCAAGAAATTCGAACTATCAATAAAGATCTCGAAGCACAAATAGAAAGCCGCGTACAAACAGAGCAAGCACTCACTTTAGCAAAACGAGAAGCAGAGCAAGCCAATGACAGTAAAACCCGCTTTTTAGCTTTAGCAAGTCACGATATTTTGCAACCGCTCAACGCCGCCCGCTTATACCTTGCTGCGATAGATGAAAAATCCCTCGCTGATAATAATATCAATAACTTCGAAAAGCTCGGTGCCAGCCTCGATTCAACAGTGCATTTAATGTCAGCCCTATTAGAAATTGCCAAACTTGAACAAGGTGCGATGACCCCCACCCCTCGCCACTTTAGTATTGATGATATCCTCGCACCACTGCGTAATGAATACGCCATTTTAACAAGCGAAAAAGGCCTCAAGCTCACAGTGCGCAGCGGACAGCATATTGTCCACAGTGATATCACCTATCTACGGCGAATTGTGCAGAACTTAGTATCAAATGCAGTTAAATACACCAATACGGGCAAAGTATTAGTAGCGTGTCGTAAACGCAAACATCACCTGCGCATTGAAGTGTGGGACACCGGCCCTGGCATTAGCGAGGTAGAGCAAGCAAAAATATTTAACGACTTCTACCGCGTAGAGGCCTCTGACAATAAAGGCGTTGGCCTTGGCCTTAGCGTAGTAAAGCGTATGGTAGATTTACTGTCGATTCGCTTAGATGTGCGCTCAACCCCGCAAAGAGGTAGCTGCTTTAGTATTGAAGTCCCTTATGGCGAAAGCCAATTTGTTCAGCAAAAACACGTTACCAATAGCTTGTTTGAAGAGCGCTCTGCAATGAATATCGTTGCCGTTGATGACGACCCTGAAAACCTAAACGCCATGGCCAGTTTATTACAAAAGTGGCAAGCTAATTATCAGTTGTTTGATCAAGTTGAAGGCGTACTCGCATACGCAAATGAACACAGCGCACCGGATGTGATATTAATGGATTATCAGTTAGGCCATGAACACGATGGTATTACATTAATTAAAGCCCTGCGGGAAATTTGGCAAACCAACGTACCGGCAATTTTAATCACCGCAGTACGCGACGTAGAGCTAAAACAAGCGACTAAAGCCGCTGATATTCATTACTTGTCTAAACCAATCAAGCCAGGGAAATTAAAAGCACTGCTAAACCATAGTACGTGAAGGGAAAGGTGCTAGGTGCTAGGTGCTAGGTGCTAGGCAAAAGGTTAGAACAGATTGGCGTTAAACAACATAACTAAGTACACCCAACAATCTTATTGGGTGTACTGCTTGAGTTAAATTACCCCGCTGGTGCTTTACTCCTGAGCTTTTGAAACAGCCAGCTTAGGCCAACGAGCGACAGGCCTAAACCAATAAATGATACAGCTTTGAGCAAGCCCGTCAGGCTTGCCATATCAATTAAGAATACCTTCACGATAACCGCGCCGAGAATGCCTAAGCCGACTTTTTGTAGTAGCAACTGTTGTTTTAAATGCCCGGTAATGACCACCAACGCGCCAAGTAATAACCAAATGATCGAATAGCTGTATAGCTCGGCGTCACTGGTCGCTTTATCAAGATAAATGAACCCGCCTTGCCAATATTGGCGGATCAATGTGTTGATAGCTAACACTGCTAATAAGCCTGATGCACCCAGAACTATTTGACTAAACTTAGCATTAAGTGGTTTAACTAATTTAGCCAACCACAGTGTAAGAATACTTGGTACGAGCCAGGTTAATAACAGCCAATTAAATAATGGCATTTCACCAACGTAAAGGCGTATAAATAGTGGATTTTCATATAATGCTGTACTTATCAACAACAAGCCAGCGAGTCCCGCAAGTGCAAGCCCTGCAATGCGATAAAGTTTACCCAGTTGCCCTGCGCTGCGTGACCGATGCAAATAAACGCAGCCAAGTGCTAACCAATTACAACTGAGTAATACCTGCTCATAAAAGCTTAAAGAAGTAAGCTGTGGATAATGCCCGACTAGTTGATAGCTGGTCTCGGTGGTGATAAATAATGCTAAGCAATGTAATGCAGCCCCTTCGAGCCAAATTTTCATATCTGTTTGTTGCCACTGTTTTGCGGCAAACCAAAATAACCCAACCGCTGATGGATACACAATTGCGCTCCAATGCATTGAAAATATGGTTAGATCAAAATAATGTGCCGTCCACGGTGCAAAGGTTAGCCTTGCCAGCACCACAGCCACCAGCACTTTAATAGGCCAATGCGGCATAGGCACATCATGGCGTTTCACCAGATAGCTAATAACCAACACTTGAGCAGCCAGTGCGAGGGTTAACCCGCTATCGGCTAATAACATAGTTAAACAAAGAGTTATATTAGCATTAGCGCCAACCCAATAACTAAACTGCTGCCATTGAGTGTGAGCTGTTTGTGCGCGTTTAATTAATACACCACTCGTAACTAGCAAAAATACAGTCCATAGCGGATACGCAACGCCTAAGCCTTGCTCGGGTATTATGGTATAGAGCGTTGCAATCAAGGTAAACACACTAAACGCAGCCACTAAATGAAACGTTAAACGTTTATAGTAACGCGCGCCAAAATAAAGCCCGTATAGACAAAGCCCAACCGCAAGTAATAACCCTACGCCATACATTTCCCTAAATACAAACAAATGATCATTGCTATCGACACTATAACGTTGTTGGCTAAAGACTAATAACATCGCAACCACTAACGCCACACCTTGCCAAAGATCCCAACGACTATTTTGCAGCACTAAAAATAACAGCATGACGATTAAACACACCATCACTATTTGCCATTGTAAGCTCACCGCCTCTGTCATTATCGCCAGCAATAAAGGAATTACTATCGCTAACAATAACGGATGATCCGGCTGTAATTTTAATAATCGCTGTAAACTATGTGGGCGATATTCTAATAAACGCAAAGTTAAACCTAATCGAGCTATGGCAATTAAACCAATAATAGAGAGCAGTGCAAAACCACCAACAATCCAATATTGCTGCGTATTGATTACACTCAGTGCCACCCAATACCAGCCAATATGCCCAGCCCATAGTAAATACCACAGCCAATTACGTTTTACCTTTTGCGCCACTAATACCGCAGCAAAAGTGATAAAGCCAATGTACATCAGTAAAGCAGCTAAATTACCACTGCCAGTATTAACCCAAATCGGCACGCTGTAAGCGCCAACTATGCCAAGCACGGCCAATAAAGGCCCTAAACTCAGCGCCATAGAGCTTGCGGCCAGTGCAATTACTGCCAGCATCACAAACGCCACGGTTGGGCTTAACATGGCATAGCTTGAATAAGCTAATAACGTTAATGCAAAGCAGCTAATAAACCCGCCACCTGCAAGTGCTGCAGGCACGTAATTATTAAAGCCTTCGAAGACAATACCTTTTCTATGTAAATACTCGGCACCGGCAATTAATGCGACACCAAATAAGCCCCCTAAGGTGAGTCGTAAGCTTGGTGATAATAAGCCGGCATCAAGACTGTATTTTGCTAAAAATATACCACCAAAGGCCAGCGCGACGCCGCCAATCCAGGTCATCCAATTTTCTTGGAACTGTGTTTTTAATTTACTAAAGAAAATATCAATAACTGAGGGAGAAGCTTGTTTCGGGCGAGAAGTTGTTATTATACTCGGTGCGGTGTTTACGTATTTTTTTACCGATGGTTGCTGATGTAAAGTTGCCTCAGCTTGGGATGATTGTTCTAGCGTAAACGGATGATCTACTTGCGGCTCAGTTATATTAGCAGCAATGTCTAGCGACACTTGATGCTGCCCGGTATTGTCTACCATGACTCCACGCAGTTGTTTTTTTAACATCGCAATATCTTGCTTTAACGTACTTATTTGCGTTAAAGCAATAAAACCGGCAATAGAGCCTGCGACTACAACTAACGATAAAATGACTATGAGCCCTAAAACATCGTCCATTTTTCAATCCTTGACTGCTTTTAATATTCCCTTATAACGTAAAGTGTATTGAAAATATACCCAAAAATCTCAGCCTCGCTATTACGAGGCTGAAATTAAAGTAAGATTACTCTACCGAATCAGTAACCGTTCGCTCTAGCGTCATTTTATAGCCAGTGCTGGTTGTTTCATCATGCTCAAGAATTAATATGTAGTTACCTTCTTGGCTAAAGTCCATATCGCCTTGTTGCATGAGTACAATTTGCTGGCCATTATCTTCATAAAGCACATAAGTGGTGTAAATTTCATTATCGACAACCTGATCTTCTTGATCATACTGATCGATGCCATCAATAATATTTTTAGCATCATCTACGGTTTCACCATTGAGGGTAAATACCACATCAACGTCAGTAATATTTTGCCCCGCGTAACTATCAATTAAGTTAACGACTGTCACCTTATGACTGTAGCTACTTGGCGTTAAGGTTTCTTTTACTGTCATCATTCGCGGGCCGTAATCTTTATCTTTATAAAAAACACCAACATTACTTTGCTCGCGCTCAAGGGTTAGTAAAAAGTTATCAACAATTGCATTTCCTTGCTCATCTAACATAGCAATACTGTAACTGTTTGGAGCAAGCTCAATGTAGTTTGAGTAGCTGTCATTAGCGGTTACTTGCGAAGTGCTGCTTGCGCTCCCCCGCGTTGCACTAAAGCTAGTTTGCGGGTAATCATCAATAGTATTGATAAAACGCAATTGCCCTTGGGCATTTTGATGTTTGAGCGTGGTTACGGTATTGCTTGAAGTAACGAGATCTAGCGTAATACCATGTTCTTCAGTGGCGTAACTTGATCTGATCATCGCAACATAACTGGCATCATCATTTAGGTAAATCGAAGCAGACTCAAATAGCACATCAGTACTGCCGCTTTGAGTTAAATACAGTGTGTAATATCCTTCATCAAAGCTTTGCAGTGCCAGTTCGTTTAAATACCGTGGTGATGCAATTAACTCAGCGGTTTCAAATAAGCCATCATCATTTGCTAAATACACATCAAAACTAATGTCTTCTCCGGCAATATTAAAGAAGCCTAAATTAATAGCCCCTTCATCACTGCCGGTTGGTACACTTAACTCACTGAATGTTGGCTCTGAAAAATCGCCATTCATCACCCATAATTGGGTCATGTCGTCTTTTACCGAAACTGCTTTTTCACTGATCGTTATATAGCTGTCGTTTGCATCAAGGTACTTAAAGCTCACATCATAGTTATTAGTACTGTAATTATGACGAGTGGTAACGCCACCAAAATCAGTGCCTGAGCGCTCAGCATCTTCGATAAATAAACGGGTGTACGGGCTATTATAAGAGCCATTGTATAATTGGATATAACCACTTTTACTCGAGCTTGAGTCATCGCCAGAGCACGCAGTAAGGGTTGCAAGTAAAGAGGTTGTTAGTGCAGTTTTAAATAACGGGCCACGCATGTAATCAATTCCTTATTGTTAATAGTTTAAATTTGACCATTAACAAAAGCAATAATTCCATGATTTACAAAGCATTACCTCAACTTACAAATATTTACGTAACCGTAAATAAATGTACAAATATGCAATAAAAATGCACAGTTTTACACATTAAAACAACAAAAAACCAGCGTAGTTACACTGGTTTTTATGCAAAATATAAGTTTATCGAGTGCGTTTAGAAAAACTAAAACTACCTTCATCAATAATACTGCCCGTTAAATCTCGTGGCGTGGTATAAAAGCTCACATCAAGCTTATTGGCTTGATTATCCAAACTGATATGACTAAACCCCCATACAAAGCTTTTTGACCAAAGCAAATCATATTCAGGATATTGGCGTTCTTGAAACTGTGCAAACGGGGTATGTTTACCACGCATTTTAGACGCAGCGCCAGAAATGATCAGCGGCAATTTGCCAACGCTATTACCGGTATCAAACTTTGAGCAATCATCGGTTAGTAACTCTAAGTCATGCTCGTGGCCGGCAATATAACCATCTGCATATTTGCAAAGAGTTGGCATTAGTAATTTACGCAGTACGTGGCCTTCACTATATTTAGTGCCCCCAATTGACCATAAAATATGATGCCCATAAACCAGTTTCCATTTAGCAGTCGAGTTTGCAATGCCTTGTTCAAGCCATATAAGCTGAGCTAGGTCTTCATCATTTTGTGGCCCTTCATGGGGGTCGTGTACTTCAAGATCTGCGCGGCCATCACGTATTGATTGTTGCTCATCTGCTTCGCTGCCATCTGGGTTTAGCGGCACATCATAATAACTTTGCCCTGCCAGTAACATATTGGTATCGAGTACAAAAAACTCTACATCGTTACCCGGCTCACCTATTTTGTAGCTATAGTAGCCTTTTTCGTCTAGGTGAAAGTTCGCTTGCTCTGCCATCCATTGCGTTTGTACCGCTACGCCTTTGCGCGAGCTTTTCCAATCATGATTACCTAATGCGGAATACACCACTAAATTAGGCTCAGCTTTAAATAATGGCTCAAGCGGCGCATACACTAAGTCGTGTAAACGTTTTTGGTCGTCTTTACCATCATTAGCATCGGCACCATCAGGGTATACGTTATCACCGAGCTGAATAGCAAATTGGCACGCTTTTGTTTCACACAATTTTGCCATTGCGATCCCCACAGCCTGAGCGCCCCCTTGCTCTGTAGCAATCTCAGTGCCTGGATAAATATATATTGGTGCATGGTCAAATTCATCGCGAGGGCGATAATCTTCTAACCAATCAGCAAGCTCTGCGGCTATAAACTGTTGCTTGTTTTTAGGGTTGGTTATGTGTTTAGTTTTTGGATAGTCAACATGATAACCACCATCACCAAAAGCTAAAAACTCAATCTTGTCGGAGGCTTTTTTACTGGTACTTGCGACGTCAGTACTGCTTTGTTTGTTACTTTGAGCTGTGCAACCAACCGTTGCTAAACATGCGGTTAGTGCAATATACAAAATAGTTTTATTAATCATAATACCCTCAACAATGAGCCTACTGTTAAGCAGGCTCATATGTTCACCTTACAAAGAAGAAAACGTAAAACCTAGCTCAAATGTACGACCGTAAGATTCGTACTGGTAGTTGTAACGTTTTTCGCCGTGGTACAAGTACATTGGTTCATCTGTTAGGTTGGTGGCATTGAAATACACGTTCATATTATCGTTTAAGTAATATTTACTGCTGAAATCCAATTGCATGTGGCTATCTTCATAAACCGCCATATCAGCATCATCAAACTGGAAACTCTCACTCTTATATGATGCGCTTAAACGAGTGCTAATAGCATGATTTTCAAAGCCCACAATGATATTTGCCACTGTGTCTGCTTGATTTGGTAATTTTTCATCCGCATCAATAAAGGTTCCGTTTGCACCAAGCACAAATCCTGATTTAAAGGTTTTGTTCCAGTTTAGCTCGATCCCCGTTAATGACGCTTTACCGCCATTAACCATTTGCACTACTTCGTCAAAACCATCCCAATCACCGTTATCTTGTACTTCTTGTTGAATAATAAAGTTGTCGATGTCTTTATAGAAAACACCAGCAGATAACACCCCAATGGAACCTGGGTAATATTCGATTGATGCGTCTAAGTTCATTGATTCATAAGGGTCGAGAGCTGGATTACCGACTTCAGCTTTACGCTCTGTAACCATTACGCCTTCATCTTCAACTGTTTCAGTTTCAATTAATTGGTAAGCGGCCGAATCGCCAAAGGTTGGCCGCGCGATAGTATTGGTGTAAGCAAAACGGGTCACTAGTTTATCGCTGATGTTATAGCGTAAATTTAAGCTTGGTAAAAAGTAGTCATAATCTTTACTTACTTGCCAAGGCGTTGTGGTAACAGTTTCTGTATCACTTACTTTATCGACTACTAAGTCAACTTGGTTACCTTGCGTTTCAAACCTAGTACCTTCATAACGCACGCCCGCGACAACATGTAACTTATCAATATCCATGCTAACCATCGCATAAGCGGCGGTAATATCTTCATTACTTACATAACTTTGACCATCAGATTCAACTTGTGACTCATTACTATTGAAAGCAAACGCCTCTTTATTTTTTCTCACAAAGGCTTGAATCGCGCCGCGATCAAGGCCCGGTCCAAAACTTCCCAAATCAAAGTCAGGTGCAGGCGCGACAAAGTCGCTACCAAGAGCATCTAAAAAGTCGCCATCATAAATAGCAACCTTTACATCATTACGCTTTTCGCGATTTTGATGTTTGAAACCAAACTTAAATTCACCATTATTATTTTGCCACACAAAATCACGGCTGAAGTCGAGTTTAAAGCTAAGCTCTTCGTCTTCACTAAGGTTATTGGCCGCTTCAATTTTATCCATCTCAAACAGGCTTAAATCGTGGGCATTAGTCGATTGGCTTAATAATGGAGTATCAACGCGCGCAATGTAGCCCATATCAATATCTTTACCAGCGAAGGTCACATCTAAGCGGTTTGGCTCTTTTTCTTCTGATTTAGAATAACCAACATTATATTCAACAAACCAATTATCTAATTGATTTTCACCACCAAGCACCAGTGAAAGAATACTTTGTTCTTCATAACGGTCTTTGGTATCGCGGTCCATTTCTGCACCACTAAAGTTTGCACCGCTCTCGTTGCTATCTAATAGTTTGCCATCGCTAAACTTATACTCATTACGTTGGCGATACTCATCATCAGAAAAGTCACTATATAGTGTGCGTAAATAATATTTATCAGTGGCGCCGCTGTGTAAATCTAAATTAAGTGCTGCACCTAAACGCTCACGGGTAATTTGATACTGGCGTTGCTCAATTTCTTCAGCGCCAAATAATGAGACCTTGTCGCCAGTTGCTGCATCTTCAACATCAAATTCACTCCAACCACCGTCGGTCTCCATATTACGTGAACCAAAATCACGCTTAAACCACGAAATAGCTGTTGCTACACCTAGATCAAGACCACCATCAAGCTCATAAACATTAGTGTAACTACCTGAAAGCTTCGGGCTAGTTTTTGACTCTAATTCGTTATATGAGCCCTGTGCAGTAAAACTATAGCTTTCACCTGCTTTATCAAAGGCACTTAAGCTTTTTACTTCGATAGAGCCACCAATAGCACTGGCATCCATGTCTGGGGTAACAGTTTTACTTACTTCTAAACTTTGAATTAGTTCACTTGGCAATACATCCATCGCCACAGAGCGAACACCGGCCTCAGGCGACGGCACATTTAAGCCATTAACCGTAACGTTGTTTAAATTTGGATCAATACCGCGAATACCAACAAATCGCCCTTCACCTTGGTCGCGAGCGATAAAAATACCCGGTAAACGCTGTAATGCTTCTGCTGCGTTTTGATCAGGGAACTGGCCAATCGAGTCTGCACTGACTACCGATTTTAAATTAGTTGCGTTTTTTTGGCGGTTAATTGCGCCTGCTTGGCCAGCACTTTGGCCATAAACAATGATATTGTCGATGGCTTCTTGTTGCTCACCAATTATAATTTGTTGTGTAAAAACTTGTGAATCAACCACCGTAATTTTTTGTTCTACCGAGGGGGCACCAATGTAATCAACCACTAGGGTGTAATCACCCGCTGGCAACTTATTAAATGAAAAAGAACCATCGCGGTTACTTACCGTATTTAAGTTTAACTCTTTAACCGATACTTTCGCGCCGCCAAAATACACACTTTGGCTGGCATCAGTGATGCGACCTTGCACACGACCATCCGCTAAGGCTGGGGTCGCATATAAAATACCACAACACGCTAATGCAATACTCGATTTGATAAAAGGGTTCATAATTGTTCTCTTGGTTGCTGCTAATGATTTTGATTGTTTACTTGGCCATGCTTGGCTCGCAGCAACACCCTAAGGGGCAATCATGAAAGAAATATGTCAGTACCCGTTACGTCCTTGATAATTAGCCATTGTAAGGGCATTTTAAGTAGTTAAATACGGCAAAATGAGCTGATTTGACCCCCTGTTTTTATGGTTTTTTAATTCAAAAATCAACAATAATCCGTTTGAAAAGTTGCCAACGTAAAAAATATGTCATCACTGTGAGCTAATCTGACCCTAGTGGTGTTTAAGCTGTTTGCTTATTCTGCCTATCAAATATACCTATTGAGCTGACAATGAATTTATCGTTTTTAAAATTACATCGCTCATTACTGCTTATCTTAGTGGTGATGTTAACCAGCGTATTAACCCTGACACTTAGCTACGGTCACTATAAAGGCCATAGCCAGATCGATTGGTTTGATGTAGGTGGCGAAGGCGGTATTACTGCCATGACCCTGCTGTGGATCTTTTTTATTCTATTAAGTAGGCCAAAGGGACGAGTAACTAACTTATTATTCTCAGGCCTTGCGATTATGAATCTATCGATGACCCTCGATTTTATTGATGAATTTGTATATTACAGCAATGAACAAGCATGGCTCAGTACTATTGAATCCATTCCTGCACCATTTGGGATGATTTTAATGACCATGGCTTTGTATCATTGGCACCAAGAGCAAATGACCATTAATCAACAATTACGTAATCGCGAGCGCTTTTATCGAGAGCATCAACTCAGTGATGCTATCAGCGGACTAGCTAGCGCCGATTATATGAAAAGCCAGATCAGCCGCGAGCTAAATTTGCTCCACCATAGCCTGCATGGATTTTCATTACTGATGTTAGATATTGCTCAGTTTGATCGGTTTAATCGTCAATTTGGTGATGCAGAAGGCGATAAGCTGTTACAAGAGTTTGCTCAAGTGATCACCTTGAATGTACGTGAACAAGATTTAGTCTGCCGTTACGCCAGTGATTGCTTTATTGTCATGTTGCCCAATACCGAACTCGCTGTCGCAGAGCAGCTAAGCGTATCGTTAGTCAGTGCTTTAGAAGCGTTTTCGTTTAATAGCAGCGACAAAGCAGTGAGCTACAAACAAAAAGTACACACCAGTTTAGTAGCCGCAACGCACCGTGATTCGACCTCTGGTTTACTCAGTCAATTGCATCAAAAATTACTAACGAACAAAAACTTACATGGACATACTGCGTGAGTGCAAGCCTTAGTAACAGCAGTTATATCGACTCTCCTTATCAAGGTTTACAGTCATGGGCAGCGCAATTAGTTGATTTAGCCAAACACCGAGGGGTACACCCTGATAAGTTACTCAAAGGAACTCGATTATTTTATCAAGATTTTGCAGCTGGAACGGCTTCGATCAGTGTTGAGCAATTTTATCGATTACAAGAAAACTGTCGTCAATTTGATAATCAACACCAACTCAGTTTTTTACTAGGGCGAAAACTACTTAATCACAATCCGTTATATAGCGCATTTTCTCAAGCAGAAAGTTTACGCACACTGCAAAAACTACTCACACGCACTCCTTTGCATGGCTTTAACTTATTTAATGCCGAACATAAATACCATCAAGGCCGACATTACTTCATTATCAACCTCAGCTTCGGAGCAATAAATGCAGCCGTAGAACAATTTTGCTGCGAATTATTTGCCAGTTTTATCGCTGCAACATGTAAATGGCGAATAGGTAATAACAGTGATTTATGTTTTTCGTTTCCCTATGCGCAGCCCTCACACATAGAGCAATATCAAACTAACCTACAAGCCAACTGCAAGTTTTCACAACAATTATTTATGGTCAGTATTAGTGATGAACTTTATAACAAACACTTAATAGATAGCTGTCCGAGCCTGCTGCAGCAATCATTAGCAACCATAAAGCAGCACCCTTTACCCGCTGCGCCTTGGCTGCAATTAGTGCGCAATCATATTGGCGCTCAACCACAACAAAACCTCGAAACAGTTGCCCAGCATTTCGCTATGAGCCCCGCCACTTTTAAGCGAAAACTAAAACAACATCATACTCGTTTTAGCGCCTTGCAAGATTGTATCAATCGCCAAACCGCGGTGTTTAATATCGCCACTTTAGCGCAAAGTAACGAAACCCTAGCAGGCGAACTTAACTTTAGCGACTTAACTAACTTTCGCCGCGCATTTAAACGCTGGACTGGGACGACTCCCTCACAGCTGAGAGAATTGATTAACGAACATTAAGTTAACACTTGTAATTAAAGTCCCGCAAATGTACCTTATTAATTGAAATATCGAAATAAGGAAGATCGATGCAGGCATCATTAGAAGATCTAATCAATGGCTGGCAAAATGGTTGCCCGCAAAGTGCTGATGAACTTAAAGCTCGGCTTTACTACCACCTGAAACAAGTTTGTCATGTACATTTAGAAGGTTACCGTAATGAAATCGATTCAACCTATGTATTGCAGCACTTACCGCATACTGGATCGCTACTACATCAGTCACTTATTGAATTAATCCCGCCACAACAAAGCATTAATCACCAAACACAATTTAATACTTATTTAAGTGTATTTATCCGTAATATTTTACGCGATGAAATTCGCAAGTTTCAAACTCTCAAACGCACTCCTAACGCAGAAAAAATCCAGCAACAAAACGATCAACTAAAACACCAAGAGGATTTTTTAGCATTAGATAGCGCCCTAAATCATCTAGAAAAAAATCATCCGCAAAAAGCTCAAATATTCTCTCAACATTACTTTTTGGGCCTAGATACTAAAGTGCTAGCTAAACAATTCAAGGTCTCACTTGCTACTATTTATCGCGAATTAGATGCTGCTAAAGCGTTTTTAAGAATGCACATAGAATATTAACAAATAAAAGAAGAAGAATAATGAAATTTAGCGACTCGCTTAGTCTATTTGAATACTTACTTAAAGAGCACCCAAACAACTTAATGGAAGGGCTGGATGGTATAAAAAATATAAGTAATGACATGCTCAACGAAACCAAACAACTTATCTTAGCTCACAATAAAAACTTACAACAAACACAGTTTCATCAATCAATAAGCCATTCAACAGAACTTTTAAATGAAAATAAAAAAATAGAAAGTTTAATAGGTAAGCACATTAGCCACTTCACATTAGAGGCATTAATAGGCTCTGGAGGTATGGGCGTTGTTTATTTAGCTCGCCGAAATGACGGGAAGTTTGAGCAAAAAGTTGCAATAAAAATCGTCTACCCCACCATTACTGTATTGCATGGCCCGCAAAACCTAACCCGTGAAGCGCAATATCTAGCAAAGCTAAACCATCCAAATATAGCAGGCGTACTGGATGCTGGCGAATGTGAGTTTGGCATGTATATGGTAATGGAATACATAGAAGGTACGACCTTTTTAAGTTATTGCCAAGAGCAAAACTTAAATACTAAACAGCGACTACTTTTATTCTGTAAAGTGTGTGATGCCGTCAGCTATGCTCACCAGAACCGTGTAATCCATGCAGATTTAAAACCATCCAATATACTTGTTAACAAACAAGGTGAGCCAAAACTCGTTGATTTTGGTGTTGCTCGTACGATAAATAATGAGCAAACTGACTTCGTTGTTAATGAATATATCAAGGCTTTAAGTCAAGAATATGCCAGCCCAGAACAACTTGCAGGCCAAGCTCTTACGACCCAAAGTGATGTATATAGTTTAGGAAAAATATTAGCAAATACCTTAAAGGAAAGCTGCTATGAGCTACAAAGCATTATTGAACACTCATCAGCTCCACAGGCGACTCGTTACGCTAGTGCACTTGAACTTAGCACCGATATTAAACGATATTTAAATGTAGAGCCTGTTAGTCTCAACAAGAATCATCTATATCGATGTAAAAAGTTTATTCAACGTAACCCACTTACCGCCGTACTTGGTATAAGCTTTTGTGTTGCATCGCTCTTATTTACCAATGCATTATGGCAAAAAAATATACATTTAAAACAAGAAAGAGAGACCACTGAATACGTAGCAAGTTTTTTGATTGATGTATTTGAGTCTGCAGATCCAGCCGCATACGATGGACATCAGATCAGTGCACAAGACTTACTACTCGGCGCCAAACAGCGCCTTAGTAATGAAGATGATTTACTGCAATCACAGCCCAAAATCGCATTATTTTTAGCAAAAGCGCTCAGAGGTGTTGGTGAATATACGAGCGCACTTGAACTGCTCGAGTTAAATAACAATACAGCTTTCAATACTGAACAAGCACTTATTAAAGCACAAATTTACATCCAAAAATCGGAGATAGAATTAGCCCAGCAAGCACTAGACTCAGTAGCGAAAGAACGCCTCACTGCGAAAAGCTCAGTTCAATACTTTAATAGCCTTGCCAATATTCTTTTTTACAGCGATCAATATGAGCAGGCACTTGCTAAATTGCAAATAGCCGAGCAATTAGCTATTGAGCATAAACTTTACACAGCAGTCATTGAAATAAAAAACAAACGCACCGCCATATTCCAAGAGCAAGGAAAGCTAGCAGAACAATTAGCTGAAGCAAAACTAGCAGTAAAATTTAGCGAACAGCACTTTGTAAAAAACTCCGCTGAATACCTAAATGCTTTATTTACATTACAAAGTGCTTATTCAGCCAATGAAGATTTTAATGCAGCAAAAATTTTGCTTGAAAATATATATAAAGTTCAAGTCAAAGTATACCCAAAAGATCACCCGACCTTAGCACTAACTCTTAACGAAATGGGCAATAACTTTTCACGCTTAGGTGAGTACAAAAATGCTATACCACTACATAAACAGGCCATTGCCATGGTAGAAGGACGCTATGGCAAAAAACACATAGATTATGCTTACGGCTATAGCTACTTAGGCAATGCCTATGGTTATCAGAAGCGTTTTGAAGAAGCTATTAATGCTTATAACGAATCACTTGAATCAAATACGTTAATGTACGGCAAAGTGCATACAAACACTCTGACCTCAGCAAGAAATTTAGGATTAGCTTACTCTGAAATGGGCAATCAAGTAAAAGCCAAAAAAATCTTAAATGAGACGCTAAAGCAGACCCTTACTTTGTATCCTGAAATTTCATACCGTAGTGCATTAGTTCAAACAGCTTTAGCACGAACTCTAATAGAATTACAAGAGTGGCAACCAGCTAAAATTCATCTTGAGCATGCCGCCGAAGGGTTTCGTCAAAGCCTAGGTGAAAAGAGTATTCGTTATACACGTACCATTGAAAGACTAAAAATCGTAAATGAAAAGCTAGCAATAGGATTAATGTAGTCTTGCAATAAAGAACCTTGCTATATACCCTGATTGAGCCATTTTTTTCAGGCCCAACCAGGGCAGTAACATAACCATCCTGACAACCACAAATAGGGGTTTACTTAGCCACGCCACTATTTTGATTATCCCGGTGAATTTTAGACCAAGTATTAGGCATTAAACCTATGCTGTCGGTTTGAATAGCCACAAGCTTACCTGTTGCATTTACATCGTTACGGTCTCCCTCTGAAATAGTGCCAATATACAAGATACCTTGACTATCAATTGCTGGAGATGACCAAGTAACACTGGCCTTTAGATCATATTGCCATGCAAGTTCACCATTAGAGGTATAAACATGTATTAAATCATTTCCTGTAGCGAAATAAATATTACCATTGTCGCCAACTGCCGGTGATACGTTCACGTTACCTGTAATTTTGGTTTGCCATTTAATTGCTTTTGAATTGAGTTCAAGCGCATAAATTTCACTATCGTCATTATTATTAGTACCAAAATAAATACTGCCGCGTGACTCATCTATCGCAACTGATGAACGAATATGAGGCGTATTGAACACCTGTGGGTTTGGTAATTCAAACTGCCAGCGAAGATCCAAATTATCATCAAAGCTGTATAAAATTCCAGCATCAGATCCAAAGTAAATATTATTGTTAGAATCAATAGCTGGAGTAGAGTAAACCAAGTCACCTTCAAAGGTGTCTATATCTTTGAATTCGCCAACTAACTCATAACTATTTAAATCAAGCTTAAGTACGCGGCCTTCATCATAAAATACCAATTCTCCATTGTGATTTACCGCTCCATTTACAAATCGGTCTTGTCGCTCTGCACAGTTACATAAGCGCTCAAACAAGCTCTCACCCGTTTGCGCATTAAAAGCGCGGATATCTAACCCCGTATATATCACCTGCTCTTTATAAGCCGTAACCTTAGTTAAACCAGAGCTCGTTTGCAAAGCATAATCTGATACGCGTTGACGCCACATTTGCTCGCCGCTACTATTTAGAGCTACTAAATCGCGATATGCTTTTTCAAACTCACCTACTCGCTTATCAACAGTGAAATAAATATTTTCATTATGTACAACAGGGCTTGAACGCACTTCTTCACCATTAGGCAAAGTGTAACGCCACTTTTCACTGCCATTGCGGTTATAAGCTACCATCAAATCACTGCCTGCGGGGTCATTGCGCACATTCTTAGCTGTGCCTATATAAATTGTTTGCTCATCAGCACTGAGTGCCAGTGACGAGTAATAAGCAAAGCTTGTTGTTGGTAATAATTTTTCCCACACTAAGCGCGACGCTTCTACTTTATCTGGCTGTTTATCTGCATCAGATTTTGTAGTTTGTGGGTCATCGCTGCCCCCCCCCACCACATGCAGATAGAAGAAGACTTAACGCGAATATAATTGGTGCTTTAACTTTAGGCGATTCAAACTGTAAATTCATGTAATTCCTTGATAATTATTATTTATAGCTAAATAAATTCTACGAAGAAATCACAACAATGATAGGCACGAATAGCAGTTAAATTTTTCTCATAAATTTAAAATATTTTTATCTGCCTTAATGGCGTTACTAAATCGTTGAGACGAATTACTTATTCTTAGCGCCTGGTATTGCCTCCAAAGGCACGCAACTATTAGGGTCTAGCTCAAAGCCCTCATGCAATGCATTTTAGCTAAAAACGCTTTACTTAAAGGCTCACGTGCCGTGATTGAATGATATTCAACCTCTCCTTTATGTGTACATTTATAAGGATATACATACTGATTTTCATCAATCTCTGCTGATGAGTCACTCATCGCGCAGCCCGATAAAGCACCAACCATCAAACAACAAACAACAAAAAATTAAACGACCCACCTCCATACGTAGCAGCGACTTTATGTCGCGTCCTTTTAAGGGGTTATCCCGCGTCGAGTTTACCCCGAAACGTAGCAGCGACTTTATGTCGCGTCCTTTTAAGGGTTTATCACGCATCGAGTTTACCCCGAAACGTAGCAGCGACTTTATGTCGCGTCCTTTTAAGGGGTTATCCCGTGTCGAGTTTCCCCCGAAACGTAGCAGCGACTTTACGTCGCGTCCTTTTAAGGGTTTATCCCGTGTCCTTTTAAAGAGTTTACCTCTCGCTTTAAGATAAATGACGCGGGGTAAACCCGCTGCTACGATTAATATTTAACCTACAAGGAAAGTAGATGAACAATGCATATCGGCTCAGAAAAGGCAGAGTGTCCTTACCAAATCATTTTTATAACATTACTATTGTTACCCATCAAAAGAACCTTTTCTTACTGAGTTTGATATGAAAAGGAAAATCATAAATACATATGTATGCAATGCAATGCAGACCATAACAGAATAAGGCTACCTAAGAGAAAACATGTAGAGCCCTTTGTTATAGTCGCCAAGCCATAATATATCGTTATTAACTATTGGCTCCGTTGGATACGTACCATTGGGGTTAGGGTATTCAACTACAACATTACCGTTTTTATCATAATACCTGATTATGTCGGCCTTTATTTCTAATGGGAAGTTGATACCCATAGTTGCTTCTCGAATACTACCATCGGCACCTAATAAATAATCCACCTCCCCAGCAGTGTGATTTAAAATAATTTTATTCTCATAAAACATAGGTATGTAACTATTTAGCTGGGTACCTTCATTTATTCTTTCTAACTCAAGCTTTTCATCCTCAGTCATAAAAAACTGGTATGAATAAAAGTTTGTACCTGCTGAACTAAATCCAAAAACTTGATTACCTATACATAGTAAAGTTTTTCTTGAGCCACTATAAATACTTGTGTTTTCTTTATTCAGAACAATAACAGAGCTGTAGGACCCCCCACCCCCTAAGGTTCTCGTATAAAAAACTTTGTTTTCTCCACAATAATTGATATCACCAGCAAACCTAACTGAAGGCAGTATTCTGCTAGATTTGAGTTTTCTTTGAGTTGTATAATCATATTCAGCAATTTTAACTGTCGATGCGTGATTATGAACAACGTACTGAAGCATAAGATTATTATCACTTGAAGCTACAGAGCGAAAGTACCGAGACTTCTTATCCATGGTATCTGATAAATCAATTAGCAAAGCAATTTCATTACTCGATGTATCAATGCTTAAAATTGATGAATTAAATTGAGCAAATATTGTGTTTTCATCTAACCCGCCAATTTTTCTTAGCCCACCTCTTGCCCCTAATACATAAACATTATCTAACTCATCATTTAATAAGGTACTGCTATTACTTTGAGCTGAGAAATAATCGCCAAGTTTATTAAAGTAGCCTGAATTTCTCATACAGTTATATTCAGAGCTTGCTTTCTCTAGCGGTACGTTTTTTATACGCTTCTGAAGAGTTAAAGAATCGATTAGCTCCTCTCTTAAAAAGCACTGTCCATTTTGATAAGTAATATTTATAAATTGTACCTCATTGAAAACACTGTAAAACCCAGCACTTTTAGGGTAAGTGTATTGATACTTTAACTCTAAATCAGGACTGTAAACTCCGTTATCTGTAAATATAAAACTATTTATACATTCAAGCGCACTAACCCTTCCGGCTGAGTTTATAACTTCTATATCAAATTCATTTATTTTTATTTCTGACAGGTTTCCATTAACACCTGCAAACAACCTGTCTTCGACAGCGCAAAGATTTTTTGAACCACCATAAAAAAACTTTCTATATCGTTTTATAAATTGCCCTTCTTTGTAATCTAGAACAATAATGTCCGATTTAAATATGGTTACCAATATATCATTCTTAAATACCACTCCGTATCCTGGCCTTGCATTTTCAATAGAATTTGTTTCATGAATTAACGCTTTATTTTTAACTTTTAAAAGCTTTCCATTTTCATCGATATCCATAATAATCACGTAGCGCTTAAAATAATCAGAGCCATTTAGTGTTGATTTTTCAAGGACTCCAACATACAAGTGGTTTTTGTCGTTATAAAGGTTATCAACTTGAGTATTAAAGCGATCAAAGCCGATATCTTCTAGTAAGTAGCGTTTAGTTGTGAGGGTAGAATAATTACTTACTATAAGCTTTCCATTACTGGTCCCTTGATAAAGATAGTTATTATAAACCCTCTCAGATAAAACATTTTCCGCAATATCAGTTTCACCTTGCTCTGTTACGTCAAATTGATGATTGAGCTGCAAACTCAGTATTTGGTCATCTTTATATTTTAAATAAGTAATCCAATTAATAGTTTCAATATAAAATAAAGCACTCTCATCAAACTGATTACCACGTAAATCCGCACTGTTTAATGCTAAATTATCGTCAAGGTTAATAGTTGTAAGGTTATTATTAGCTAAGTTTAAGCTGGTTAACCCTGTCATATAGCTCAGCTCAACAACCGATGCAATGCCTTTATTACTGCAATCCAGCGTGGTTAAGTCAGCCAAACGAGTCACTTGTTGGCTACTCACATGCGCTTGTACACATTGGGCAAAGTGAGTGTCGGCAAACTCAACACCGAGTACGTTGTTATTGGAGGCAGCTACGCTAAGCCATAAATCTTGTGCACCATGTAAATACACACCGCCCGATTGTTGTTTAACATATACAAATAATTCGCCACTGTTGTTTGGCGTACAATCAAGCTTGGCGCTTTGTGCCGTGACCGCGTATATCGTTTCACAGTTAGCATCATGCACGGCTGCCGCTATTGTAGGTGGTAGGTTTTCACCTTCAATAGTGAGGGTAAACGGCTGGCCGTATTGCAGCACATCGCCTGTCGCTGTTTCGGCACTAATATTCGTTACTTTACCCGTTACACCGCTGCGATTAAAGTCGATAAAGTCTGATGGGTCTATCAGCCCTTCATCATTTTTCATAATAGTATAAGCACTCGCAATCTGCTCTGCAGTCATTGCCGCATGTTTAGCTTTATCGTGGCTGTAATAACCTATGCCATTATCATGCGGGTATAGGTCACTCCCTGGGGCAATTGTACGTAGTTCAAAGTGTAAATGAGGAGAAAGTGCAGTCATGCCTTTTGCAAGCCTTGCGATTACCTGCCCACGAGAAACAGCATCACCTATCTGCACGCTAAATTCTTGGGTATTTTCACTCAAGGTTCCATCTGTTTGAGCTGGTGCCGTAATATGGGTATATAAACTATACACATTACTACCATCTGTTAAGGTGTGCTCAATAATCATGGTGTAACCACCGGTTTGATAACCACTTTGATAGGTTGGCTGCAAGTGCGTTACTTTACCATTTGCGATAGCGTAAACTTGTTCGCCAGCATCATTTGTGGTGTTCCAATCTTCACCTGGGTGCACACCACCAAATAATGTGCCGCCATAATTACCTAAGAACGACCCTGTGTCTTGTGCATTTCGCCAACCTGTTGAGCTGTTTGTAGTGCGAGTGTGATTATCATTGACTTGTGTTTTAGTGTAAGCATGATTGAGCTCTTGCGTTATTTGTTCCGCAAAAGGAACTGGCTGTTGTTGCTCATTTAACCCTCTGTTCCCAAGGGGATAGTCAAAGCCGTCAACTACATTATCTATTGGCGATACCGTTGGTATTAGTGTGACTGCCAAGGTACTACTATTTCCTAAAAACTCAACAGATAGGGTTATTACACGTGTTTGCTCTGAGGCTTGCGTAGTAAGCAAGCCTGTTTGCGATAGTGTTACACCTGTGTATTCTTCATTAAGTTGCCATAACCCTTGCACTTGCTCTGTTGAATTATCACTGTATGTAACTTGTGCACTGAATTGAGCGCTTTCACCATGCTCTAAACTTGTTTGCCCTAATATTTCAATGGCTGTTATTTGAGTGCGCACAGGGGATGGGTCTGTGCCTGCTTGATATTCATCAATATTAACAATACCGTCACCGTCTGAATCTTGTTGTGCATCGTCAACTAATGGGTTTAGGCCAAATTTAACCTCCCAACCATCGGGCATACCATCGCCATCACTGTCTTGGCTCGAGTTTGAACCATTGCAGGTATTAGGTTGCGTACCAGCGGCAAATTCTTCTAGGTTACTTAGACCATCGTTATCTATGTCGGCCTCGCCACGGTAATCAGGGCTAGCCCCATTAATACAATACTGTTGTTCCCAGTAAAGTGGCATACCATCGGCGTCTTCGTCCGTGTAGTCAATTTCTATAGACTGATAATTGCGAGCTAGTTTACCAATTACACTGTCGTGGCCAACATAGTAAATAGTGTAGACATTACCAAGCTGCCCCGTAAAATCAGTAAGCCCAGCTTGCGGTTCAGTTAATTGGTATGGCGCAGTGGTTTGCCCATTATTACTTAAGGTAAAGACTTGCCATGCATTGCTTAGTGGTACAAACTCATTGGTTTTATTGCTTGAAAAAACACTTCTTCCCGCTTGTGTTGTTGCCTCAAGCGTTACCATTGCCCCCTGGTGCTGTGCTATTCCTAATTCAATAGTCGGTACACTAAATAAAGTGGCAGCACGTAATTGTTCAACATTACCTTGCGCGGGGTACTCCCAAATTAAAGCACGCTCTGCATCTTTAGGATATTTAACCAAAGTTTTACCCCAAACCGATAAATCAGCCCAGCCTGTTAATGCTATATGGTATGACGCGGTTGCATCATGTAGACGGTAATTATAAAAACCTTCTTGGCTATTATGATCAACCTGTAAAATACCTTCGACCCCTAAAGATGTATTGAGTGCGGGTTCTAAGGCAAGACCTGCGGTTGCTACTTTATAAAATTTTGTGCTGAGCTTAGGGATTAGCTTCACGTTAAGGTTAGCATTAGCGGCTACTTTAGTGGTGAATTCAAGCGATTGCGTTGTGCCGTCATTTTGTACTCTCCGCCATTGGCCGTTTTCATATACCAGCCCCATTTCAATAAATTTGCTAAAACTAAAATCATTTTTAAATTCAATGCTCGCATCAGCGCTGAATGTTGCTTCTGCATCTATAACAAAATCAATCTGCTGTACTACAGGCACATAGCCTAAAGCGTAAACTTTATAGTAGGTTTTTTTATAAAGCGGTTCTCTATCATAAATAGGCTGATTGCTTTCGTCTTTTTTAGACATATCACCCGTTTTGTAGGTTTTTTCAAATTTTCCTTCTAACGTGGCAAATGCCTCTAGATCAAAGTCTAACTTTCCTCCTAACATAAGCCTTGCGTTGTCAATTTCACCGCCTTGTAGCTCTATGCCCATATCTAAACGAGGCTCAAAACCGAGTTCGTAATCAAAGCCTAACTGAACTGTTTTAGTGTTATTTTCATACAGCATGATTCGCTTGGAGCCAGTGCCTAAGTTGATATCTTTTTGAATAAATAAATCAACAGTAACCTCTACGGTATCGTCTTCACACCTATCAAGTGTGCGAGAGCATTGAAGGTCTTTGGCGGTAACTGCAACAGTTAACTCAAACGGTACTATGTCTCCTTGTTGTTCATATAACTCAGTAAATACTTCATGCTGTACTGATGTTGGATACCAGTTGAGCGTATCACTTACACTACTACTTGAATCAGAAAAACCATTTTTAAACTCAGGAAGTTCAAAGTTTTGCTCTCCAATTTTAAACTCGACAACCTCATAGCCTGTAATAGCAATATCATCATCTATATCACTTTGCTTTGCTATTTCAGCAGAAAAGTCTAACTCCAGGTTTTGCCCCACTTTACCAATACGGTTTGCTGGTAAGTTTATGGAAATACCATCATCAAGCTCATTAGTGATTTCATTAATGACTATTGGAAATTCGACGTTAATTTCTTCTTTGCAACTAAAACTACAGTCGAGTTCCAGTACTTCTACCGTAATTGATACCGTATAAGCTTTGCCTTTGGTAACGCCATGGTATTTTTCAGGTTGCCATTCAAAGTAAATTGGCCAATCTGTGTTTTTGTCAGAATTAGCTGTTATTTTAGCGCCAAAATTTTCGAGATCATCTTCGACATCTGAATGGGTTAACGACCATGTAATATTATTAAGAGAGTATTTTTCAGGCTCAACTAATAAAATATGACTCTGAAAGCTAAACTTATCATCAAAATTACCACTCAACTGCTCTGGCAATCCTGAAATCATAATACCGTGCTTAACCTGCGTGCTTTGAGTTGTTTGCCCCTGAACTGCCTGGTTAGGCGCAATAAAAGTTAATAACTTGTCTTTAAATGACAGAGGCTGTTGTAAGCTACGAATTTTTTCGTTTTGTTCTATGTATTGCTTTACTTCTGGTGAGTGACTTTTATTTACTTTTTGCACTACCATTAAACCAGCATCTTTCATTATTATCCGCTGTTCAAGCTCTTGCCCTTTAACTTGCGTATTGGTTTTGTACTGGGTTGCTTGGAGCTTTCTTTGGTTGGTTTGAATACTATTATTGGTGCTAGTACTATTTTGCGGCTCATATGTAATGGGCTCAAATAACGTAAAGCTACTATTAAACTCGCCGCTTTGTACTACATCTGAAATACCCGCATTTTCTGTTGTTACTTCTACTTGATTATTGTTTGTCTGGGTAGATACAACCTTGCGTAGGTAATTAAATTCGCTAAGTTTTTCTAAATCATTCGAGTATAGAATATCACCAACTTTTGGTAGCTCACTGTTATCATTTAAGCGATAAGTAATTGCGTTTGATGTAATAGCGGTCGGCTCTAATAACAGTTTTTCAGCGCTCGAATGCGTGCTACCTGTTTCTATCACTGACTGTTTAGGTGTTAAAATCGATTCCTGCAATGAAAGTAATTGCGCACTACCAACTTGAGTTTTAATTTTTACATAATATTGTGTGTTAGCTGTTAAATTTTCTAACTGTGTTGTAAACACACCACTTACTTCTTTTGCCATAGTTACTTGAGTTACATCTTCTATTGGTTGCTCAGAAATGTAAATTTGATGTGTTGCACTTGCAATATCTTGCTCAGTAAGGTTTGTACCCTCAATTAACCACACCACTTCCATTAGATCTGGCTGAGGTGTGTTAAGTGAAATTATTTTTGTATTTTCAGCAATGCTTGTATTTTCTTTAAATTGAACGGCTACCGAACAATCATTATTTATTGGGCCAGTTGTATATGTATTACCAGCTAATTGCCCACCACATCCATCAGCATTAAATATAAAGAAACCTTCATTTGCAGTTATCTCAAAACTAGCTTGCTCACCTTCTTTAACTTGAATTTCACTTGCTGTAACACTACCGCCAACACTTGTTGAAATACTGACTTGATAGTCAGGCCTGTTATCTGTAAATGTTGAAATAACACTACAATTGGCTGTAACCGCCCCTGTGGTGTAGGTATTACCACTTAAGCTACCATTACACCCTGTAACAGTATTAATACTGTAGCCACTGTTTGGCGTAATAGTAATTTGTGCATTACTACCATGATTTACACTTTGTGTTGCTGGGTTAACCGTACCACCTTCACTTGCACTGGCGCTTACTGCGTAGCTATTAATACTAAAACTGGCTTGTACTTGGCAATTTGCGGTTACTGCTCCTGTGGTGTAAGTATTGCCATTTAAGCTGCCGTTACAGCCTGTGACAGAGTCAATACTATGGCCTTCGTTTGCTGTTACAGTGAATTGCGCATTACTACCATGGTTTACGGTTTGTGTTGCGGGGCTAATGGCACCACCTTCGCCCGTACTGGCGCTTACTGTATAGCTGTTTAAACTAAAACTGGCTTGCACCTCACAGTTTGAGGTTACTGCTCCTGTGGTGAAGGTATTGCCATTTAAGCTGCCGTTACAGCCGGTAACATTGGCAATGCTGTAGCCTTCATTTGGTGTCACTATTAGGCTTGCTTGCTGCCCAATATTAAGCTCTTGGCTCATAGGTGAAATACTGCCACCCGCGCCTGCCTGTGCAGTCACTAATACTGTTTGAGGGTCAAATGTTGCGCGCACCTCACATTCAGCGGTAATAAAACCCGTGGTATATATATTACCTGTTAGCAACCCATTACAGCCTTGAACTGATTCGATATTATGACCCTCGTCAGCTGTAACGGTAAAAGTTACAGTATCGCCATAAGTAGCCAGCTGCTCAAGTGGGGATATTTGCCCGCCTTCGCCCGCTTGAGCAGTGACTAAAAATGACGTAAGTGAGTACTCTGCTGATATTTCACAGTTTTGTGTAATTGCTGCCGTTTGATAACTGGTTCCATTTAAATTGCCGTTACACCCTGTTACACTTTCAATGCTATAACCTGCATCAGTTGAAATAGTAAATAATGCCGTATCACCATGAGCCACTGCTAGACTCTCTGGCGTTATAGCCCCGCCAATTGACTGATTAACTGTCACCGAGTGCATTCTTATAACAGCTGGGCCACCAGGATCTTTGATCACCCCATTAATCACGCCATCGCTATCACCCGCTCCACCATCGGTTAAGGTTAATGTAAGTGTTAGGCGGTCATCACTCACCGTTATATTGTCTTGATCCAGTGCTTGCCATTGCTGTGCTATCAGTTTTTGGTAGGTAAACTGTGCGGGTAATGTATTTTCATAGGTTATTTGCAGCTCGATGGTTTGCCCTGCTTCAGTTGCAATATCAACGGCGAGCAAGTCACGTTCGAACTCAAGCGTGCTATTTAAGGCCGGTAATTCTGGGTTTGAGGGCTCAATAATCCCCTTACTTGAAGGAAGAATGCTTCCCCGATCATTTAAAACAGTTACATTTATTTGCTCTTCATCTTCACTATTGAAGACTTGGCTAGTTGGCAGAGTCGTTGCTTTTACTTGGCAGTCAGTTGTGAGGGTGTCTACTTTATACAACTCATTACTCAACACACCATTACAACCTGTTATTTCATCTAATAAATAACCAGGACTTAATTCATAATTAATGACTGCAGAATCACCATAAACATATTTATTTTTATCTGCATAAAGTGAGATATAAGCGTCACTTTCAAGCGTCACATTAATAGTTTTAGGGTCAAACGTTGCGATAACTTGGCATGATTGCGTTGCGCTTTCAATGGTGTAATTATTATTACTATATGTACCATTACATCCTTCTACATTAGCAACTTTGTACCCTTCTGAGGGCTGCAATTCAAATGTACCACTCTCACCCTGTTTTAAAACAAGGCTTGTAGGTTGTAGCTGCCCCTCACCTTTCACATCGGTAGATATAGTGTAACTTTGTATAGGTTGCTCAGTATTTTTTTTGTTATCGTCACTACCACCACAAGCGGTAAGCAATGCACACAATACAAATAACACGCTCTTATTCATGTCGATTCCTTGGCTTTTTTATGTTTCAAGCAAAATTAACTACCATAAAAATAATATTAACTATAAGGAATATACAGACACGTAATTTGTTTTATTTTTTCTCAAAAAATTTTAAATATTTTTCTGGTAGCAGCGGGTTTATCCCGCGTTTCTCTTACGAGTTTACCCCGCACAATCTCTTACGGGTTCATATCGAGCTCTTTTAAGGGATTTCCCCCCCAACAAAAACATTCTATGCTATATAAAATCGCTCACAATAGTTTTGCAGGCCACTAAAACGAATAAAAGCGCGATAAAAATTATCGCGCTTTCTTTTTGTTAAAACTAAAAGATTGTAAGTGGAGTTAACGCTGTGCGCTTTCTCTTAATGCATTTGTGTTGTTAACAAAATCTTTTGCTTTTTGCTGATCAAATAAGAAATAGTTAAAATCTTTACTGCTATTTCCTACATCATTAGTAATAATAATATTAAACTCATCAGTCACTAACGATAAGTACATTGTATTTTGATCATCAGGGAAGCTAATCATGCCTGTGTCATCAACACTGTAATCAAGCTCTGTATTAATGGTTGTGAAACTTTCATCGCTATAAATTGTGATTTTATCTTCATCAAACTTCAAATAACTAACCACCCACTGATCATCTCGATCTCGGTCAACCATATATATATCGCGCCCGATTAAATGTTCGACGTTACTTACTGGTTTATTGTCGGCAACAATACTCATGTATTCTTTGGCATCGTTTTCGCTAGTAAAATGCGGCCAAATATGCTCTTCAAAAGTAGCAATTACCACATTACTCGAGCCAATTAATAAACTATAATTAGCCCCATACATTAATGATGAACCATCGCGTAATATTAATTGATTATCAGAAAATATCTGGTAAGTCCCTGTTGATAGGTTGTTATCTTGATAATATTGAAATGAGTTATTGTCATCAAATTGAAAATAACCAAGCTCGCCTTCCACTTTATAATCATGATCTGTAAAATACAAACGCTTACCCAAGTAGTTATTAGGGCTAATTAGGCCAGTCAAAGAAACAGGGGGCTGATAGCCTATCTGTTGTAAAATTTCATCAGGTAGTGGAGACGAAATAGGCCGCTCAGTTGCTCGATTAAACTTGCGATTATCGAACGTTTTCTCTCTTGGTTCCTCACCTTGGCTATAGGTAAATTGATGCATGTTATTTACATAAATAGTATCTTCGATCTGTTCAATTAGCTTCCATTGCCGAGTATTCCACAACCAGCAATTAGGATCTTGCTCAACGTAGTAACAATCATCTCGTCCATTTAGGTTTCGCGTTATTGTAAGAATGTCATCATCAAGATGCCAGTTACCAGCATAAATTCGACTTTCAGCAACTGATAATTGCCCATCCTCATTGCTGTCGTACACACTCATCGAAATAGCTTTGCCATCAGGCCAAAGCTCAAACCAAAACTCATCTAAACTCTTACCATCAAAGTTGTAGCTATATATTCCAGGGATTGTTGCAATATTGAATGTCTCTGATTCGTCGATAATGCTGCCAGTACCTACACTCGCATTTTTAATTCCGTCAAATTCACTAAATGCAGCAAACGTTGTAATATCACCATCACTTGTTAATTGCCTAAATAGTATTGTTTCATTATCGTAATCACTCAGTGTGATATGTAATGACTGTTTGTTATTATCTTCTATCATTCGCCAAGTAATAGGCGTATTTCCAAGCTCTGAAACAGCACCTGTTCCATCGTCATTTAACATTAACGTAATCGCACCAAGAGATACTTGATCAACGAAAATATACGGTGCAGGCAATGCAATAGGGTTTTGAGTTTGCGCGAAGGTAAAATCAACTTGCTCATTTTGAGTGAATACTTTAAGGATAGACTCGTTAGTGAGTTGATAATTTTCTAACTCACCATCTGGGTACTCTACATTTTTATACTCAGTTTCTTTGACTAAAAAACCATTTTCAGTTGCCGCAATTATCTTTAGCTCTGCTTTATAAGTAGTAACCTCTTGGCGAACCCGCTTTGTTTCACCATCAATTTCAATATCAGCAGTAGTCTGATAAGCATAAAAACCTTCAGGATTATTTAAGGTATACACATCGTTTTGATATATCCAGTCGAAGCGACCATCATAATTTTGAAGAAGGTAACGACCAGTGCCGTCGTTATCTAATTCAATAACTTGATTAATAGATAAATTGCCACGATTATAGTAAAAAGTTTTAATGTTATTAGTCTTTGTAGACTGAACCACCTTCTCATCAGCTAGCATTTCTTCTTGGGCCTGGCTAAACTCGGGCGTTTGCTCCACTTTTTTAATATACTGAGTCATTTTTTCATTATCTAAAGCCAGCTCTAAAACATTATTTACTCCCTCGGGTAAAGCAAATAATTCATTGCTCGTTGATTTGTCCAAAATAACTTTTATAGCCGTAGCAACCTTAACGAGCTCATCAGCACTAATCTCATTCGACAAGCGTTTCAAGTCTTGCTCGCTTTTAATGTCTACGAATAAATTTTCTCGCGCCAAAAGCGCCGACTTTGCTGTGGTTAGATTAGTAATATTTACCGAAAAGTCTTCGTCATTAGTAAGTACAGCGTCATCGCCCGCTTTCGTTTTCAAGCTTGCAAAGCTCATTAATCGTGACTGCAACAAAGCGGCTTGTTGTTGCTCTTTACCTTGTGCTTCAATTGTCACCAATTGACTCATATCAGCATCATCGTCAAGTGCTAACTCTAAGCTATAATAACCATCGCTATTTGTCGTTGTCGTGAACTCTTGCGATCCTATTTTGGCTTTTATAGCCGCGTCAATTAAGGGGGAATCTGTTGCTATGCCTTCCAGTGATAATTTAACCAGCTGCTGTTGAATATCAACTACAACATTTTTTTCACTCGTTAAACCTTCACTGTCTGTAACAGTTAAATTTAAAGATATTTTTTTATCTTCGCTAACACTTGGCGCAATAAAGCTAACAGTCCCTGTATTGGTGTTCTCTAATGCAACTGACAACCCTGCATTTTGGCTCCAAAGATAATTAACGGGGCCTTCATCTTGCACTGTGGCACTGATTGAAATAGCTTGTTTTTCAACTACTGCTGTATCGCTTACGCTAATAACTGGTGCGGTATTTATAGGCTCATCAGGGTGATCAACAAAATCAGATTCACAGCCAGACAATAAAGCCAGCGAAATAGATGCCGCAAGCATTGATTTAATTAGATTCATAAAATTATCCCTTTCGTTGTTATATTTTGTCTACCTGACGATAATAAGATAATGAACAATAAATAACCCATAACGAAATCTGTATAATAATTTCTCACAAAATTAAAATATTTTTTTATTTTCCACTTATAGCAATTTAGGTAATACTGAATTTCTCAATAAAGCCCTTGCTATTGTGACAAATTAACAAATAATGGAGCCACTGTTCACGGGATTAGAATGAGGAAAAATGAACACGATACTAACCACGCAATGTGCCGATGATGTCGGCTTAATAGCGAAAATCACCGGACTTTGTCATCAGCATAATTTAAATATTACCCGCAATAATGAATTTGTAGATAAAGATGCTCAGCGCTTTTTTATGCGCACTGAACTAACGGGCCAACCAGATCCAGATTTTTTAAATCAATTACAAGCTTTGTTACCCGATGGCGCGCAATTAGCACTGCACACTGACGAGAAAACTAAAGTGGTGTTACTAGCGACTAAAGAAGCCCACTGCTTAGGGGGCGTATTGCTAAAGCAATTTGAGCAAGCACTGAATATTGAAGTATTGGCTGTGATTGCTAATTATCCTGACTTAGCGCCATTGGCGAAGGGCTTTGATGTGCCGTTTCATGTGGTCAGCCATGAAGGGCTATCACGCGCTGAACACGACCTGCAAGTGGGTGACTTAATTGCCAGCTACAATCCCGATATCATTGGCCTTGCCAAATATATGCGGATTTTAAGTCCTGAATTTGTAGGCCGCTTTGATGGTAAAATTATCAATATTCATCATTCATTTTTACCTGCTTTTATCGGTGCAAAACCATATCATCAGGCATTTGAACGAGGAGTTAAGATCATTGGTGCAACAGCGCATTTTGTTAATAATGAGCTCGATGAAGGGCCGATTATTATGCAAGACGTCACCCATGTAAACCACGCAAACACTGCCGAAATGATGGCTAAAATGGGCAAAGATGTAGAGAAAACAGTGTTTTGTAAGGCACTGCAATTAGCATCAGAACATAAGCTATTTATTAATGGTAATAGAACCGTCGTATTTAGCTAGGCTCTAGAAATAGAGTAGAATGAAGAGGCGCAACGCCTCTTTATTTTTATTATTATTGACACTTTTATACTGTACTTAATGTGTTTGCTCGATAGGTTCGAGTTGTAATTTTGCAGCTATCAACACCGCTTGCGTGCGGTTATACACTCCAAGCTTACGGAATATCGCGGTGATGTGCGCTTTGATCGTTGCTTCTGAAATATGTAGTTCATAAGCGATCTGTTTATTCAACAAACCTTCGTGCAAGTACTGCAGCACTTTATATTGCTGTGGGGTAAGGGAAGCTACTTGAGCGGCGATTTCTTTATCTTCATTGGTAACGCTCGCTACTTTGTCTTTAAGCTCAGGTGGTAGCCATACATCGCCATCGAGTATTTGATTAATTGCTCCGGCAATATCATCTGATGATGATGACTTAGGAATGAATCCCATCGCCCCGTAGCTCATAACTTTTGAAACAATATTGATATCTTCACTGCCAGAGACAACAGCAATTGGCAAGCTTGGATAATCTTCACGAATGCGAATTAGGCCATATAAATCGCCACTGCCGGGCATATGTAGGTCTAGTAGTAAGATATCTAAATCTTCTTGTTCACTAAGCACTTGCAATGTAGTTTCAAAATTTTCAGATTCAAAAACCTCTAAACCATCAAACTTTGCCGTTAATGCCCCTTTTAGTGCTTCGCGAAATAACGGGTGGTCATCCGCTATTAAAAACTGACTCATGGTTCACTCCTAATGAATTCGGCTGCCATCTATCAAATAGCTGACAGCCGATATACTACGTTTAGAATCAACTTCTAATCAAGTTTTTAACGCATATTTAACGATTTAATCGGTTCTCGATTAATTCATCAACCACACCAGGGTCTGCAAGTGTTGAGGTATCACCTAATTGCTCGTGCTCATTTGCAGCGATCTTACGTAAAATACGACGCATGATCTTACCTGAGCGGGTTTTAGGTAAACCTGGTGACCATTGGATCATATCTGGCGATGCAATTGGGCTAAGCTCTTTACGAACCCAATTACGTACCTCTTTGGTTAATTCGTCACTGACCGTTACACCCTCGTTTGGCGTTAGGTAAACATAAATACCTTGGCCTTTAATATCGTGCGGGTAACCTACTACAGCAGCTTCGGCAACCGCAGGGTGAGCAACCAGTGCACTCTCAATCTCGGCAGTACCTAAGCGATGTCCTGATACGTTTAATACATCATCAACACGGCCGGTGATCCAGTAGTAACCATCTTCATCACGGCGACAACCGTCTCCAGTAAAGTACACCCCCGGATAAGCAGAGAAGTAAGTTTGTTCAAAACGTTCATGATCGCCATAAACTGTTCGAGCTTGTGATGGCCAGCTATCAAGAATAACTAAGTTACCATCAACTGCGCCTTCCAGAGCATTACCTTCAGCATCAAATAATGCTGGCGCAATACCAAAGAATGGACGGGTTGCAGAACCTGGTTTCATATCAATTGCACCTGGTAAAGGTGTGATCATGATGCCACCAGTTTCAGTTTGCCACCAAGTATCAACAATTGGGCAGTTACCTTTACCCATGTTTTCGTAATACCAAGTCCATGCTTCTGGGTTGATTGGCTCACCCACCGAGCCCAAAATACGTAGGCTATCGCGGTTTGAGGTCGCTGTTGGTTCATCGCCTTTGGCCATCAGTGCACGAATTGCCGTTGGCGCTGTGTATAAAATTGTAACATTATGCTTATCGACTACTTCACCCATACGTCCTGCGGTTGGGTAAGTGGGTACACCTTCAAATAAGACTTGCGTACAACCATTAACTAATGGGCCGTAAGCAATATAACTGTGACCTGTGATCCAGCCCACATCGGCGCTACACCAAAAGATATCATCTTCTTTTAGATCAAACACATATTCGTGAGTCATCGATGCATATACTAAATAACCACCAGTCGTATGAACCACCCCTTTAGGCTGACCTGTTGAACCTGAAGTGTAAAGAATAAAGAGTGGATCTTCTGCATTCATCGGCTCTGGTGCACAGTCTGGGGCTTGATCAGCAACTAAATCATGCCACCATACATCATGTTCATGCCATTGTACCTCGCCACCCGTTAACTGATGTACAACAACGTGTTCGATGGTAGTGACCGACTGTTGTGCAACGGCTTCATCAACATTTGCTTTAAGCGGCACTGTATTGCCTGCACGACGCCCTTCATCAGAAGTAATAACAATTTTAGCACCAGAATCTTTAATACGATCAGCAATTGCTGATGGTGAGAAACCACCAAAGACTACCGAGTGAATTGCACCTAAACGCGCACATGCTTGCATTGCATAAACAGCTTGCGGTGACATAGGCATGTAAATAGCAATACGATCGCCTTTTTTAACACCGAGTTTTTTCAAACCATTGGCAAATTTTGCCACTTCGTCATGCAGCTGTTGATAAGAAATATGTTCACTTTGCGATGGATCGTCGCCTTCCCAGATCAATGCCGTTTTATCTGCTTTAGTTGCCAGATGGCGGTCAATACAGTTATACGAAGCATTAAGTTCGCCATCTTCATACCATTTAATACTGATATGGCCTTTATCAAAAGAGGTATTTTTTACTTTAGTAAAAGGTGTTGACCAATCGAGACGTTTACCGTGCTCTGCCCAAAAACCTTCTGGATCATCAATAGATTGCTTGTAAAGTGTATTATATTTATCGTTATCAACTAAGGCTGCATTCTTGATATGTGCAGGAACTGGATAGATACTTTGTGACATAGTCGTCTCCATTTTAATTACTTGCCTAAGGCCTATCTTAAGGATCACCCAGCATAGCGGGCGAAAGTATTAGACCTTAGTTGTATTATCTTTGATTTATTTCACTGAACGCTCTAATTGTTTTAAAATTTCATCATTTTACGCTATTAATACAAAATGTTAATGATATGTTTAAACTAGGGTAGCAAGCTTGCCACCTTAGTCTAATAGACCAATAGGTAATTGAGTAAAAAGCATACTTAATCAAAAGTGGTATCACAACACAAGTATCATGATGCAACAAGCAGCCCCGAATAGGACTTTGACTATGACAACAAAATCAACAGTATTAAAAACACTTACTGCCACTGCCGTATTGTGCGCGCTCTCAGCTACAGCACAAGCCGCAACCATTGGTGGCACTGATGTTACTTATGGTGGTTATATAAAACTCGATGCAATGTGGAGTGATTATTCAGCTGGCGCGCCTGCAGGAACAAATGTAGGGCGTGACTTTTATGTACCAAGTACATTAACAGTCGGTGCCGACAACAACTCTGATGCTGTATTTGATATGCACGCACGTCAGTCTCGTTTTAATTTTGGCACATCAACACTCCTAGACAACGGCAAAACCATAAGTAGTAAAATCGAAATAGACTTTTTAGCATCTGCTGCTGGCGGTAATGAGCGCGTATCTAACTCATACGCGCCACGTATTCGCCACGCATTTATTTCTTACGACGGCTGGTTGTTTGGTCAAACATGGTCAAACTTCCAAAATGTTGGTGCACTGCCTGAAACTCTTGATTTTGTAGGTCCAGCTGAAGGCACGGTATTTGTTCGCCAAGCACAAGTTAAATACACAACTGGCGCATGGTCTTTCTCGCTAGAAAACCCTGAAAGTACAATTACAACTTCAAATGGTATGGCTGTAACCGATGATGCATCATTACCGGATTTCACAGCACGTTACACACATACTGCTGATTGGGGTAACTTAGTGGTTGCAGCGCTTGCTCGTCAACTTACTTATAAAGTGGGCGGCCTTGACGCTGATGAAACATCAATTGGCATTAGTGCATCAGGTATGTTTAAAGTTGGCCAAGACAACGTTAAATTTATGCTTACCCAAGGTAAAGGCTTAGGTCGTTACGTTGGCTTAAATGTTGCGCATGGTGCAGTGCTTAATGGTGATGAGCTAGATGCAATTGACTCTACATCAGGGTTTATTGCTTACCAGCACAATTGGAATAACCAATGGCGCTCAACATTCCTTTACTCGTTCTTCTCAGCAGACAATAACACTGATTTGCTTACGATTACCGGTGACCCAACTGAATCTAGCCAAAGCTATAGCGCTAATATTTTATACTCACCAGTTAAACGTTTAACGTTTGGTGCTGAGTTAAAGCATGCAGAACGCGAAACAGAAAGTGGCGTTGATGGTGATTTAGATCGCCTGCAGTTCTCAGTTAAATACGCGTTCTAAGCTAAAACTAAAATTATATTACTTCCTTAAGCGGCTTTGGCCGCTTTTTTATTACTCCAAAATCAAACTCTTTATCGAATAAAACACAACAATGCAATTGCAAATCGTTGGCATTTAGATTAAATTGCGTACTTCTTTTTAATTTATGGGATGTCACATGTCTGCCCCGCAGTTTTTACGTTTATCTAAATTAGCAGCTTTTACTTCGCTAGCTATAAGTGGTGTTGTTCACGCAACCGAAGAAAATAACAATCATGAATCCCTTGAAAAAATAGCTGTGTATGGACAACACCATAAAAATTACATTACGGAAGATGCGCAGTCAGCAACCAAATTGGGCTTAACAATTAAAGAAACACCGCAGTCGATCTCTGTTATATCGCGCGCCTTAATGGACGACTTCTCTCTCGATGATATTAATGCCGTACTAGAAAGCACGCCAGGCGTAACTGTTGAACAAATAGAAACAGATCGCACATATTTTAAAGCCCGTGGTTTTGAAATTACTAACTTCCAAGTAAATGGCATGGGTACCCCGCAAGATAACGGCTCGATTCAAGGTACACTTGATACCTCTATTTTTGAAAGCGTAGAAGTTGTTCGCGGCGCAAATGGTTTGATGACTGGTGCAGGTAACCCGTCAGCTACCGTTAACATGGTACTTAAAAAGCCAACTTATCAAACAAAAGTAAGCGCTTCTGCATCGTTTGGTTCATGGAGTAACAAACGCTTGGAACTCGACGCCTCAACGGCGTTAACTGAAAATCAGGCCGTACGTGTTGCGTTTACAAAACAAAAAACAGATTCATACCTAGATCGCTACGAACAAGAAAAAACCATTTATTACCTTGCCTATGAAGGCCAGCTTACCAACAGTACGACTTTATCGGTAAACTATGTCAATCAACAAAAAGATGCCGACAGCCCGCTTTGGGGAGCATTACCGCTTTATTATAGCGATGGTAGTGCAACAAATTTTGATGTATCGACAAGTACAGCGTCAGATTGGTCATATTGGAATAACTCTACTGAGCAACTTTTCGTCTCAGTTGAACAAAACATTACTAATACTTGGTTTTTAAAAGCAAATTACGCGCATTTAGTAAATGAGCAAGATTCTGAGCTATTTTACGTTTTTGGTACTCCCGATCGTGAAACCGGCCTTGGCTTAACGGGTTATGCAAGTGAGTATGACCATAAAGACAAGCACGACATTTTTGATTTATACGTTGCGGGTAAGTTCGATTTATTCGGCATGGCGCATGATTTATCATTTGGTGTAAACCAGGCTGATATGGATAATTATGATAAGTCACTTTATGACAACACGACAGGCAATGGTTATCCTCCAATGCCAGAGCTTGGTGGCTGGGATGGCGCAGCGCCAGTGGCAACGCTTACGGATGGTTTGACCGGTGGTGATGTTACTAACAGACAACGTTCTGCTTATATTTCTACGCGTATTCGTGCTACCGACTCACTCAGCTTTTTAGCCGGTGTTAGCCAAGTTAACTGGCAATCTAAAGGTATGTCGTATGGTGTTGCCAAAGATAAAAAAGCGGATAAAACCATTCCTTATTTTGGCACTGTGTACGATATTAACGACGATCTAGCAGCGTATGCCAGCTACACAGAAACATTTGTGCCGCAAACTGAGCGTGAGATCAATGGTGATTACCTCGATCCAATCACAGGTAAAAGCAGTGAAATAGGCGTAAAAGCACAGTTATTAGACAGTAACCTGTTTGTTACCCTTGCTTATTTTGATGCTAAGCAAGTTGGCCTTGCGGTTGCAATTCCAGGCTCAAAACCTGATGACACCCGTTACTATGGTGCTGATGGTATTAACAGTGATGGTTTTGAAGTGGAGCTTAGCGGTAAAATTACTGAAACCCTCAGTACTAGTTTTAGTTATAGCACCATCAATATTGATGGTGATGAGCTTGTTAAGAATTACACCCCTAAAAACCAGTATAAACTTGCCATCACTCATAAAGTGACTGAGATTGAAGGGCTAACATTTGGCTTAAATTACCGCTGGCAAGATGACACTAAACGCATTCAGCCAATTACAGCACTGGGTGTTACTCCAGTTACCAAACAAGATGCATTCGGTATCTTAAACCTTATGACTACTTACGATATTACGGATAATGTCGGTTTGTCGTTCAATATTAATAATGTAACCAATGAAAAATACATCCACAGCCTGTATTGGGAGCAAGGCTACTATGGTGCACCACGTAACTTCACTGTCTCAGTGAATTGGCAGTTATAACTCGCTAACAAAAATACAAAAAAGCCGCTAAATATTATTTAGCGGCTTTTTTAATGTTAAGTGCGGGTCAAATCGCGCTTATTAAATACTTTTAAAGCTCAGCATCATCTGCTAACACTGTGTCTTCAATATCGTCAGGCTTAATTGTTGCTTTTAATAACAACATATCACGCAATTTACCTTCAATCTCGTTAGAAATCTCAGGGTTCTCTTTCAAGAACTTAATTGAGTTTGATTTACCTTGACCAACTTTACTACCATTGTAGCTATACCAAGCACCTGCTTTTTCAACCAGCTTATGCTTAACACCTAAGTCAATTAACTCGCCATGCTTAGAGATGCCTTCACCATACATGATGATAAATTCAGCTTGCTTAAACGGAGGAGCAACTTTGTTTTTCACCACTTTAACGCGGGTTTCGTTACCCACCACTTCGTCGCCCTCTTTAACAGAACCGATACGACGAATATCTAAACGTACTGACGCGTAGAATTTAAGTGCGTTACCACCAGTAGTGGTTTCTGGGTTACCAAACATAACACCAATTTTCATACGGATTTGGTTAATGAAAATACATAAAGTGTTTGAACGTTTGATATTACCAGTTAGCTTACGTAATGCTTGTGACATTAAACGTGCTTGTAGGCCCATGTGTGAATCACCCATGTCGCCTTCAATTTCAGCTTTCGGTGTTAATGCCGCAACCGAATCGACAACAACCACATCAACAGCGCTTGAGCGTACTAACATGTCACAAATTTCAAGTGCTTGTTCACCTGTATCAGGTTGTGAAACTAATAACTCATCAATATTTACACCCAATTTTTGGGCATAAATTGGATCAAGTGCATGCTCAGCATCAACGAAAGCACAGGTTTTACCTTCTTTTTGTGCTTCAGCAATAACTTGTAATGTTAGCGTTGTTTTACCTGATGATTCAGGGCCATAAATCTCAACAATACGCCCCATAGGTAAACCACCTATGCCTAATGCGATATCAATGCCCAGAGAGCCTGTTGATATAGCATCAATATCTAACGCTTTATTGTCACCCAATTTCATTATTGAGCCTTTACCAAATTGACGTTCAATTTGAGATAAAGCAGCGTCCAACGCTTTTTGTTTGTTATCGTTCATTTTACTCTCCAAATCCGGCTAATGCAGACAAGTATACTGTATGAAATCACAGTATCAAGCTAATTTTATTAATTTATCTTTTCTATAATGGTTTTTAATGAGTAAACAATAGCTTGCAACCTAACTTGCGCTCTATCGCCTGCGAATATCTGTTGGCTCGGATACTGTTTCTCGCCAATTTGAATACAAAACCATACTAAACCTACTGGTTTTTCTGTACTGCCACCACCTGGACCTGCAATACCCGATACTGCAACCGAAATATCTGCCCCTGCGGCCTTACACGCACCCGCGGCCATTTGCAAAACAGTTTGCTCACTCACTGCGCCGTATAAAGTTAAGGTTTGCTCTGTAACCCCTAGTAAATCCTGCTTAGCTTGATTACTGTATGTTACAAATGCACGGTCAATATAAGCCGAGCTGCCAGGGGTATCTGTTAACGCATAACTCACTCCACCACCAGTACATGATTCAGCACTAGTGATCCATAAGCGTTTATCCGTTAAAATAGCGCCTAACTGCGCAGCAAGTGTTTTAATCTCTTGATGTAATTCCATATTCAGCCTTTGGGTAAATACATGTCGTTCGATCTTTATGCACCGCACAATATAAGTCAACAAACTCCGATGATGCAGCAGTATCTAAAAATAAAATCTGAGCATCGTGATATTTTACTGTTTTATCGCATGGGCGATTTTTACGAGCTATTTTTTGATGATGCAAAACGTGCAGCACAACTGCTTGATATTTCACAAACTCACCGTGGTAAAGCCGGCGGCGATCCTATTCCTATGGCAGGCGTCCCTTATCATGCGGTAGAGAACTATTTAGCTCGTTTGGTACAAATGGGTGAATCCGTCGCTATTTGTGAGCAAATAGGCGACCCTGCAACCAGCAAAGGACCTGTTGAGCGCAAAGTTGTACGCATTGTTACCCCTGGCACCATTTCTGATGAAGCACTATTACAAGAGCGCCAAGATAATTTACTGACCAGCGTTTGGCAAAGTAAAAAAGGCGTGTATGGCATTGCTTACTTAGATATTAACTCAGGCCGTTTTAATATTGTTGAAGTAAATACTGAAGAAGCATTTAGTTCAACTTTACAACGCTTAGCACCAGCAGAGTTACTCTATAGCGAAGACTTTGCCAACTTTCATTTGATTGAGCATATCAAAGGTATTCGCCGTCGTCCTGAATGGGAGTTTGACTTAGACACTGCACAACATTTGTTATGCGAGCAGTTTGGCACCAAAGATTTAGTCGGTTTTGGGGTTAATAAAGCAACTGCTGCATTAGTTGCCGCCGGTTGCCTTATGCAATATGTGAAAGACACGCAACGTATTGCTCTACCCCATATTCGCGCCATCACATTAGAACATAACGAACATGCAGTAATCTTAGATGCTGCCACCCGTAAAAATTTAGAGTTGACCGTTAACCTCTCTGGTGGCTTTGAAAACACCTTAGCACAAGTACTTGATAAAACAGCAACAGCGATGGGCTCACGGCTATTAAAGCGTCGTATTCATACACCAATACGTTCTAAACCTGAGCTTAACGCTCGCCTTAATGCGATTAGTGCCATTATAGATGTACAGCTGTGTGGTGAGCTACATGAGTCGTTAAAACAAATAGGTGATATTGAGCGTGTTATTGCTCGTTTAGCATTGTGGACCGCTCGTCCGCGCGATTTAACCCGTCTGCGTAGCGCACTACAAGCCCTAGCTCCACTGCACGAGCTATTAACCGATGCCAGCGATCCTCGCATTAGTCAGATCATCGCGCAATCTCCTGAATTACCTGATTTACAGCAATTACTTGAGCAAGCAGTGATTGAAAACCCACCGGTACTTATTCGTGATGGTGGCGTAATTGCACCGGGTTACAACAGTGAACTCGATGAATGGCGTTCACTCAGCCAAGGCGCTACCGACATTCTTGAACAACTCGAACAGCGCGAGCGTGAACGCACCGGTATTAGCACCCTTAAAATCGGTTATAACCGTGTGCATGGCTTTTTTATTGAAGTAAGTCGTGCCAACGCACATTTAGTGCCCGCTGATTATATTCGTCGCCAAACGCTTAAAAATAACGAACGTTATATAATTCCAGAGCTTAAAGAACATGAAGATAAAGTGTTAGGTAGCCAATCAAAAGCTCTGGCGCTTGAAAAGCAACTTTACGAACAACTGTTTGAATTTATTGCCCCGCACATTGAACAGCTACAAATAATGGCGGCAGCACTGGCAGATTTAGATGTGCTAAATAACCTTGCCGAGCGTGCAATTGCATTGAACTATGCAAAACCGCTACTGTGCGATAACGATGACATTAGTATTAAGCAAGGTCGCCACCCAGTTGTTGAACAAGTAATGAAAGACCCTTTCATTGCCAATCCTGTAGAGCTTAATGCTCAGCGTAAAATGCTGATCATTACGGGACCAAATATGGGCGGTAAATCAACCTATATGCGCCAAACTGCACTGATTGTGTTAATGGCACACATTGGTAGCTTTGTGCCAGCAGACAGCGCTAAGATTGGTAATATCGACCGTATATTTACACGTATTGGCGCCAGTGATGACTTAGCATCAGGTCGCTCAACCTTCATGGTCGAAATGACCGAAACAGCCACTATTTTAAACAATGCTACCGCGCAGTCACTGGTGTTAATGGATGAAATTGGCCGAGGGACGAGTACCTACGATGGTCTATCATTAGCTTATGCAACAGCGGATCATTTAGCATCAAAAATATCCGCTAAAACTTTATTCGCAACCCATTATTTTGAACTTACCGAACTAGCCGAGCAACAAGCGGGACTGGTGAATGTTCACTTAGATGCGATAGAGCACAACGACACAATCGCCTTTATGCATACCGTACTTGATGGTGCCGCAAGTAAAAGTTTTGGCTTGCAAGTAGCGGCCTTAGCTGGGGTGCCAAAAGCAGTTATAAAGCAGGCAAAACAAAAGCTTAAAATGCTGGAGAATCATCAGCCAGTCACTGCTGATATCAATGCAGTACAGCCATCATTGTTTGCAGCTGAACCATCACAGGTAGAAGCACAACTCGCTGAGGTTGACCTAGATAACTTAAGCCCACGCCAAGCTCAAGATTTACTATATAAGCTAAAATCGCTGCTGTAGCATGCTTTAAGCACAAAAAAAGCTGAAGAGTTAGCTCCTCAGCTTTTAATAATTATTTTATGTGTGTGTTTGTGTTGCTGCGTCTATTGCTCTATCAATGTTATGAAAACTGATCAAACAAGCTATCAGTGCTTAATCCTTCATGCTGCAAAATATCTTTTAAGCGGCGCAGTGCTTCTACTTGAATTTGTCTTACTCGCTCACGCGTTAAACCGATTTCACGACCCACATCTTCAAGTGTTGATGGCTCATAACCTAACAAACCAAAACGACGTGCAAGCACTTCACGTTGCTTAGGATTAAGCTCACCTAACCAGTCTACAATGTGCTTATTGATATCATTATTTTGTACTTCGCCTTCCGGGCCAAAGCCTTTTTCATCGGCAATAATATCTAACAATGCTTTATCGTTTTCACCACCAATAGGTGTATCTACAGAGGTGATTTTCTCGTTTAAACGCAGCATTTTAGTTACGTCTTCAACTGGTCGGTCTAAACACGCTGCAATTTCTTCGGCAGTGGGCTCATGGTCCAGCTTTTGCGTTAGTTCACGTGCGGTGCGTAAATAAACGTTAAGTTCTTTCACTACATGGATTGGTAAGCGAATTGTGCGGGTTTGATTCATGATGGCGCGTTCAATTGTTTGACGGATCCACCAAGTCGCATAGGTCGAAAATCTAAAACCACGTTCAGGATCAAATTTTTCAACGGCGCGGATCAAACCAAGATTACCTTCTTCAATTAAATCAAGTAACGCAAGGCCACGATTGTTATAACGGCGGGCGATTTTAACAACTAAACGTAAATTACTTTCAATCATTCGCTTACGAGAAGCGCTACAGCCTTTTAATGCTTTGCGGGCAAAAAAGACTTCTTCTTCAGCACTTAATAATGGCGAAAAACCAATTTCACCTAAATACAGCTGAGTCGCATCTAAATTCTTAGTGATTTCCTCTTTGGCAAATATTTCATCTTCTTTGTCATCATCTTTATCGACGTCATCTAATAATTCAGAGTCTGTATCAGCGACAGCTATATCATCAAATTTATCATCAATCGCATCTTTCGTTTTTTCTATTTTTGCTGTGTTACCCATGAGCGTACCCTCAAGCAAACAAGTGATCTTAATCACTATGATCAATACCCGACCGATAGCTAAGGCAAATACTTCTCAGGATTAACAGCTTGTCCTCGGTAACGGATTTCAAAACGCAATGCCGTCACTTCAGAGTCTGAACTGCCAATCTCGGCTATTTTTTGCCCAGCTTTCACATCCTGTTTTTCTTTAACTAGCAACTTAGAGTTATGTGCATAGGCACTAAGATAATCATCATTATGTTTCAAAATAATTAAATTACCGTATCCTCTAAGTGCATTACCCGCATAAACTACAGTCCCTTGTGCTGCGGCAAAAACAGCGACACCTTTTTTATTAGTAATTTGTAACCCTTTATAACCGCTTTCCTTGGTTGAAAAACGCTGAGTTACTGTTCCTTTAGCTGGCCACGACCACTTAACTTGGGTCGAGGACAAACTGTTATTTTTACTAATTTTCCTATTGGCTTGTTTTTGAACATACTCTCGTTGTTTTGGCTGATCAAGCTCTTTCTTTAATTTTTTGTTATTTTTTTGTATGTCACTTGTAGACTTTTTACTCGGTTTCGTATATTTTTTATGCCTTTTTATTTTTTCAGGTACATTATTAAAAGAAATTGTTTGCCCCGGTTGGATTATGTAAGGGGCTGGTATGCCATTATTTTTTGCCAACGTGCGGAAATCTTGCTGGGCGCTAAAGGCTATCGAATATAACGTATCACCTTTTTTAACCGTGTAGCGGTCACCATTAATATTTACTTTACTAGTATAAGGTTTAACACTGGTATTTAAACTACTGACCGGAGCAGGGGCATGTCGAGATGAGCAGGCACTGAGCAAAACACTTGTAAATAAAGTAACATAGAAGACGTACTGTTTATTCATGGTGTTTTGCTCCTTGTGCTAAAAGTAGTTATTTAGATGCTTAACGTAATAAAAAGTATGCAACCACCACTAAAATCACTACCCCCCAGCCAAGTACCTCAACATATTGACGTAATTTTTGCTCCATTTTTACTCCGCCCCACTTCATTAGCGCTGAAACTAAAAAGAACCGCGCACCACGCCCGACAGCAGAGGCTAATAAAAAAGGTAAAAACGCCATGTGCAAAAGCCCAGCACCAATAGTAAATACTTTATAGGGTATTGGCGAAAAACCGGCTAAAAACACCACCCATACGCCATAATCTTTAAACCAGCTTAAAGCGGTATTAAACTTTTCTTGCCAACCCATTTGCGCTATTAATGGCTCTACTACAGGTTCAAACAACCAAAACCCGAGCAAATAACCTAAAATACCGCCAAGCACCGAAGCAACTGTAGCAAAAGTAGCATAGCGCCATGCTTTGCTCGGTTGTGCAAGCGACATCGGCGCAAGCATTACATCGGGTGGAATAGGAAAAATAACCGATTCAGCAAAACTCATCCCAGCTAAATAACGCTCTGCGTGGCGATGTTTTGCCCACACTAATGCCATATCGTATAACTTAGTAAACAATTTCAAAGTGACTTCCTATTCAATGTCGCCAGGGACTAAAGGTACAAATCTAACTGGCGCAATAACATGTTGAGTAAATTTTTCGCCTTCGCGCACAACCATAACCAGTTGTTGATCTTCATTACCGATTGGCGCAATCATCACCCCACCATCAATGAGTTGGTCAAGTAATGCCTGCGGGACTTGCGATGCAGCGGCGGTTACAATGATGCCATCAAATGGCGCTTGTGACTGCCAACCTTGCCAACCATCGCCATGTTTCATGGAAACGTTGTATAAGTCTAGGTTATGTAAACGGCGCTTAGCCTGCCATTGTAACGCTTTAATTCGCTCTACCGAAAATACTTTTGAAAAGGTTTTCGCCAGTACCGCTGTTTGATAGCCTGAACCCGTGCCTATCTCAAGTACTTTATCGCGCACGCCAGCCAAACGCAGTAACTCGGTCATACGGGCAACAATATATGGCTGTGAAATTGTTTGTCCTTGACCTATTGGCAACGCCGTATTTTGATACGCTTTATGCTTAAGTACATCATCAACAAATACATGACGTGGAATATCAGCAATAGCGCTGAGTACCAATTTATCTTCAACACCTTCACGCTGTAATAGGTCAGCGAGCGCACGGGCACTTCGAGTATAATTAGCCAGCACCGTTGATCTCCATTGTTTTAAGCCACTCACCAACCGCAGCCAAACTATCTTTCGCTGTCATATCAACACTTAGTGGCGTAACCGATGCATAGCCATTATTGATAGCATAAAAGTCTGTACCTTCTCCGGCATCACTTTCGGCACCTAAAACCCCATACCAATAAATGTCTCGTCCCCATGGATCTTGTTGTTTAGTCATGGTTTCTGCTTTATGACGCGCACCTAAACGCGTTACTTGCACGCCTTTTAGCTCAGATAACGGAATATCTGGCACATTAATGTTGATGATTTGATCTTTTGGCAATGGATGTGACGCCAGCTCTTTAATTATGCTGACAGTCACCGCTGCTGCCGTTTCAAAATGATTGCCTTCTTTTGAGCACAAAGACACCGCCACTGCGGGCAAGCCTAAATGACGTCCTTCGGTTGCTGCTGCAACAGTCCCTGAGTACAAAGTATCGTCACCTAAATTCGCGCCATGATTAATGCCAGCCACAACTAAATCGGGCTTTTCATTAAGTAATTCATTCACGCCCAAATGTACACAATCAGTGGGCGTACCATTGACCGAAATAAACCCGTTATCTAGCGTGGTAGCACGCAGTGGATTAAGTAGCGTCAGTGAGTTACTTGCGCCACTGCAATTGCGATCAGGTGCAACTAACGTTACGTCTGCAATTTGCGTCAATGCCTGATACAACACTGCAATACCTTTTGCATTAACACCATCATCGTTACTTAGAAGAATTTTCATTTTCAGCGTCCTGTTCTTTATGTACTCGTGGGCTTGCATCTGTGTAATCCACCAGCTCACGTAACAATGCCGTGGCAAAGGTGCCTTTGGGTAAACCAAAGCTCAATTTAATGGTAGTTTCATCAATCGTTTCAACGGTTAAATCTTGTGGGATCAAACGCAACATTCTGCGCTCATTTTTCAGCCCTAACTTACCAAGCCCTTCACACCAATCTTGATACGGCTCTAGCCATATTTTTTCTTGTTCGGTGAGGCCTTTTTCGCTAGTGCCGACCAATGGCGCAGACATCATAATATCGCCAGAGGCAAGACGAGCGATATTTTCATCGCTAATGGCATCTTCAAAAAATGCATTGCTACCACTGAGCATAAACACTTCACGGTGCATGGTTTTAGCTAAGCCGTGCTCAGCAACACGCAAATTCACTATTTGATTAAACACATAAGAACGTGCAGCAGAGATAATTAAACCACGTAGTTTTTTGTCACGAATGCGCTCACCGGCAAACATCTTTTTAGCCATCACTAAATTATGACCATCGTGACCAAAGCGTTGTTCGCCAAAATAGTTAGGCACCCCGGCGCGTACCGCGTTGATACGACAAAGAATGTCTAACGGCTGAGTTACATTACGTAGAATAATGCTGAATTTATTACCTTTGTGGCAGCCAGTCCGCAGCTTACGATTATGCCGTTGCTGAGCAATGATAAACAGTGATTCACTGTTTAGCTCAGTAAAATCAATGTCTTTTTTAATGGGTACTGGCACACTAAACCACTGACTACATACTCCGTGGCGATCTTTCATACCAGCGAAGCTGACATCACGTGGCGAAATCCCCGCTTTTTGGGCAAGTAATTTAGCAACGTATTGGGTATTTTCGCCTTTTTTAACGACCTGTAAACAGACGTGTTCACCACTGCCAGTAAACTCTATGCCTAAATCCTCATCAACCATAAAATCTTCAGCAGTGGTTTTAAAATCTGCTTTAGATAATGGTGCACCGTATAAATAATTTAACTCGCTCATAGTGATTGCTTGCTCATGATAACCACTGCATGACTTGAAATACCTTCTTTGCGCCCTTCAAAACCGAGCTTTTCAGTGGTTGTTGCTTTGACATTTACCTGGTCCAGTTCAGCATTTAAATCGGCGGCTAAATTTTTACGCATGGCTTGAATATGCGGCAGCATTTTTGGCGCTTGCGCTACTATCGTTACATCCGCATTACCCAGTACATAGCCTTGCTGCTTAGCTAAATCAACAACATGGCGTAATAAAATACGGCTATCTATATTCTCATATTCACTGGCGGTATCAGGAAAGTGCTTGCCAATATCGCCCATTGCTAATGAGCCTAAAATAGCATCGCATAGTGCATGGATCGCAACATCACCATCAGAGTGCGCTAAAAAGCCTTGTGGGTAAGCAATCTTTTCACCACAAATAGTTAACGGGCCTTCGCCACCAAATTTATGGACATCGAAGCCATGGCCTATACGAATCATGATGCATTCTCACTATGTTGTTTTTGGAGTAAAAAGTTGGCTAAATCTAAATCTTCTGGAGTGGTTATTTTAATATTATCGCTACGCCCAGCCACTAGCTTTACAGGCTTATTCGCCCATTCTATTGCCGATGCTTCGTCGGTGATCGTAACCTGCTGAGCAAGCGCAGTTTGCAATGCCTGCATTAAATCGTGGTACTTAAATAATTGCGGGGTCAACGCCTGCCATAAGTCATCCCGTGGCACTGTTTGTTGGCTATGAGTTGCACCGCGCTTAATGGTATCTTTCACTTTGCTTGCTAATATACCGCCCTCGTCAGCGTTAATACACTCACTAAGTAAGCGCTCAATATCAGCCAAGGTAACCAGCGGCCTTGCCGCATCATGCACTAACACCCAATCAGGCGGGTTATCTGCAAGCGCTAATAAGCCATTAAGTACCGAGTCGGCTCGCTCTTTGCCGCCACTTACACGGACAATGCGCTGATCAATAAACTCCAGTGTAGCAAAATAAGGATCATCATCGCTGACGGCCACCACAATAGTCGTTAATTGTTTGAGTTGCGCTAGTTTAGCAAGTGTATGTTCAAGAATTGTTTTACCAGCCAAGCGAATGTATTGCTTCGGTGCGCTATGTTGCATACGGCTTCCCACGCCAGCGGCTGGGACTATGGCTGCAAGGGTATAATTAGTTGTCATTTTGTTGCTGCCCAGGTAAAACACGAATAAATGTTTCGCCGGGTTTGATCATCCCTAATTCATTTCGAGCGCGCTCTTCCACACCTTCTTGACCAAGCTTTAAATCCTCAATATCGGCTTTAAGCACTTTATTACGTTTGATCAATTGAGCATTAGTATCGTGATGTGAAGTAACAGCAGCTTTTAAACGACTATAATCTTGTACACCGTTGTGGCCAAACCATAATCGATATTGTACAAATAACGCTAAGCACAGCAGCGTGAATTGAAACAGTCGCATTAAACACTCCTTGATTTTACTCTACCAGTACAAATTTATAATGCGATTAAGGCTACTGGTATTATATTTTTTTAACTCGAACATGGGGACGTTTTAAATTACGCCAATTGATATTGCCTGCTAGCAGCATTTCTCTCAGTGATAACGTTCGCGGTGTCGTGCGTTTATCAAAAGACCACTGATGGCCACAACAAGCAGCGGCCATTGTTGCCTTTGTGGGCTTTAATAACACCACCGACTGCCCTTCAAGCGGCTGACCTTGGCAGTCAAACCAACCATGCTCATTACAATGAAGTTTATTGTCGCTTACTTGGTCGATGCTGTCTATTGCAACACGGGTTTGATTTGCGCTATTGAGTAAAAGCGGAACAATTAAACCTACATTTTTATGTGTTTGATAAAAATCATAATTATTTTTTGCGTTGGGAGGCTGAGCTTTTTGCTTATCAAGCCAACAGCCATTGTGCGGATCTAACTGAAAAGGAACTTGACCATTTACCACGGCCGTTGCTGCGCGTTCTATATAATAAGGAAGACTTTTTAATCGCTTGCGTAAACGCTGTTCATTAACTTCAACAACTAATTGACCTATTTCCCGCGCATAAAAAGCATTGCACAACTGTGCATATAGCACACGTTGTGTATCTGATTGCCAAATATCGACTTGTTGAAAGGGGTCGCTTGCAGCCAACGATCATACTCTAAAACATCTAGTTGCTTGTTTTATAGCACAGTATTGACTGCTTTTTAAGCTCTGCTCTTTACAAAAGCAAAGCTCAGGTTACTTAACTTGTGACTTTATACCTAATTTAGCATCGCCAGTTTCTAAAAACTGCACTACTTCATCACGTTTCTTACCTAATAACAGACTACCATCAGCTAAAAACATAAAATTTTGCCAATTGCGTTTAAACACATCAAAGCTGGTTTCGATAATATTATCGCGGGCGATACAAAAATACACTGTAGTATTAGCTTGCCAACCTAAGTGCGCAAGGATCTCCGCTGGCAATTGCTCATCGCCGGCTTCCCATGCTGCTTCCCAGTGAATAGTTTGCGAGAAATTGTCTTCGTTACCACACCAGTCTGTTTTTTCAAAAAAATCAGGATGGTCATGTTCACGGCTCACCATGGTGCTCCATAAAACAGCGGCACGCTCATGGCTCATAGGTTTAATTAAGGCAAGGTCTTGTTCTGTTACTGGCGCATCTTTATGACGAAAAACCCACGCTTTTTTGTAATCATCTAACGAAATATAGTTCATAGTATTGGCAAATTAGTTAGCATTAAAAGTGCAAAGACAAATTATACAAGAGATCAAAACATGACTACAGCAATAAAACCACATACCCTCAAATCAGGCATATACCAACACTACAAAGGCCCAAAGTACAAAGTTATGTACGTCGCCACTCACAGTGAAACAGACGAACAATTAGTTATTTACCAAGCCTTGTATGGTGAGTTTGGCATTTGGGCAAGACCGCTTAGTATGTTTAGCGAAACGATTGAAAAAGACGGCCAAATTATTCCACGCTTTAGCTACCTTGGTGAAGCCGATTAACTATGGCATGATAGGCATATTGTTTACTGCTCAGACCAGATAGGTATTTACGTGCAATTTAATTCTACTGATAACTACATCGCAAGTTCAGCGTTAAAACAAGCGGTTAATGCGGCTATTTTGCTGGAAAAGCCACTTTTGATCAAAGGCGAGCCCGGCACAGGTAAAACCATGCTGGCTGAGGAGTTGGCTAAAAGCTTAGACACCACACTTATCCAATGGCATATCAAATCGACCACTAAAGCGCAGCAAGGCTTATATGAATACGATGCGGTATCACGCCTACGCGACAGCCAATTAGGTGATGCCCGGGTAAACGACATTGGTAACTATATTATTAAAGGCAAGTTGTGGCAGGCATTTACTTATGGTGAAGAACATAACAAACGCCCGGTATTATTAATTGATGAAATAGACAAAGCCGACATCGAATTCCCGAACGACTTACTATTAGAACTCGATAAAATGGAATTTCATGTTTATGAAACCGGTGAGCGTGTAATCGCAAAACAACGCCCTATTGTGATCATCACCTCAAACAACGAAAAAGAACTGCCCGATGCCTTTTTACGCCGTTGTTTTTTCCATTACATTGATTTTCCATCTAGTGACGAAATGCAGCAAATTATCGATGTTCACCACCCACACGTAAAACAAGATTTAGTTCGCCAAGCACTGGAAGTATTTTTTAATCTACGTGAAGTCAACGGCATTAAGAAAAAGCCTTCCACCAGCGAGTTACTTGATTGGTTAAAACTGCTTATGGCTGAAGACATCGATGCAAAAACTCTGCATGACAAAACTCAAAAAGGCGGTTTAATGCCAATGTTTGGCGCACTACTTAAAAATGAGCAAGATATCAGCTTAATTGAAAAACTTGCCTTTATGAGTCGCCGTTAAGATGTTGGCTGCGTTTTTCTTCAAACTGCGTGAATACCGTTTACCTGTTAGTTTGCGCGAGCTGCTTGATTTGATCAACGCGCTAAAAAAAGGCGCGGTATTTGCCGATATTGACGGATTTTATTATTTAGCCCGTACCATAATGGTTAAAGACGAAACTCACTTTGACAGGTTTGATAAAGCGTTTGCTGATTACTTTAGCGGCATTGCCGATCTGGACTTACTCGAAAGCTTAAATCAGCAGCACAACTTACCTGAAGATTGGCTGCGCAAAGAGTTTGAAAAACACTTAAGTGATGAAGAAAAAGCCCAACTTAAAGCCATGGGCGGCCTTGATGAGCTAATGAAAACCCTCAAAGAGCGCCTAGAAGAACAACAAAAACGCCACGCCGGTGGCAATAAATGGGTGGGCACGGGTGGTACATCGCCATTTGGCGCGTATGGCTACAATCCTGAGGGCGTGCGCATTGGTCAAGACGGCAACCGCAATCGCCAGGCGGTAAAAGTATGGGATAAACGCGAATACCGTAACCTAGATTCCGATCGTGAAATTGGCTCACGCACTATTAAGCTCGCCCTTAAAAAACTGCGCAAGTTTGCTCGCACTGGCGCCAGTGACACCCTCGATTTAAACGAGACCATTCGCGCTACCGCCAAGCAAGGCGGCATGCTGGATGTAAAAATGGCACCAGAGCGCCACAATGCGGTAAAAGTATTGATGCTGTTTGATATTGGCGGCTCAATGGATGATTACATTCACACCTGTGAAGAATTATTTAGCGCCGCGCATAGCGAGTTTAAACACTTAGAATTTTACTACTTTCATAACTGCTTATACGAACATGTTTGGCAAGACAACCAACGCCGCCATTCAAACGTCATCGACACCATGACGCTGATCAACAAGTTCACCAGTGACTATAAAGTGATCTTTGTTGGCGACGCCACTATGGGCCCGTATGAAATCGCCTACCCCGGCGGCTCTGTTGAACACTACAACGAAGAGCCCGGCAGCGCATGGCTGACCCGCATTACCAATCACTTTGATAAAGTCGCCTGGCTCAACCCACAACCGGTTGAACAATGGCGTTACTACCAATCAATTGATTTTATCAAGCAGCTAATGGATAACCGCATGTACCCACTAAGCTTAGATGGGATAAGTAGAGCGATAAAAGAGCTGAGTTAAATGAATAATATGAAAAAAAGTATTTATTTAAATGAATGGCTTGTTTGTACCCTTCTTATACTTATTGGATTCATCGTAGGTATTTCTACGAATTCAATTATGGAGATATTACTAAGCAAACTTAAACAGGATAGCCTTGCTAACTGGATAACTTCTATCAGTACCTTTGCAATAATGTTAGGCACTATCGCTTTAGCCTGTATAGCTTGGAAAGTAAGAAATTCTTGGGTTGAAGAAAAAAAACATAACTTAAGTGTTGTTTTGTTAAAAAACATATCAGCCTTTTATTGTATCTCTCTCGAGCTTAGAAAATCTCAAGTTCAAATTTTCGACCTATATGAAAATTTGAAATCCTCAGAAGATAATGATCCTAATGAAGCTTATAAAGCTACCTATGAAAAAGGCTTATCTGATGCATCTTTGCAGCAAGAGCTTTTGAAAATAAAGTCATTAAACAAAACGAAGTATCATGATTATTTAGAAGCACGTCGCATGTATGAAAACTTAGAAAAAGAGCAAGTAAAATACAAAAATACAGCATTAGTTAGCTCATCTTTAGTTAACTGGGGCAACGAAGCTGTAGAGCTTATAAAAAGCATAGAGGAAAATACCGTAGCGTTTTACGAAAAAATTTCACCAGATTATAAACGTCTATCCAAAAGAATAGCTGAAAATGATGAAGATATTTTGGACTTACCTAAACTAGATGAATCGATACTTTCAAAAAAATACGAAGGAAAATATACATTTAGTGACATTGATGGTGACGACTAACTTTTCCGTATTCGCCCTTTATTTTACATTGCCTCTTGATGCTATTAAGAAATAATAAGGGATAGAAATGTGCAAATCTGATAAAGCGATTCTATTAGGGGTTAGCTTAATATTTATTGCAGGTATAATTGTAGGGCAAACCTTTTCTTTTGAAGTAAAACTCAGTGACTTAATTGCAACCTTAGTTGCAATCATCACATTTTATTATGCTTTTCAAGGATTACAGCACAATAAGAGAATATATCAAAACTCTATAAAACCTGTAATTGAAAGGTTTATTAGCGTAGACAATGAAAAGTATGTTTATAACTTCCAACTAAAGAACTACGGTACAGGATCAGCTATAAATCTGAAATATAAGATACTATCAGATGCCGGTGAATTATCTCATAAAGATCTCCAACAGAAACTACTCTTATTTGGAGATATGGAGCTGGAAATAGGAGCGGAATTAGGTATTTCGCCTAATTCATCATTAAATATAATCACTATGAAGATGAACAATGAAGCTAGTTTCACGGAAGTAATAAAATACCTTGGTACAATTGAACTTCATGTTAACTTTTCATCAATTCAAGATGATGTTCAAGATAAGGTTTTTTCACTCACTCCCTAAAACTAAGTTTAAATAACTCCTTACTCTTCTTGTTGTGATTCAATAAAAAACGAGTAACACATACATATTAATTATTAAATTTCTACAACTCAGCTATATGATTCAATGTTTCTGGATAACGCTGCACCAGTTTTAGTAAAGTAATTGCTTGCCCATTAGGAACAATGCGCCCTCGTTCCCATTTTTCAAACATTCTTGCTGAGGTACGTAATAAGTTTGCAAATACTCAGCGCGACATATTAAACGCTTCGCGAATATTGATTATTTTATCGGATGAAATGGCGGGCTTATTTGCATCATTCATAGCATAAGTGAGTAAGGTTAGCTTGCCTTGTGCATGCGCTTAAATGTACGCAAATTACGTACACTTATCAAATTAACACTATGACGCGATATAAAATCGCTGCTACGAGATGGGTGATATTTCGTAGGCGCGGGTTTACCCCGCGCAATTAAAATTTATTCACAAAGAGGTTATGAGGCGCTGCGCTTTTAGAGAAGTAATTGTAAAAATAGGGGCTAGGTGCTGGGATGTACTCGGAGCTCATTGCTCGAGGCCCCTTGGCATTTTTTCTTAAATAACATAATCCTCTTTAAGCTTACTCATCCCTAGAAAAGCACTATAACGCGATATAAAATCGCTGCTACATGGGTCGTTGAAAAAGAAAAGCGCGGGATCTCTCCCGCGCTTCTTTTTTCGCTTTAGTAATTTTGGTAATTACTTAGCCTGCCGTTTGTTCGTCACGGCTGCGTTTTTTGTCACCTTTTTTACGCATGTGTTTTTTAATTTCTTGGTACTTTTCACGTTGTTCAGCATTTAATACTTGCCATACTTGATGCTGCGTTTTTAGGTTAATTAAGCCAAATTGCTCGCCTTTGGTTTGGCGCTGCGCTAATAACTCTTTTGCTGCGGCTTCATCAAAGGTTGGCATATCTAACAATGCTTGCATTTGTGCCTTATGTGCAGCACGCTCTTCCTTCATGGCCTGTTTATCGTTGCCACGTAGCGCTTTAAACTGTGCTTTTTGCGCATCAAAAATGCTTTTTAACTGGGTTTGTTGTTGCTCAGTTAAATCAAGCTTTTTAACGCCACGCTCAGAGAGTAAAAAGCGCGCTTGTTTATGCTGTTGAGAATGGCCTGGTTTATGATCCATGCCCTCTTTTGCTATTACGGCGCCAGTGCCTAATGTTGCTGTCGCTAATCCACAAATTAATACTAGTTTAGAAACTTTACTTGAAATAGTCATAATCATTACCTTTGAGTTGCTTGTAACTTAGTGTCTGTTCAGTTGTTATATTCACTATAACTAACCAAGTGCAAAGCAACGCAAAGCAATGTAAAGGTTGTGTAAAGGTTCACTTTTAAGTGCGTTAAGGCGTAAAATGAAGTTATTCCAGCGTAGTTAAGGTGAGCAAATAATGAAGCTATTAATGATTGATGATGATACCGGTTTATGTGAATTACTCTCGGAGTACTTAACTGCGCAAGGTTTTCAAATAGAATGTGCCCATGATGGCGAACAAGGCTTAAAACAAGCGCTTGAGCAAGAGTATGCATTAATTTTACTCGATGTTATGTTACCGAAACTAGATGGCTTTGAAGTATTAAAACAGCTTAGGCAAACAAAATTAACGCCGGTGATCATGCTAACCGCCAAAGGTGAAGACTTTGACCGTATTTTTGGTCTTGAACTAGGCGCTGATGATTACATTCCTAAACCATTTAATCATCGTGAATTACTCGCGCGGGTTAAAGCGATTACTCGTCGTATAGAACATATTACTAGCCTAGCAAATACCAGCAGTAATAAGTTAACCGTTAATAATATTGTTATAAATTTAGCTGCCCGCGAAGCGTATGTAGATGAACACCCGCTAAGCCTCACCGGTACTGAATATGAAGTACTTGCCTTACTGGTTAAACATGCAGGTGAAGTAGTCAGTAAAGAGCAAATAAGTGAAGAGGTGCTCGGTAGACGCCTAGCCTCTTTTGACCGCTCAATTGATATGCATGTGAGTAATATTCGTAAAAAAATTGCCGAGTTCAACAATGCAGAACGAATAAAAACCATGCGAGGGACTGGTTATGTCTTTATCCAAGGAGAGTAATAAAACTCTATTCCCCTGGTTAAAAAACCCTCAGCACTTTTTGTTTTTTAAGATTTTTGCTTGGTTTTGGCTAACAATTATAGGCACCATTACTGCGTTGGTGTTTTTAAGTAACATTGCGACTAATCAAGTTAGTAATGAAGACTTGCGTGGGCCAATGAAAAAAAACCTGCAATACACAGCCAAAAATATTGAACGCATAATTGAAAAACACAATAAACCAGCGGCCGAAATTTTAACTCATCCGCGGCTTGCAAAACAAAAGTTACTATATTTAAATTCAGATCAGCCAGATCATTCTATCAGTAGCAGAGTACCATCAAGTGAGATTGATTTAAGTTTACTTAATTTCACTAAAAACATGCCGCCACAAATTATTTTTACCGAGTATTATCAAGCATTCGGACCGATAAAAATAAACCTTCCTGAGGGGCAATTTTACCTATACGAAATTGATGAGAATCATCAACCACCTTTTTTTATACGGTTAAAGCTGATGCCGATTTGGCTAAAAGTGATCATTGCTTTACTGGCTTCATTAACTTTAAGTTTTATATTTAGTCGTAACCTAATTGCTCCTATTAATCACTTAAAGCAAGCTGCAATTAAGCTCTCTGACGGCGATTTAACCGCGCGCGCTGAAATTGATCCAAACAGGCAAGATGAACTGGGCGTACTTGGCCGCGACTTTAATAGTATGGCAAGTCAGTTAGAGCAACTGATTTCTGCACAAAAGCGCTTATTGGCTGATATATCTCACGAGTTGCGTTCCCCCCTAACTCGCCTTAAAATGGCTACGGGTCTTGCGCAAATGCAGACCCCAGAAGAAAACCAAACCTATTTATTACGCATTGAAAAAGAAGCAAATCAGCTCGATAAAATGATCGCTGATGTGCTGCAAGTATCGCGCTTAGAGGCGAAAAGTCAGGCGCTATCGCTGCATCAACAATCCTTACAGATCATTATTGATCATGTTTTGAATGATGCACAATTTGAAGCTAAACAGACTAATAAGCAATTAATTATTAATGGCCAACTCAATGTTGATATTTATTGTGACGAGAGCCTCATTGCCAGTGCGCTAGAGAATGTTTTACGCAACGCAATAAAATATGCAGAGCAAACAATCACCCTAACATTGAGTTTAAGTGATGCTATTTATATAGAGATCAGTGATGATGGGCCGGGCGTCGAACCGCAAAATTTAGGCAAATTATGTGAGCCTTTTTTCCGCCAATCTGATGCACGAGACAGAACTAGCGGCGGCACAGGACTTGGCTTAGCGATTGCTAAAAATGCAATTGTCGCCCATTCTGGCAGTTTAACGCTGCATAATAAACAACCAAGCGGGTTATGTGTGCGTATCGCCTTACCTCTGGATAAACAAAAATAATCATGGCCATTATGTTTTACAGCACAGAGCAAAACTTACTTACCCAACAACCTGAGATAACGCAGTTTTTTCAGCAGCAGTTGCACAAAGCGCAGCTGACTACCGATAATGGCGATTTATATTATGGCTATGTGATACCTGAGCATGCCAAAGCCGCTATTGTTATTTGCTCTGGACGTATTGAAGGATTAGATAAATACCAAGAGCTAATCTGGGAGTTATATAAAAATAACTATGCGGTGTTTATTATTGATCATCAAGGACAAGGCCGTTCTTATCGCGCTTTAGCCAATCCTCATAAAGGTTTTGTTAATAAATTTAGTGATTATGCTGATGATTTAGCACTGTTTGACCGTCTAATTGTCAGTAAACTCTACCAAGGCAAAAAAGTCATCCTAGGGCATTCAATGGGCGGCGCGATTGCCTTTGATTTCCTGACCCGGTTTGAACATAACTACAGTGGGGTATTTTTGTCTTCGCCCATGTTTGATATTTTCACTAAAGGTACTCCCAAACCACTGGCTAAACTTGCCGCCCGTGCTGCCTGTTTGTTTGGTTTTAATAAACACTATGCGTTTGGCCAAGCAGATTACCTGCCTGATGAATTCGCACAGAATGACCTTACCAGTAGCGAAACTCGCTATGATTTATTTAGACAAACCTACCAAACGGATAGCGCGCTACAATTAGGCGGGGTGACTTACGGCTGGTTGAATGAAGCTTTTGGCTTTATGGCAACTCTTGAAAAACAACAGCTATCGATTCCACTTTTTGTAGCCAGTGCTGAGAATGATACTGTGGTTGATAACCAAGCCCAATTAGCCTTAGTTCACCGTCAAAGTAATGCTATTTTACAAACATTTGCGAATGCTAAGCACGAGTTACTATTTGAACAAGACACCATTCGCAAAGCTGTGCTTAGCCGTTTTTATCAGTTTTGTGATTCATTAACTTGAGCGCGGCTATTACTCAATGACATTGGATCTTGATGGATCAAAATATCCATTTCACAATTAAATTCTTGTTGGATCATCGCCACTACTTCATCCGCTACATAATGAGCACGGATCAAGGGGAGTTGATCTTCAAGCTCTAAATGCATTTGAATAAACTTAACTTTACCACCTTGTCGCGTGCGTACGTCATGTACGCCAAATACATCGTTATGGCTGTTAGCGATTGATATAATACTGGCTTTTTCGTCCTCAGGTAGCTCTTTATCCATTAAATGGTCAGCGCTTTGCCTAGCAATATCCCAACTGTTATAAAGCAAATAACCCGCAACGCCAATGGCAAAAATAGGATCCGCGTACAGCATATCATTTTGCGCAAGCAGTATGGCCAGCAGTACTGCTGCATTTAAAATTATATCACCTTTGTAATGCACAGAGTCTGCTTTAACTGCAATTGACTCGGTGTGCTTAATGACTTGAGTTTGTACATAAACCACCACTAAGGTGCAAGCAATCGCAAATAGACTAACCCATACCCCGAGCATTGAATGACTTAGTACCACAGGATTAAATAATCGCTCTATACCATGAAACGCCAATAAACAGCCAGAGCCTGCAATAAATGCCGCTTGCCCTAAACCCGCCAAGGCTTCGGCTTTACCATGACCAAAACGATGATCGTCATCAGCTGGGCGCAGTGCATAAAAGAGCACCATAAAACTCATTGCTGAAGCGGTAATATCCATCAAAGAATCGGTGAGTGATCCGAGCATAGAGGCAGAGCCAGACGCAAGCCATGCCCAACATTTAGCAGCAATCATTAAACTCACCATCACCATAGTGACCACACTTGCTGTTTTTACCCAAAACTCATAACTGCGCTGATGCACGTTTTTGCCTATGCTTAAAGTGTTTACTTAAAATGAGTATATCATTTTTTTTATCTGTTTCGTGTATACTCTCGAACGTCAAAATGTAGATCACCAATAAGGCTCGTTATGCTTGATATCGTTTTATACCAACCTGAAATTCCACCTAACACAGGGAATATTATTCGCCTGTGTGCAAATACGGGCTATGCTTTGCATTTAATCGAGCCTTTGGGCTTTGAGTGGGACGATAAGCGCGTGAAAAGAGCTGGCCTTGATTACCATGAATTTAGCCATGTGCAACGCCATCCTTCATTTGCAGCTTACTTAGAAAAATGCCAACCTAAAAAAGTATATGCATGTACCACTAAAGGCAGTCAATTTCACCATCAAGCGAGTTATGAAGCAGGTGATTGTTTAGTGTTTGGCCCAGAAACCCGGGGCTTACCAGATGATTTAATTCAATCACTACCTAATGAACAACGTGTGCGTATTCCTATGCAAGCTAACAGTAGAAGCATGAACTTATCTAACGCAGTGGCTGTTTTTGTTTATGAATCATGGCGTCAGTTAGGCTTTCCTAACGCGCAGTAAATTATATTAAAATGCGCCTATATCGTTAGGCGCCTTGTTTTATAATCACCATTATAATTTAGCACTACATATAGCAATAAATTTGCTTCGAGTGGATTCGCATTATTTCTATTCCTACACTATTCTAAATAAGTTCTTTTTAAACTGATTCAATGGATTGTAATGCGTTTTTTCCTTCAAATATGCTGTTTTATTAGCATGTTATCTATTGTAAATGCAAACGCGAGTGTAGCTGAATTAAATGCGAATGAACTTTCGCTACCCGCCATTAATGACTTTACTCAAGACCCGAGTAATGCGTTTTGGCTCGCTACCAATAAAGGGCTGTTTAATTACGACTCGGTGCATCTTTTTAGTGGCCAAGCACCACCTTTTTCATCATTTGCGAATCAAGCCATTTTACAAGTAGCTACTTATAAATCCTGGTTATTAATTAACACTGAGCAAGGGCTGAGTTTAATAAACTTAATTAACAACCAGTTAATTCAACTAACAGCAACACCGCTAAAACAGCCGATATTAACCACCGAGCTCGGCTTTTACTTTCTGTACCAAGGTCAGATCCACACTATAAAAGACGAAAAAATCTATTCTCCATTCGCCTTTTCAGAGCAGATCGTCGAACTCGCATTGGGATTTAACAACAGCCTATGGCTACATTCAGGTAGTAATTTAGTTAGTCACTTTGATTTAGCAAGTAATGCTATTACAGCTCAGCTTATCGTCCCCGCGCCTATCGCGCAATTGAGTCCAAGTCAAACCTCAGCAGCGATCCTTATCAATACCAATAACGACCAACATTACCTGTTTAACAACACGCACTCTATGCAAGAAATAAAACTCCAGCATGCGCATGTTCAACAACTAAATTACTTTGATGATCAGCTTTATTATTTGCATAAAAATCGCGCTTATAAACATGATTTAACGACCAAAAACACTAATCCTTTATTTTATAGTGCTCCTGCACGCTTTTTATTAATTAAACAAAACAACCAACAACTGTGGCTGCAAACTGCCACTAAAAGCTGGCTAAAGCTCCCTGCAATGCAAATTATCACAACCCCTATCACCGATAATCCTGCTCCGCGTATGCAGCAATACTTTGACATGTTGGAACAGTTAGATAATTTTACACAACATAAAAAAATTATTACCATCGCTTATCTGCGCGAAGATAAATGGGCTGTTGCAACCAACACTGGTTTATATTTATACAGTGCCCGCAACCTCACTTTTGATTTATTAATAAAGGATCAAGTTACTGCCCTGTATTCAACCGCCCCAACAACACTTTGGGTAGCAACCAAAAAGCAATTAATAAAATATGATTTTGCGACGCAGCAACAAAACCAAACACTACCAATTAATAACATTAATGCTTTAACATCCCTTAATGACGAGCAATATCTAGCAAGTAATGGTGAGCAATTATTTTATATTGCTAAACAACAGCTCACCGCCCTTGTGCTTGAAACTGAAGCCCTCGGGCAGATCAACGCTATTTATTATCAACGCAACTCTTCAAGGCTTTGGCTTGCAACAAGTAACGGCTTATGGCTGAGCCAATGGCAAGCACCTGAAAATTCTCAGCAAATAACACTTGAGATAAATTTTGATAAAGTAAGTACGTTTAACACCACAGCCATTTACGAAGCACCACAAAATGCTTTGTGGATAGTTGATTCTCAAGCGATAAAACTCTACAAACCCAGCACTAACCTATGGGTTGAAAATGCCACTCATAGTATTGCCGCTTATATTGATGATTCTATAAGTTATGAGCAACTTCCGAGTTCACTCTTTAGCGTTAGCTATCGTGATAAAATAATGTTGTTTGCACCAACAGGTAATACTTTATTAGAAGTACATTCAAAACAAGCACCACCTCAAAGCAGCTCTTTTTTAGTCAGTCATTTGACTTTGCACTATCAAGAGCAAGACCAAGACTATTACCACTTAGCAACCAACGCAGTAAATACCAGCCAACCGCTAAAAGGGATTTCTGTTTGGTTTAGCAGTAATAGCCTCTTGCCTATGCGGCTAAATTACCGGCTTGATCCCAATGGCGATTGGCTAGCACTGCCGCCGACTCAAACTATGCTGTCACTGGCAAGTAGTGAAAAGAATATTTATCTTGAAGTTAAAAACCTTAATCAAGTAAACAGCGAACCGCTAGTGTTAATGATTAAACAAACTGCTTTTACTTTCCCTCACTGGATCAATTATCTCATTTTAGCGGCTATTTTCGCTATTTTACTGCTGTTAATTGTTTATAGATTAAAAAGTGGTGCTAAACATAATTTGGTCAACGCGTTAATGACGCAATCAAAAGATGCCATTTGGATCGCCAATGAACAGTTTCAAATAACGAACATAAACCAAGCATTTACAACTATTTGTGGCTTTACTCTTGCTGATGTAGTGGGTAAAAAACCAAAAGCCTTTACTGTAAACGGCCGCGATAAAAAATTAGAAAGCCTCATTTATAATGATCTAGAGGTTGATGGTTATTGGTCTGGTGAAATTTGGAATGTGCGTAAAGACGGGCAACCCTATGCCTTAGATTTATCGATAACGAAAGTAAAAACCCCTAACCTACGTACTAGTAGCGCGCATTATATTGGGTTATTTTCAGATGTAACTGCACGTAAGAATAATGAACGTGCGATGCTTAAATTAACCACTCGAGATTCTGTCACTGGGCTATCCAATCGCACTATTTTTATTGAATCTGTAAATAAGGCAATTGCCAGCTGTAATAACAACTTCCCTAATTTACTGATTATTTTTATAGATTTAGACAATTTTAATAAAATTAACGAATCCCTTGGTCACGCAATCGGTGATGAACTATTAAAAGAAGTTGCGGGCAGACTCACTCGAAACCTTGATTCTGGTTATACCTTGGCCCGCTTAGGGGGAGATGAATTTGCTGTACTTGTACCGCCATATTTATATTCAGGTAAGACCGTCTTTTTCGCCAAAAAACTGGCCGATAATATTCTTAAACAATTCCAAACACCGTTTATGCTTGATGGTATAGAGAGCTTTATTTCTGCCTGTTGTGGCATCGCTGGGTACCCAGAAAATGGTTATAACAGCGAAGCGCTGATGCGCAGCGCCAACAGTGCGCTTAATCACGCCAAAAAGATGGGTCACAATAATTATCAATTTTTTGATAAATCTAAACACACGATTGATACTAATGAGCTTAGTAAAGAAAGTGCACTTTTTCGGGCTATCGAACATCAGGATTTTCAATTATTTTACCAAGTAAAATATAACGCAGATAAAGATCAAGTACATGGTTTTGAAGCTTTAGTCCGTTGGCCACAAGTTGATGGCAGTATAATTAGTCCTGTTGAATTTATCCCTCTTGCAGAACAAAATGGCGCAATTATTCCTCTCACTTTATTGCTAATGAAGCAGCTATTTAAGCAACTAGAGTTATGGCGTAATGAAGGGGTGAGTTTTGGCAAAGTAGCTATTAATGTTTCTGCTCTGCACTTTCAGCAAAGTAGTTTAGTCGAAACCCTCACTGAGTGTTTAACAAACTACGACGTACCTGCGCGCTGTGTTGAGTTAGAAATAACTGAAAGTGCCATGATGGACAACCCTGAATTTGCCCAACAGCAAATGAATCGCTTAAAAGCACTAGGATTTACCATTGCGCTAGATGACTTTGGTACTGGTCATTCATCATTGGGCTATCTAAAACGTTTTCCAATTGATACTTTAAAAATTGATCGCTCTTTCATAAAAGATATTGTCGATAGTGAGCAGGATCGTAATATTACCGCGACAATTATTCGCCTCGCTAAATACTTACATATCGATGTTGTTGCCGAAGGGGTTGAAACTAAAGAGCAGGCTTATATGTTGCATGTTATGGGCTGTAATACGATGCAAGGCTATTATTATAGTCGCCCGCTTTGTGCTGAAAAAGTAGCTGCTTATCTCGAAAAAAACAACCTGAGAAAACAATCTAATTTGATGAATGACTAAGTACCATGTTAGTTATTAGATTAACTGCCAGCGTTTATACAATCCCATAAACGCTGGCAGCTACAAGGCACTGTTACTCTGATTTTTGCTCGCGACCTAATAAAGCCATCGCGGCTTCTTTCACGTCTTTATTTTCATAAAGTACCTGATAGATTTGCTCAGTGATCGGCATTTCAATACCAGTACGTTGTGCAAGTAAATAAACTTCTTTGGTGTTGCGATAACCTTCGACCACTTGACCAATTGATGCTATCGCCTGCTCTACCCTTTCACCTTTACCCAGTGCTAAACCAAAACGACGGTTACGAGACTGATTATCGGTGCACGTTAGAATCAAATCTCCCAGCCCAGCCATGCCCATAAAGGTTTCTGACTTAGCACCAAGCGCGCAGCCTAATCGGCATAACTCAGCTAAACCACGGGTGATCAATGCTGTCCGCGCATTAGCACCAAAACCAAAGCCGTCAGACATACCAGCGCCAATCGCAATCACATTTTTAACCGCGCCACCGAGCTGAATACCAATAAAATCATTATTGTTATAGACCCTAAATGAGCGACCACAATGCAATAGTTCAGCTAACTGTTTTGCAAAGGCTGTTGATGTTGACGACACTGAAATAGCAGTAGGTAAACCCATCGCCATTTCTTTAGCAAATGTAGGGCCTGATACGACTGCCAGTGGCACATCATCACCTAATTCTTGCTGGGCAACTTCTTGCAAAAGTCGGCCTGTATCTGGTTCAAGCCCTTTGGTTGCCCATGCAACTTGTGCCCCTTCAAGTAATGAAGGCTTAATTTGCTGTAGCGTATCGCCAAATGCATGACTTGGTACAACAACCAAAATCACTTGGCTTGCAGTTACTGCGGTGTGTAAGTCGGCTTCAAGGTGTAAAGTGTCAGGAAAAGTGACATCGGGCAGGTAACGTTGATTTTTCCGCTCAGCTGCAAGCGTGGCAACGTCATCGCTATTGCGACCCCAAAGTGTCACTTGGTGACCGTTTCGGGCTAAACAAATAGCAAGGGCGGTGCCATAAGACCCCGCCCCTAATACAGTAACAGCTGAATTGGCTGTACTCATAAGTTATGCGTCTGCAGTTGCCTGTTCAGCTTGCGCTGCACGTTGCTGCATGTATTGAGCGAATAACGCATCAAAGTTCACAGGTGCAAGGTTAAGCTGTGGGAATGTACCACGGTTAACTAAGTTAGATACCGCTTCACGTGCGTACGGGAACAATACGTTCGGGCAGAATGCGCCAAGCATGTGTGCAAGTTGTACTTCTTCAACTTCAGCGATAGTGAAAATACCCGCTTGTTGAATTTCACATAAAAAAGCCGTTTCTTCACCGATAGAAGCAGTAACAGTCAGTGCTAATACTACTTCAAACACGCCTTCGTCTAATTTATTAGAACGTGTATCAAGGTCAAGCTTAACTTCTGGTGTCCATTCTTTTTGGAAAATAGCAGGTGAATTAGGCGTTTCAAAAGACACGTCTTTTGTGTAAATACGTTGGATCGTAAATTGTGCGCCAGTTTCTTCTTGTGCTGCTACGTTCTGGTTTTCTTCGTTCATGATAATTCCTAACTTTTAATCGTTTTTATAATAAATGCTTAAGCGTTTAACTTAGCGTCAAGTTTGCCTTGGGCTTCAATCGCCATCATGTCGTCACAACCGCCGATATGCTCATCATTAATAAAAATTTGCGGTACTGTGCTCGCGCCACCTGCTTTGGCAATCATTTCATCACGTAATTCAGGCTGTACACCAATGTCGATATTTGTAAATTGCACACCTTTATTTGTTAGCAACGCTAAAGCACGCTGACAAAAAGGGCAATACGCTTTGGTGTAAAGAACAACATTACTCATAACAATTCCTCTATCGGCCTAACTAACTTAATTAGCGACCTGTTGTCGTTGGTAGACCAGCACTTTGCCATGCACCCATACCACCAGATAAAACATAAACTGATTCAAAACCAGCTTTATGCATAGCAGTTGCGATACCTGAGGCTGTCATGCCTGTGGTACATACCAATATAATGGGTTTACTCTTAGACTTTTCAAGGCTTGAGAAGTCAGATTGTTTCGCTTTTTCAGAGCTAAGGTGCTCAGCGCCTGCAATACGGCCATTATTAAATTCTTTTTGTGCGCGTATATCTACAACGACACCGTCTTCACGGTTAATTAATAATGTTAATTGTTGCGGATTTATTTGACGAATTGCTGAAAACTTACTTTTAAACCAGCCGCCCACGATGAGTGCTACTAAAGCAACCCAAGCTAAACTTAATATCGGATGATTACCGACAAATTCAATATATTGATCCATGCGTCTTCCACTATGAAAATTGTCCCGCGCCTTTAGCACTGGGGTTAAACGTAAGGGTAATGCCCTAGCCACGCAAGTATACGTGCTTGATTAGAAATTACCAGAGAGTGAAATATTTTAATATGCCCTTTTGATTGCTGATCATAACCACAAAACACGGTATGCTAAGGCTAAGCAGGAGCTAATTTTCAGGAACAAAAATGACACAACATAAAAAACCTCTCGTACTCATGATTTTAGATGGTTGGGGATACCGTGAAGATACCCAAAGCAACGCAATTTTAGCGGCAAACACCCCTGTTTTAGACGAACTTTGGGCAACTCGCCCGCACACCCTAATTTCAGCCTCTGGTTTAGATGTTGGTCTTCCTGATGGGCAAATGGGCAACTCAGAAGTAGGCCATGTCAACTTAGGTGCTGGCCGTGTGGTTTATCAAGATTTCACCCGCATCACTAAAGCAATAAATGACGGTGAGTTTGCGCATAACCCAACACTAGTTGAAAACATTGATAAAGCTGTGAATGCTGCTAAAGCAGTGCATTTAATGGGCTTATTAAGCCCAGGTGGTGTGCATAGTCATGAAGACCATATTGTAGCTGCAATTGAATTAGCTGCAGCGCGCGGCGCTAAAGAAGTGTACTTTCATGCATTTTTAGATGGCCGAGACACTCCACCACGTAGCGCAAAAACGTCAATTGAACGTATTGAAGCGCTATTTAGCAAATTAAATTGTGGTCGCTTAGCATCGATCATTGGCCGCTACTATGCAATGGACCGCGATAATCGCTGGAACCGAGTAGAACAAGCCTATGACCTAATGGTCAGTGGTATTGCGCAACATAGTTACAAAAATGGTGTTGATGCATTAGCTGCGGCTTACGAACGTGATGAAAACGATGAGTTTGTTGCTGCAACTACCGTAGCAGCACAAGGCCAAGACGCAGTACAAATTAATGACGGCGATACGGTTATTTTCTTAAACTTTAGAGCCGATCGTGCTCGTGAGATGACCCGCGCATTTGTTGATAAAGACTTTGACGGTTTCGCCAAGAAAAAAGCCCCCGCACTAAGCGGCTTTGTTATGTTGACCGAATACGCAGCAGACATCGACGCACCAGCAGCCTTTGCCACAGTCCCTTTGACTAATGTATTGGGTGAATGGTTTGAAAAACACCATAAAACACAGCTACGTATTTCTGAAACTGAAAAATATGCACATGTGACGTTTTTCTTCAGTGGCGGACGTGAAGATGAATTTGAAGGTGAAACCCGCGAGCTGATCCCATCACCACAAGTTGCGACCTACGATTTACAACCTGAAATGAATTCAGAAATGCTCACCGATAAACTCGTCGAAGCGATTAAAAGCGGTAAATACGATGCAATTATTTGTAACTATCCAAATGGCGATATGGTCGGTCACTCAGGTGTATTTGAAGCCGCAGTAAAAGCCTGTGAAGCAGTCGATCATTGTATTGGTCGTGTTGTTGCTGCCCTTGAAGAATTTGGTGGTGAAGCATTAATTACAGCTGATCACGGTAATGCTGAACAAATGGCTAACCTTAAAACTGGCCAAGCGCATACCGCACACACCAGTGAACCTGTTCATTTCATTTATGTTGGTCGTGATGCAACACCAAGCGAAGGCAAAGCGCTCAGTGATGTTGCGCCAACCATGTTGCACTTAATGGGCATGGAACAACCAAGCGAGATGACTGGCACACCAATCATGACATTGAAATAAACCATGAATAAAAGTATTAACCCATTAATTTTTAGTACGCTCGTTGTTACTGCGTTAATACTCACTTTATTAGTGACGGCCCCTGCCGTCGCTAATGAAGATCGTACTAAAAAAGATCTCAGCGAAATCCAAACGGCGTTAAAGCAAAGCCAAGCTGAACTTGCCGCCCAGCGTAAAGACATCGAAAAATCGCAAAAGAACCTGCAACAGCACGAACTCGAGATCGCAAAAAACGCTAAGGCACTAAATATTGCCGAGCAATCAATTCGCGATACTGAAAAACAACAACAACAGCAACAGCAGCAAGCTGAAGCACTTGAGGAAAAACGCCTAGAGCAGCAACATGCACTCGCCGCACAAATTAAAAGTGCCTATATGTCTGGCGGACATGACTACTCTAAAATGCTATTGAATCAAGAAAATACCGCACAGGTTGAACGCACATTAAGTTATTATAATTACCTCAACAAAGCGCGCATTGAGCAAATTGATGAGCTAAAAGCACTCCTGATTGAAATAGCGGATGTACAAACTGAACTTGAAAAAACCAAACAACACTTAGTTGTGCTCCATAAAGAGCAAGCCAATCGTCATCAAGCACTCATTGCAGCGCAACAACAACGAAAAGCCAACATCAGTGAATTAAAAACCAAGCTTAGCTCAACCAAAAACTCAATTGATTACTTAAAAGATAATGAAAAAACCCTAGTAGCTACCTTGCAAGAACTTGAAAAAGAAAAAACTAAAAAGGTTGAGTTACTGGGCCTATCAGCCAGTAAAGGTAAATTAAACTGGCCAACAAAAGGTAAAATTGAGCACAGCTTCGGCCAACATAAGCACGGTGGTATTGACTGGAAAGGCGTATTAATTGGCGCTAATGAAGGCAATAATGTGCATAGCGTCCACAACGGTCAAGTCGTGTTTGCTGATTGGTTAAAAGGCTACGGCTGGGTTATTGTTATTGACCACGGTGAAGGCTTTATGAGTTTATACGGCCATACTCAAACCTTACTAAAAGACGTAGGTGATATAGTACGCCAAGGCGATATTATCGCTTTAGTTGGTCAAAGCGGCGGACAAGCAAATTCTGGTCTATACTTTGAAATACGCCACAAAGGACGCGCAGTAAATCCTGTAACATGGTGCAGACGCATTTAATTGATTAAACAGCTGCACCCCACTGGGAGCAGCTGATGCTAAATACACAATTACAAATACAGCAGTTACAATACTCTGCTTTTAATCGCATCCTAATAAGCTATTTATTACTCGTTAGCGTTTTTTTGTGCCTGAGTTTTAATAGCTTTGCAGTGACCTCGGTGGGCGATTTAAAAAGCCAACAAAAAAACGAAATCCTCTTTAATATACATGCCTATTATGTTGAAGACTTAGCTTTGCAACAAAGTTTTGAAAGCAGTCAACAATTTGAAGCCCTGCTCGCACAGCTAGACCCTTACTCTAAGTACCTTAATGAACACGAGTTAGAAGCGCTATTTAGCAGCACTAATGGCCGCTACACAGGCCTTGGGATTGAAATAAAACAGCAACAACAAAAAATTATTATTGTAAACACAATTAAAGACTCTCCCGCAGCCATTGCCGGAGTACAAATAAATGATGTGCTACTTGCCGTTAATCAGCAAACAGTCGCACATAAAGACATCAATCAAGTTGCGCAAATGATTAAAGCTAGTGACACAGCAACGGTTACTTTAACGGTTGAACGAAGTAATTCACCACAAGCCATTTATTTTACCCTGACTAGATCAGAAATTAACTTAGAGAGTGTCACCAGTTCATTATCAGAGTTTGGTATTGGTTATTTGGCAATAAATAGCTTTACCAATCACACCTTGCATGATGTTGCGCGGCAAATAACAGCACTGCAAAGCCATTACGGTAATCCACTTACAGGCTTAGTGCTCGATTTACGCGACAATCCAGGCGGCACATTACAAAGTGCTGTAGCGGTATCGGATCTATTTTTACAAAGTGGCACCATAGTCACCACCAAAGGTCGCTTTTATGATGCAAACCAGCACTTTCGCGCCAAAAAAGGTGATATTTTAAATGGTGCGCCAATCGTCGTACTTATTAATGAAAACTCGGCCTCAGCAGCAGAGATTTTAGCCGCTGCACTTAAAGACAATCACCGTGCCACACTAATTGGCAGCCAATCATTTGGCAAAGGATCGGTGCAATCTTTGATCCCATTAGGCAATGGTAATACAGCACTAAAATTAACCACTGCAAAATACTTTACCCCATCGGGTCAATCTATTGAGGGGATTGGAGTCACCCCCGATGTGGCGATTAATCAATCAACCCTTTCGCAAATTGATAAAGTAGTTATAATAAAAAACGAACAAGGAAATGACGATCGGCCATGGTCACGCAAAGACTCAGCTGATCCACTGTTATTAAAAGCACAGCAGCTATTAACTATGAAATAAAGCTTTTAGCTCACTATAAAAAAGATAATAAAAATTATAAACGTGAAAAAATTAACTTGGTTGTTCTGGCTTTTTTTTAGCTTGCCTACGCTTGCCGCAAATAAGCAAATAGCGATTGTGATTGATGATATTGGCAATCATCAACGCGACCTCGAAATCCTAAATTTACCAGGTAAAATATCGTTCTCGATTTTGCCTCATACCCCGTATTCGCAAGTTTTTGCGCGCCTAGCCAGTAAGTCGAATAAAGAATTACTGCTGCATATTCCCATGCAAGCACTCGACAGCAGCAAAGCACTTGGCCCCGGCGCACTCACCAGCAATATGAGTAAAGAACAATTACAAATCACCCTCGGCAATGCGCTTGCAACCTTACCGCAGGTCAAAGGTGTAAATAATCATATGGGCTCAGCACTTACTCAAGAAAGCCTGCCCATGAAATGGACTATGGAAGTGCTGAAAAAGCGCAACCTGTACTTTTTAGATAGCCGCACTACAGGCTTAAGCCAAGCGCAAAATGTTGCCAACTTATATGGCGTTGAAAATGTCGGCCGCCATGTGTTTTTAGATAATATTCCCAATGAGAAACAGTTACAATTTCGCCTCAACGAACTAAAGTATAAAGCCGAACGTTATAACTTCGCCATCGCGATTGCCCACCCTTACCCTGAAACCATTGAATTCTTACAGCGCATGCTACCCGAACTTGAACAACAAGGTTTTGAACTCGTGCCGCTATCACAACTAGTCGAGCGTAAATATATACAACTTGCGCAAGCTGAGCATAAAGGGGTAGGAGCGAGGTAAACAGGACTTAGCAATAAGCCGTAAATTTTAAAGGGTCATATTAATCAACTTATGACCATTAAAAACAAAAAACCCAAGCCGAGGCTTGGGTTTTTAAACAATTAACTAAAAGAACTTACTTCTTCTTTTTAACTGCTTTTTTATTTGGTAAATCAGTGATTGAACCTTCAAATATTTCAGCTGCAAGGCCGATTGATTCGTTCAATGTTGGGTGAGCATGAATAGTTAATGCTAAATCTTCACCGTCAGCGCCCATTTCGATACCTAGACCGATTTCGCCCAGCATTTCACCTGCGTTAATACCAATCATAGCACCACCGATAATACGGCCACTTTCTTTATCAAAGATCAGTTTAGTAGAACCTTCAGTACGAGAAGATGCAATTGCACGACCTGATGCAGCCCATGGGAATACAGCTGTTTCGATGCTTAAGCCTTGCTCTTTTGCTTCTTTCTCAGTTACGCCAACCCAAGCGATTTCTGGGTCAGTATAGGCAATTGAAGGAATACATTTCGGATCAAAGTAATGTTTTTGACCAGAGATAACTTCAGCAGCAACGTGACCTTCATGAACCGCTTTGTGCGCAAGCATAGGTTGGCCAACTAAGTCACCAATCGCGAAGATGTGGTCAACGTTAGTTTTAAGTTGCTTATCAACATTAATGAAGCCACGCTCATCAACATTAACACCCGCTTTGTCAGCATCTAATAAGTTACCGTTTGGTGTACGACCAACAGCAACTAATACTTTGTCATAACGTACTGGTTCAGCTGGTGCGTTTTTACCTTCAAATGTAACGTATAAGCCGTCATCTTTCGCTTCTACGCCAACAACTTTAGTTGATAGCATAACGTTAAATTTATCACTTACGTATTTTTGGTAAATCTTGATGATGTCTTTATCAGCAGCTGGTACTAGTTGGTCAGCAAATTCAACCACGTCGATTGCAGAACCTAGTGCGCGATACACAGTACCCATTTCAAGACCAATAATACCACCACCTAATACTAATAGCTTTTCAGGGATGTCTTTAAGCTCTAGTGCACCGGTTGAATCAATTACGCGGTCATCTTCAGGAATGAAAGGTAAGTTTACAGGTTTAGAACCAGCAGCAATGATAGCGTTATCAAAAGTAATTGTTGTTTTACCGTCAGCGCCTTCAACATCAAGCGTGTTGCTACCTGTGAATTTACCGTAACCGTAAACCACTTTAACTTTACGCATTTTAGCCATGCCGTCTAGGCCACCAGTAAGTTGGCTAACAACTGACTCTTTCCACGAACGAATTTTATCTAAATCAATTTGTGGTGCGCCAAAAGTAACACCATGAGATGACATTTCTGCTGCATCATCAATTACTTTAGCTACGTGTAAAAGTGCTTTCGAAGGAATACAACCAACATTAAGACATACACCGCCTAATGTGTCGCGAGATTCTACTACTGTTACTTCTAAGCCCAAGTCAGCAGCACGGAAAGCCGCAGAATAACCACCAGGACCACCGCCTAGTACAACAACTTGAGTTTTTAATTCGTTGCTCATGCTTTTACCTTAATTGTTTGAACGGGACACTGCCCTAAAGTTTAACTGCCATGTTTCTGCAAGGCAGAAAGGGAGAGCAGATCAAAAATTTATGCAAGATATACAAAGATTGTATCATTGCAAATGGTAAAAATCCCAGCAAAAAACAACTGGCTGGGATTTGATTCTATTTATTTCGCTACATGCAGCAATTGCTTACATTACTAATTGGCGAATATCGCTCATGTAACTTGCTAAAGTTACAGTAAAGCGTGCAGCTAGTGCACCGTCAATCACCCTATGGTCGTAAGACATAGAAAGTGGAACCATTAGTTTTGGTTCAAACTCTTTGCCATTCCACTTAGGTTTAATTTCAGACTTAGAGACACCTAAAATAGCAACTTCTGGGGCATTTACGATTGGCGTAAAGGCTGTACCGCCAATACCACCAAGGCTTGAAATTGTAAAACAACCACCTTGCATATCAGAAGAGGTAAGTTTGCCGTCACGCGCTTTAACAGATACTTCCATTAATTCACGCGATAATTCAATGATGCCTTTCTTATCAACATCTTTAAATACTGGCACAACCAAACCGTTTGGCGTATCAACTGCAACACCGATATTGATGTACTTCTTAAGAATTAAGCTTTCACCGTCGTTAGATAGTGATGAGTTAAATGTAGGGAACTCAGCAAGTGCTTTCGCTGCTGCTTTCATTACAAATACCAGCGGGGTGATTTTAACACCTAGCTTTTTCTTCTCGCTAAGGGCATTTTGCTCTTTACGGAACTCTTCAAGAGTTGTGATATCAGCTTCATCAAACTGCGTAACATGCGGGATTTGCACCCAGTTACGGTGTAAGTTTTTACCCGATAGCTTTTGAATACGAGATAGTTTTTTCTCTTCGATTTCACCAAATTTAGCAAAATCAACTTTTGGCCATGGAATTAAACCAAGTTCACTACCACCAGTATTGCCAGAAGCTGTCGCTAATTGGCCTGATTCAACTTGCTTAACTAAGTTCTTCACATAGTCTTGCACGTCTTCTTTCACAACGCGATTTTTACGACCTGAGCCTTTTACGTTCGCAAGGTTAATACCAAACTCACGGGCTAAGCGGCGAACAACTGGCGATGCATGAGCATACGCACTATTGTTTTCAAAACTTTCATTGCTCGCTTTTGCAGGCGCTGCTTGTGCAGCTGGAGCTGATTCTGCTTTCGCTGCTGGTGCAGATTCAGAAGCCGCTTTTTCAGCGGTAGCTGCAGGTGCACTGCCTTGCACTTCAAATACAAAGATAAGTGAACCGGTCGATACTTTATCGCCCGCAGCAACTTTAATCTCTTTAACAGTACCGGCAAACGGTGCTGGTACTTCCATTGCCGCTTTGTCGCCTTCAACGTTTAAGATTGACTGATCTTCAGTAACCTTATCGCCTACTGCAACCATCACTTCAGTGACTTCAACCTCATCACCGCCGATATCAGGCACGTTTACTTCTTTACTGCTTGGCGCTGAACTTTGTGCCGGCGCAGACTCTTGAGCTGGCGCTGTTTCTGCTTTCGCAGCTGCAGGCTCACTACCAGCCACTTCAAAAACAAACACTAAAGAGCCTGTTTTTACTTTATCGCCAGCGGCAACTTTAATTTCTTTAACAGTACCTGCAAACGGCGCTGGTACTTCCATTGCCGCTTTGTCGCCTTCAACGTTTAAGATAGATTGTTCTTCTTCAACGGTGTCGCCAACAGCAACCATGATTTCCGTCACTTCAACTTCATCATCGCCGATATCTGGTACCGTGACTTCTTTAGTTGTTGAACCTGAAGACGCAGCAGGTGCTGCAGCTTCAGATTTTGCTGGTTCTGCAGGCGCTTCGCTAGATGCTTGCTCTTCACCTTCAAACAAGAATACTAAAGAACCCGTAGTAACCGTGTCGCCCACGTTTACTTTGATTTCTTTTACAGTACCGGCTTGTGCCGCAGGTACTTCCATTGAGGCTTTATCACCCTCAACAGTTAGTAATGATTGGTCAACGTCAACTTTGTCACCAACGCTCACTAGAATTTCGGTTACTTCGACTTCATCGCCACCGATATCTGGTACTTTAATTTCAATACTCATTGCAAACCTCTTATGCGTACAGTGGATTAAGTTTGTTAGTGTCGATGTTGAACTTTTTAAGTGCTTCAACCACAACTGACTTCTCAACTTCACCACGTTTAGCAAGTTCAGATAACGTCGCAACTACTACGTAGCTGGCGTTAACTTCAAAGTGACGACGAAGGTTTTCACGGCTATCAGAACGACCGTAACCATCGGTACCTAATACTTTGTAGTTGCTGCTTGGAATGAATGAACGCGCTTGTTCTGCGTAGTTTTTCATGTAATCCGTTGCGGCAACAGTCACTGAGTCATTCAGTACACTGGTGATGTAGGCAGTCTTCTGTTCGCTTTCAGGGTTAAGCATATTGAAACGCTCAACATCTTGCCCTTCACGAGTTAATTCGTTGAACGACGTTACTGAATACACATCAGATGCAATACCGTAATCATCACTTAAAATCGCGGCTGCTTTACGCACTTCAGTCATGATAGTACCTGAGCTTAATAGCTGTACGCTGGCTTTTTTGCCTGCGTAGCTTTCTAGCTTGTAGATACCTTTACGAATACCTTCTTCAGCACCTTCTGGCATAGCAGGTTGTGCATAGTTTTCGTTCATAAGCGTTAGGTAGTAGTAAATATTTTCTTGGCTTTCACCGTACATACGACGAATACCATCTTGAACAATAACCGCTACTTCGTAAGCGTATGTTGGATCGTAAGAGATACAGTTAGGTACTGTGTTAGCAAGAATATGGCTGTGACCATCTTCGTGCTGTAGACCTTCACCGTTTAATGTTGTACGACCAGCAGTAGCACCTAATAAGAAACCACGTGCTTGTTGGTCACCCGCCATCCATGCCATGTCGCCAACACGTTGGAAACCGAACATTGAATAGTAGATATAGAATGGGATCATTGGTAAATCGTTAGTGCTGTATGATGTTGCCGCAGCAACCCACGATGACATTGCACCTAACTCGTTGATACCTTCTTGCAATACTTGACCCGATGTTGCTTCTTTGTAGTAAGAAACGATATCACGGTCTTGCGGCGTATAGTTTTGGCCATGCGGGTTATAAATACCGATTTGACGGAATAAACCTTCCATACCAAACGTACGCGCTTCATCGGCAATAATTGGTACGATGTTTTTACCAATACCTTTATCTTTCAATAAGATATTAAGTGCACGAACAAAGCCCATAGTGGTAGAGATATCACGCTTTTGCTCTTCAAGTAATGGCTTAAATGCTTCTACTTCTGGCAGTACTAACTTTTCAGTAAAGTTAGGAATACGTTTTGGCGTATAACCTTTAAGTGCATCACGGCGAGCATGTAAGTACTTGTGCTCAGCCGAACCTTCTTCAAGTGTTAAATAAGGAAGTTCTGCAAGTTGCTCTTCAGATACTAAATCATCAAGACCTAAACGTGAACGTAAATGGGCAACGTGTGACATGTCCATTTTTTTCACTTGGTGAGCAATATTCTTACCTTCAGCCGCTTCACCCATGCCGTAACCTTTTACAGTTTTAGCTAGGATAACTGTTGGGCGACCTTTGGTCTCTTCTGCTTTTTTGAATGCAGCGAATAATTTTGATGGCTCATGACCACCACGCTTAAGCGCGAAGATTTCGTCATCTGTCATATCAGCAACAAGTGCTGCTGTTTCAGGGTAACGACCAAAGAAATGCTCACGTACGTACGCGCCATTTTTAGCTTTATAAGTTTGGTAATCGCCATCGACTGTTTCGTTCATCAATTGCAATAACTTACCCGTAGTGTCTTTAGCTAGTAGGATATCCCAGCCGCTGCCCCACACTAGCTTGATCACATTCCAGCCAGCGCCTTTGAATAGACCTTCAAGCTCTTGAATGATTTTACCATTACCCATTACTGGGCCATCTAGGCGCTGTAAGTTACAGTTAATTAAGTAACAAAGGTTGTCTAGTTTTTCACGGGCAGCAAAAGAAATAGCGCCACGCGATTCTGGCTCATCCATTTCGCCATCGCCTAAAAACGCGTATACACGTTGGTTTTTAGTGTCTTTTAAACCACGACCATCTAGGTACTTTAAGAAGCGCGCTTGGTAAATAGATGCGATAGGACCAAGACCCATAGATACCGTAGGGAACTGCCAGAATTCAGGCATTAATTTAGGGTGTGGGTAAGATGGTAAACCTTCGCCATCAACTTCTTGACGGAAGTTATCAAGCTGCGCAGCAGATAAACGACCTTCAACAAATGCACGTGCATAAATACCCGGAGAAATGTGACCTTGATAATAAACTAAGTCACCGCCGTCTACATCATTTGGGGCTTTGAAGAAATGGTTAAAACATACTTCATAAAACGCCGCTGATGACTGGTAAGACGCCATATGGCCGCCTAGGTCGAGGTCTTTTTTCGAAGCACGCAATACAATCATGATTGCGTTCCAACGAATAATAGAACGAATACGGCGCTCAAGGTTTACGTCCCCTGGGTAAGCAGGTTCTTGATCTACCGGGATCGTATTAACGTAGTTTGTGTTGATACCTGTTGGCATATCAACACCGTCTAAACGGGCTTGCTCTAATACTTGCTCAAGTAAAAACTGAGCACGTTCAACACCTTCTTCACGCACAACTGATTCAAGAGCTTGTAACCACTCTTGTGTTTCTAGCGCGTCTACGTCAATTTTATTGACTTCAGACATATGGAGGTTTCCTTATGTTTAAAATACGAATGTTCTTAATTAGCACTGTGGTAATCGTGTTGCCATATACAGCACTTGCTTAAATTATTTATCTTTAACTTAGTTTTTTGTTACTTAATTTTGCTTTGTGCGTCTTAAACTACGCTCAATTCGTGAATGCTCTTTACCTGCTTCCAATAACGCTTCTTCAATGAAAGCTAAGTGAGCATTACTGGCAAGTCGCGCCTGCTCTGGATTCCCTTCAATCACTGCATCCATCAATAAACGGCGGTGCTCAGCTAAGCGCGAACTAATATGCGGCTTCTCTAACAATACCGTTAAATTTTGTAAAACATTTTGCTCAAGCAATGCCCGCATACCGCGCACTAAATGCAGTAACACCACATTATGCGAGGCTTCTGCCACACTAAAGTGAAACGCGTTAATTGCTTTGGCTTTTTGTAGTAAATCATCATGAGCCAATGCAATGCATTCAAAGCTTTGCTTAACTTTAGCAAAGTCAGTGCTAGTACCACGAAGCGCAGCATAATAAGCTGCAATCCCTTCGAGAGCATGACGAAACTCTAATAAATCAAACTGTGATTCAGGATGTTTACTGATCAAGTCAAATAACGGATCAGTGAGCCCTTCTTCTAGCTGATTTTTTACAAACGTTCCGCCACCTTGACGTCGCGTTACTAAGCCTTTTGCCTCTAGCTTTTGAATGGCTTCACGTAATGAAGGGCGAGACACTTCAAATTGTTTGGCTAATTCACGCTCTGGCGGCAGTTTCTCACCCGGTGCTAATGAGCCCTCAAGAATCATGTTCTCAAGTTGCTGTAAAATAACATCCGATAGTTTTGCTGCTTTAATCTTTAAAGACATTAATCAACGTCCGCATTGTAGTGGAAATGTAACCTGAAAAATCCAAGTTTGTGCCCAGAGACTAGACCAAAAGGTAAATTGGTCATACCAAATTTGAGCCATACGTTATCAAAAAGCAAGTTTGCTGTCAATTTCGCTGCGACGCACCTTAAAAAACACCCTAACGTATTTTGCACAAAGATCAAACAGTATGAGATAAAGCCTGTGTTTAGGAAGGAATTTTATAAAAAAATACAATGGTCTGACCAGGTGATTGGGAGATGAAGCTTTAGGTTTTAGGTTTTAGGTTCTAGGTTTTAACAATAACTTCCCTAACGCCTAGTTACTTCCCTAAAACCTAGCACCTGTTTATTTACGCTAACCCGCCAAACAACGTTAGCAAGGCAATCAACACCAAGTAAAATAACACATTTCGTTTTACAAGCTTCATCATACAAGTTGCTTCATACGCGCAACCAAAATGTTGCTGTTCTATTTGCTCTGCGGCAAGCGCGGTATTAGTAACCACTTTACGGTTACTCACTGTAAAATCGAGTGCATAATGCAGCCAGCAACTGGTGCCTTTATTAAAGTTACCTATTACTAGATAACCAAAGCTGGCGATTCTGGCTGGTAACCAATCAAGCCAAAATAATAATGAATGAATAAGTTTAAAACGTTTGGCATACACAACTTTATGGTCGTTCTGCACTAAATCAGCAAAAGTACGTACTAATGCATACAAGGTCGCGCCAGGTACGCCTAATATTACAAACCAAAAAATAACTGCACAATAAAAACGAAAGTTTACCCAAGCCAACGTTTGTCCAAAGGTTTCGCCGCCTTTTTGCTCTTCCGTTTTCTTTTGCCCCATTTGCAGTGCATATAAGGTTGCCGCTTGCTGATCATCACGGGTTAGCGCATTTAAATAGGACTTATATAAAGCACGTTGTTTAGCACAGCCAAAACAAACCAGCAGCACAGCCACATTAATAGCTAACTGCCATAATACAAAATCAGATAAGGTAAAAATAACCGCCACAAGTAATACCGGCAAACACAACCAAATAATAAATCCTGCAGGCGAATTGAATAGACCTTGCTCGCCAAGCTGTTTTTTTGAACGTGTTAAATAGCCTTGCGCGTAATAGCTTATTTGCCAATAATCAGATCGGGCACCTAAACGCTCTAATATCAGAGCTATTATTATAGAAATTAAGATCATACTTTTCTCTTTCCAAATGGGCGCTAGTTAAAATATAGCAGCAAAATAATGATTCCAATCAAAACTGTCTCCAGGGTCTGTTTTTCTCCCTGGTGCAATGTGACAATGGCCAACAACACGCTCGCGAGTGATAGCTGGGTATTTATATATCAATGTCTTAGTTAAGGATTGTAATGCATTATATTGATTTTGGGTATACGCCGTTGTATCTGTACCTTCAAGCTCAATACCAATACTAAAATCATTACACTGACTACGTCCTAAAAACTCAGACTGGCCAGCATGCCAAGCACGTTTACTAAAAGGCACATACTGAACTATTTCACCGCTGCGTTTGATAAAACAATGTGCTGAAACTCTCAACCCCTTTAAATCAGCAAAGCTAGGGTGTGCTTGGCAATCAATACATCCCATAAACAAATCATCCACAAACGGCGTGGCAAACTGCCCTGCTGGCAAGGAAATATTATGAATCACTAATAAAGATATTTCCTCACCTAGTGGGCGCTCATCAAAATGCGTACTTGGTCGCTGGATAGCGGTACTAACGACACCAAAAGAGTTTATTTTCATAGTTTATATTCATAATGGCCTGTAAATAAATGCATAGTCAGATGCTAATAGATTTCCAAGTAGAATAACAGCAAAGCACTTTCATTGTTTTGCGCCGGTAGCAGCGAGTTTACCTCGCGACTGTTTCAGCATTTCCATAGACAAACCAATTTCACCACCGAGCCCACCGAGGCGCTTTGCTACACCGAGAAGACAAAAGTAAAGTTAATAACTATTACCTATTGGTTTTTCCTCTGTGAGCTCGGTGCTCTCTGTGGTGAATAAATCACTAAAAGACTTTTGCACAAAGAGAAGTGAATGAGAAGAACAAATGCCACGGGCTTCGAGCGGGGAGCTTCGAATATGCCCTAGCATCTAGTCACTTCCTAAAACCTAGTCCCTATTTTTAAATTACTTCTCTAATGCGCGGCGCCTCATAACCTGTTTGTGAATATACGCGGGGTAAACCCGCGCCTAAGTATTGGTAGCAGCGAGTTTACCTCGCGACTGTTTTTACATTTACACAGATACACTATTTCACCACCGAGGCGCTTTGCTACACCGAGAAGACAAAAGTAAAGTTAATCACTATTACCTATTGGTTTTCCTCTGTGAGCTCGATGATCTCTGTGGTGAATAAATCACTAAAAGACTTTTGCACAAAGAGAAGTGAATGAGAAGAACAAATGCCACGGGCTTCGAACGACGAACTTCGAATATGCCCTAGCACCTAGTCACTTCCTAAAACCTAGAACCTAGAACCTAATCAAACTTATAGCTTCAGCCTTCTCTTTCACTTTCAAACCATGTAAAATTTGTGCAATTTCTTAATTATAATGAGCTTTTATAATGTCTATCCCACACAGCCTTTTAAGCCAATTGGTTAAACTTGCCCTTGATGAAGATTTAAATTATCAAACAGCCGAACAAGGCGACATCACCGCGCAATTAATTCCAGCGGCGCAGCACGCTAATGCCAAAGTGATCACCCGTGAAGATTGCGTGTTTTGCGGAAAAGACATTATCTTAGAAGTATTCAAACAAGTTGATCCGAGTGTAGCCGTTAATGTATTGGTAAATGATGGTGATACAGTTAAAGCTAACGATACCTTATTTACAGCAATAGGTTCTGCCCGCGCTATTTTAACAGCCGAACGTACCGCACTTAATTTTGTACAAACCTTGTCAGGTACAGCCACCACCACAGCGCATTATGTAAAAGAACTCAGTGGCACCAACACCCAACTACTCGATACCCGTAAAACCATTCCGGGCCTACGGGCATTACAAAAGTACGCGGTCAAATGTGGCGGTGGCGCAAATCATCGCATTGGCTTATTTGATGCGTTTTTAATTAAAGAAAACCACATTGCCGCCTGCGGTGGCATCGATAAAGCCGTAGCGCAAGCAAAACTTAATCATCCAACTAAACCAGTAGAAGTAGAAGTCGAATCACTTATTGAGCTAGATCAAGCCATTACAGCCGGTGCTGATATTATAATGCTGGATAACTTTAGCGTTGAGCAAATTCAACAAGCAGTGGTACTGACCGATAAGCGCGCTAAATTAGAAGTCTCGGGTAATATGACCTTAGAAACACTGCACACCTACTCACAGGCTGGGGTTGATTTTATATCCAGCGGGGCACTTACAAAAAATTTACAGTCAATCGATTTATCAATGCGCTTTGAGTAATAATCAAACTAAATAACAAATATTATGTTTCCCTAATGCGTTGACAAACTGATTAAAAAAGCATTAAATACGCCGAAAGGCTTACACTGTAACAAAATGTTAATTTTAGTGCTTTATATAATACGAAATAGTGCTAATGTAAGCCTCTAGGATGAATGAATTAACTTTCAACCAATTCTAAAGAACTACTTTCAGGTATTGTTTTACACCGCACGGCTACTTTGATGAAAGCTGTGAGTTAAATAAACAACATTAATACCAAGTAGTGGGTGAAGAAAGTTTTTAAAATTCGATGAAATGCAGTTAAAGCCGCTTTCAATCAGCTGTTTTAGTGCTAAAGTAGATCTAACAGAGTAATTTTAATAGTTGCAAAAACCTACCCAGCAGTATTTAGCTAGGCACTGGGTTAGGTATTAGTAATTTAACGATTTTAAAAAAACCGTAAGATAAAGCAGTTACAATAGCTAACGTGATTACACACTTTACTAACATAATTTATTTAGCTTACAAAAAACACTATCCTTTAGGAGAGGAACATGGAAAAAATGACACAACAAAGTCAAAAGGGTTTTACCCTAATTGAATTAATGATTGTAGTAGCAATCATCGGTATTTTGGCAGCAGTAGCTTTGCCTGCGTATCAAGATTATACAAAGCGCGCTCATGTAAGTGAAGGTATAACCTTAGCTGCGTCTGCAAAAGCTGCTGTTACTGAATATTATGTATCACAAGCTGCTTGGCCAACAACTAATGCGCAAGCTGGGCTTCCTGACAGCACTACAATTACTGGTAATGCAGTGACAAGTGTAGCTGTTGGTAATGGCAACGGTGAAATAACTGTGACTTATAATGATAAAGTTGCTGATACAACAACTATTGTTTTCGCACCAACAGTTGCATCAACAGGTGGCTCTATAACTTGGATATGTACTGGTGGAACGGTTGACGATAAATACCGCCCTGCAAACTGCCGTTAATAACTTCTTGAGCGTAGCTCTTAGCTACGCTTGAAACCTAATTAAATGATAATAAATATATTAATTTCTTTTATACTTTTCATACTTAGCTCTTATTATTGGCTAATGAAATTAAGTTCACAAAATCTTGGCATTGAGTCTACAGAAAAAAAACTTTCTAATGCGTTGTCAAGTTACCCTTTCTTATATGAAATATCTTTATTTTTTATTGGAGTTTCACTATCAATAATACTTCTAGGAGTAATTGCTCACATTGCTTCAGATAATTTAAAAACATTACAAAATAAAAGCTTATCATACTTCACTTGTGTTTTAATAACTTGGTGTCTATTATTTTTTTCTATTTTAGGTTTATCAAGTAACCTATATCCTAGTCTCTTTTTTAGTCACTCCACTTGGAATAATTTCATATTGCTTGTTATTACAATTCCAGCATTATTATTATTACTACTCTCATCATTTATAACTAGAAAAAACATTAAAACACTTTTATTAATATCACTAACATTGACAACTGCTGAACTAAATAATTTCAAACTAAAAAAAGAAGAAAAAAATAATACAACAAAGAGAAATGTTTTTATTATAGGTATAGACTCGCTAAATATTAATGAGATTGATAACAAAAAAATGCCATTTTTACAGTCATTCATTGATAAATCAAATTATCTTCCAATCACTTATACTCATATAGCGAGAACTTTTCCATCATGGATTACTATCCTTACAGGGAATTACCCAATAACAAATAAAGCTCGTTTAAATTTAACCGATTTTAATCAAATTAATTTAAAGAAAACACTACCATACTATTTAAAGGCAGCAGGATATGTAAATTATTATATTCAAGATGAAAGACGATTTAATAATATTGATGAAAGACTTTATTTTGATAAAATAATTGGCCCCCCCGCAACAGCAGCAGAGTTCCTATTATCTAAAGTGGTTGATTTTCCTTTAGTTACTTTAGCATCTGAGTTGAAGTTTTTTAACTTATTTATGCCACATATCATAAATAACAGAGCAGCATGGGTTACCTACAGCACTGAAAAATTTAATAAAAAAATAGAACAAAACATATTAAATACTGACAGTCCTATTTTTTCAGCAGCTCATTTTACACTTCCACATTGGCCTTATAAAATAAACAAAAAAACAGATGGCATCGATAGTGATTATAATAAATATTTAAAAACATTATCAATAGTCGATGAACAAATAGAAAGCTACTTCGCCATACTAAATGGTAAAGGATTATTAGAAAATGCTCTAGTATTTATAGTTTCTGATCATGGCGAAAGCTTTTCTAGAGAAAGTGACATACCAGACAATAAAAACCCTGAAATCATTAACTTAGCAGGCCATGGAACCACTATTATTTCGAACTCTCAATACAGAACGCTACTTAGCTTCGGGCACATAAAAAATGGAGAAGTACATAAGTTCAAAAATGTAAAGCCTATGCTAAACTATGCATTATCTGATATCACACCTACTATTATTGATATCTTAAATTTAAATGTGACTGAGAAATTCGACGGAATGTCTATTTTGAAAGTAAAAGAACAAAGAAGTATACCTCTTGAAAGCTCATTACAACCTATGTTTAATAGTAAAGGCACTATAGATATAGATGGTACCATTCAACAAAATTCATATTTGTTCGAAGTGGATTCATTAGGTAAAGTAGTTGTTAAAGAAGAGCTTTATCAACGTGCCGTTATATCTAAACAGAGAGGCATTATATTTGATAAATGGCAAATATCATTTTATCCGGAACATGACAATAAAATTTACATTACTGATTTAGAAAAAAAAGTATTATATAATGACAGCGATTTTTCTGATATATATCTAAAAAAAGAATTAATAAAAAAGTTATGTAATCATTTTAATAGTGAAATAATAACCGCTAACATAACCCCATGCATAAACTCTGATTACGTCCTCAGTAATTCTCAAAAGGCTCTATAATGGCAAAGCAACCGGACAAAAAAGGATTTGATACTTTTGAATGGGTAGGCGTGAGTGCTCGCGGGAAGCGCCTTGAAGGCGAAATGACAGGCGCAAGTATAGCTTTAGTCAAAGCCCAATTACGTAAACAAGGTATCACCCCCTCAAAAGTTAAACGTAAAGCCAAGCCTTTGTTCGGCGTGCGTATGCAGGCTATTACGCCAAAAGATATTGCTTTAGTTACGCGGCAAATTGCCACTATGTTAATGGCGGGCGTACCACTTATTCAATCAATCGAAATGATTGGTACCGGCTCAACAAACAAAAGCGTTGCAAAGTTAATGGAAACCGTCGGCGATGAAGTGAAAGCCGGTGGTGCTTTATCTGATGCACTGCGTAAACATCCTCGTTATTTTGATGATTTGTATTGTGATTTAGTTGCCTCCGGTGAGCAATCTGGTGCACTGGATAAAATATTTGACCGCGTTGCCCTTTATAAAGAAAAGTCAGAAGCGCTGAAATCAAAAATTAAAAAAGCTATGTTCTACCCAATTGCTGTATTGGTAGTGGCGTTAATTGTTACCTCAATCCTGCTTATTTTTGTAGTGCCGCAATTTCAAGATATTTTTGCCGGCTTTGGTGCAGAACTCCCTGCGTTTACTTTAATCGTGATAGGTATTTCTGAGTTTATGCAAGAATATTGGTGGATGATGCTCATTGCCTTAGTAGGCTTTGGCTGGGCTTATAAGGAAGCGCTACTAAAAAGCAAAAAACTACGCGATGCCAACGACCGTGCTATTTTAAAATTACCCGTAATTGGTATGATTTTAAACAAAGCTGCAGTGGCGCGCTATGCCCGTACGCTTTCGACCACCTTTGCGGCGGGTGTACCTCTAGTTGATGCGCTGGACTCAGCTGCTGGGGCTTCAGGTAACGCGGTTTATCGTTATGCTATTTTAGACATTAAAGCTGAAGTAAGCTCGGGGAATCAAATGAACTGGGCGATGCGCAACTCAAAAATATTCCCCGATATGGTGATACAAATGGTCGCCATAGGTGAAGAGTCAGGCTCTTTAGATGGTATGCTGGCAAAAGTTGCTACTATTTATGAGCAAGAAGTGGATGATGCAGTAGATGGTTTATCAAGCCTATTAGAGCCGCTTATTATGGCGGTACTCGGCGTACTGGTTGGCGGTTTAATTATTGCCATGTACTTACCTATTTTCCAACTTGGGTCGGTTATATAAAGCTGTAAGCTGTAAGCTGTAAGCTGTAAACT
>NZ_JACJEV010000059.1:0-13610 GCF_014164235.1 Pseudoalteromonas sp. SG44-17 | reverse complement strand
TGAGGAAAAATGCAGCTAGGGCGCACCCCAAACGCGATCGAAAAACAGGAGTATTTCAGTATGGGGTAGAGCCAAATTTTTAAGGCTGTACTTAATATTTTTCTTAAGTACCTACCTATGACATTGATGTAAGTAAAGGGCGTGAGCAAGACGCCGTAACCTTGCTCGATTTTTACTTATTCTTACATGGATGTAAGCTAGTTGAATAACCTAGGAGCAGTTATCGATCCCGCTCGATTACAAATCTCGCGCCGCGATTAAATTGCCCCTAGATTGAACAAATTTTAATTCTGAAAGTTCTATACGCCCTTAATAATTTAGCTCTATTTTAGTTTTTCTGGTGGAAAACCACTTAAAATTGTTGCAACGGCTTCTTGCACTGCTTTGTTACGCTCTTCAGGTGTTTGTTTCTTCTGAAGGCGACCTTCACGAGCACCACGCCAAACAAGCTGGTTAGAGGCACGGTCAACAACATCAATCACTAAAGTGCCCACATCATATTCATGGGTTGTTGTTTGTGTGTTATAACCCATGCCCCAGTAGTTCCAACGTGCACCGTAACCTACATTAAATGTATCAACGTCAACTTTAGTATCAACAGAGGCATGATAGTTAATTAATACATCTGCTGATGCTTCATCGGCAGGTGTCATACCGTTTGCTTGTAATTGTGCATTTACCGCTTCACGCACACGTTTTTCCATCAATGGGCTGATTTGATAGTTACCAGCGTCAGCCAAGGTTGCTTGTGGAAACCAAGCAAACGTTTTGTAGTTACCAAAGTCCACAGATTTGTCGTAGTCAATATCAGGCGTTTTTGCACACGCTGCTAGTAGTAATACAGCAGCTGCAATTAGTATATTTTTCATGGAGTTTGCTCCTTGGCAAATTTAATTACTATTCGTTTGATAACATAACATAGAATTAATTCAAGGAAATGTTATTTTTTACCTGTAATTTGTATACATGATAAGTACTAATTAGTTTAGTCGTCCTTGACTGAATGATGCATTAATTTACACAAACGTGGCTATTGTCTTATTCATGCTCTACTTCTATCCAATCCTTTTCATCTACCCAGTTCTGGGCGCCGTCTTTAACGGAGCGAATTGGCACAATATAATCACAGCTAATTTGTGGTTTCACCGAGGCAAATATTGGCACAAAGCCAAAACTCAGGGCGGTTTCTATGATTGCTTTTTGATTTTGCGGATCGATATCGGCCGCTTCATCAATATAAATCGGGATGCGGTATAAGTTTTGCTCTTGGTCGCTTAATAAGTAGCGGATAAACAACATACCGCATAATAATTTTATGGTGATACGCGTACCGTTTGAGCCAGCCGAATCAATCTTTTCAAAATGCTCGGTTTCGCCTGCACGGTTTACTACTTCAAAGCGAATATCAAATAAGTCAGTAAGGGTTAAACCGGCTTTATCAGAGGCAAGTTTAATTAAGTGATCTTTTGCTTCGTTGACAGCACTTTCACTGTAGGGTTCTTGGCTTAGTAAATCCAGCGTATCACCTTGTTCAAACTGATTTGAGGTACTGATGATGGTATCAATACTATCAACCAACATTTTGCGTGGTATCACGTTAATTTTAAATGCTTGTAAGTTTGAAATACGATGCTGACTAATGCCTTTATTGAAGCTGTTCATTTCACGGCGCAGTCTGTCTAAATCTTCACGCAGTCCCTTAATCGTCGCGGCTACTTCTGTGAGTGCAACCCGGGCTTGGCGTTCAACCGCATCACGTTCGTTATCAATATTATGGAACGCGCCAATCAATTTCTGGTATTTACTAAACTCGTCGTTTTCGTTATCAAATTTGGTAATACCAGCATTGTAAATATGCAAATAGGTATTACGAACGTTGATATCAAAATTACGCAGCTCTTGACAATCTTTATTAAAGTGATGAACTAAGTCACTGAGATTATCGAAATCAATTTGCACATCAATCATATACGGGGTGACTTTACCGCTATATAAATCCAGCGTGTGGTCAATTCGTTCAGATTTCACTTGGCGTAGGCGCTCGGCTTGGCGTGAAATTAAATCTTTTTTCGATTTAATAATCGAGCGTCGATCACTAATTGAACCGCTGTTATTTTGAATATCTTGTAAGTAGCTATCAACTTGCTCGCGTTCAGCCAATAATTGCTCTTTTAAGAGTGTTTGTGCATCAATAGATTGCAGCATAACCTGGAATTGTTCAAAGCGTTTAAGTGCGCTTTCTGCTGCCATGAGTTCATCGTATAAGGCATCTTTTTCTTTTTGTTTGTCGGCCACATTGGCGGCCACATCACGCTGTTGCTTAAATTCATTGAGTGACTGTTCAAGGGCGCTGAGTTGCGCAGTAAGTTGCTCTTTATTTTCACCGCTTTGCATCTGCACCGGGGAGAGTTTTTTCAGCTTGATGGTCGCGCCTGGCAGGGTGAGCACGCCGCCTTTCACGTTATCTGATAATTGCTCTAAAAATGCACCAAAGGCATCTTCATCAGTGATATCTATATCACCATTACTGGTGGTGGCAAATGACAGAATGTCAGGGTTTAGAATACGCGAGATCTCTTCAACTTCTTTAAGTGATAAATCCTCGCGCATACGGGTAAATAAATTAAACTCAAGATTTTTAAGCTGCAGCTTTAAGCTTTTGATCTGCTTTTGTGTTTCACTAATACGGTAATCAAGAGTATGCAGGCTTTGCCCTTGCGCACTGTTGATAGAATGCGATAGTGACTCGTAATCTTGCTTTAATTGACCAAGGCTTACTTTTAAGGTTGCCATGTTAACCAATTCAAATTCAGATTTTAGAGCACCAAAGTCTAAAAACCATTGCTCTATTTGTGTTTGCCTGCGTTCAATATCGCGCGATTGTTGTACATAAAGTTGTTGTTTTTGTTCAAACTCGTGCTTTTCGTGTTCAATGTCTTCAAGGGCAACATTAAGCTCGCTCAATTGCGCCTCTTGGTAGCTATCAAAATCGATTAATGCTTGGTCAATTTTGGGGGCGTATGCGGCTAATTTACCTTTGAGTACGGTTTGGTTTTCAAGCATAGATTCAAGGGCGCTGATAGGCTCTTGCATCGACTCGAGTGCTTTTAGCTCACGTTTTGCGCGGTTTACTTTATCAAAGGAGCGACGCCATACTTCATAAAAATCGACCTTTGAGTTTGACATGTGGCGTTCAAATACGCGTAACATAAAGCGCTTTACGTCGGCAGCGCCTAATTTATGCAGGTTCAAAATACGGCGGAAAATTTCTTTATAAATTGCCGAATCTTGCACGTTGTTAAGCGGGATCATCTTTAAGTTAATGTCGCCATCAAATGGCGTGGCACCACCCGTTAATAGTGCGTTGAGCTCTTGCGCTTTAAGCTCGATAGGGTTAAAGCCTTGCTCTTTTAAATGATTAAACAGTTTAGTGAACTTAATGATGGTTTTACCTTGAGTATACTGCTCAAGATCAAGCTTGCCTTGGTAACAAAAAAACTGATGCGCGTAACCGGCAATTTTACCAAGCCCAGCTACACCAATCACCACCGGGCCATGGGGTAGGTCGGCTTCGAGTAAAATATAGGATTGATCTGATGAAAAATAAAATTTACGGGTTTCGTCTAAATCATGACCGTCCCATTCTGTTAGGCGTAAATCATTAATAAGCGGAAATTGCAGAGCATTGATCACCGAGCTTTTACCGGTGTTATTTGGTGCACAAATTGAGCTGCTTTTATCAAGCGGGATCACACATTTGGCATAACCGGCGGTGTTTAATAATGCCAGCTTACTGAGGCCGTATAGGTTTTTCATTATTCGTCCTCTCCAATATAGGTTTCTTCGTTTACTTCCATTAAGGCATCAATATAACGGTAGATAGGTGCTTGCAGCATAAAGCCGCCTTCTACTTCACGGGCAAGGCCAAGTCGAATCATGCGTAAGTACACGTCTTTACGTAGGTCTGATCCTGAAAAAATTTCGAGCTGATCAAATAAGTGCTTGTTCATTTGCACTAAAGTTTGCATCAGTTCTAAATCATTCACTTCATCAAATAAGGCACGCATTGGGTCTTTACCTGAGTTTGCATAGTGCTCAATTAAGATATAAATGGTTAAGGCAATCGCGCGGGAAATTTTCCCCATATTGGGTGTACTTTCATCACTGGCAAAGTAATAAAAACCACGGCTGTCATGTTGTAAATCGTGGCCAAGGGCGCTGAATAATGCGCGGTAATGATCAATTTGTTGATCAAGCTCTTGCCACATTACGGTGTCTTGTTCGCTAATGTGATAGCCGGTGACTAATTTTTTATTAATTGCTTGTAGATGACTAAGTTCATCTAAATTTATCTGTGTCATAACGGTTACTCATCCACTGTTGGTGTTTGCTGAGGGTCAACAGGCTTAGAATTAAAAGGGAAAAGAGAAAAATGTTGCCCGGCAATTTTCACGCGCATTTTTTCATCACTTTGATTGATTTCAATATCGGTGTCACTTACCAGCTTTTGATATAAAAACAGCATTTCGTCGGCTTCAAGGTCTGGGTAGCTTTGCTCTAAAAAGGTCAATAATGGTTGTGGCTTTTTACGTTTAGCATTGAAGCGTTTTTTAAAGTTTGCTTTAACATTATTGTAATCTGGAATATTTGGCGTAACAAAAGCAGGCACATCTTGTTGATCAGGAAGTTCGTATTCACTGTGTTCAAACTCAACAAGTGCAGCCATATAAGCGACCATATGGCGCTGTTGCCCCAATGAGAACCGCTGCGTGTCAGAGACAAAATGTGGTTGTACGGCGCTGAGCATATTATCAACGCCATTTTTACGTACTAAACCAAGTACTTTAGCTGCTTGACGAGTGATCATATTATTACGGCGCAACTCTTCACGCAGTGGCATTAGCATATCGGCACTTTTACGCAGGCTTTCGCGACCAACTAAATGCATTTCTAAAATTCGGGTACGTAATCGTTCAAGCATGCGTTTATCTTGATAAGCTTTACCGCTGCGTTCAATATGTTCGATTTGCGTACTGATTTGTGTTTCGATGGTATTAAAACAAGCATGAAAATCGCCACGAATATCGACCATTTCAAGCATTGGTTCAATGTATTCATCAAATGCTTCAATCACCGCTTGATAACGCTTTTGTAATGATTGCACCGCATTATTAGCTTTTGCTTGTTCTACAATATTTAAAATGGCATTTTCGTTGTGGGCAAATAGTTTCATTATTTTACGCACCCGATCATCCATAATGCGGCTAAAACGGCGCATCTCGTCGTAGTCTTCAATACTACCGGCATTGTCTAAACGGTTACCCAAACGGGCTAAATCTTCAACCAGCACGCTAATTTCTTGCGCCAAGCCTAAATGTTCTTCCTGCAATAAAAAAGTGGCAAAATCTGCAATTGCACGGTTAATTTCAAGTTGTGACGATTTAGCCAAGGGAATAATAATATCTTGGTTTAAAAGGCGGTTGGTTTCTTTGTAAATGCGCTCATTTGACCACGTAGGTTGTTTTTGTTTGATCGCATTTTGCACGTCTTTTAGGCTGAAATCAGCCATTTTAAAACGTTTAAATAGCAGCTCTAACATTCCCCAGTGCTCTGTTAGGGTATTTAGCAACTTTTTAGCTGGGATCATAAAACTCCAAAAATCCTAATTTATCTTGTAAAGCCGGCTTGTTAGGCCTCAGCGATTAGTCGTAGAAAAGCAAATTGACAATAGTTTTACACATTCTTTGGTGCTAGACTGCGCGCCGTGTCGTCCTGCGGCTCATAACATACAATTTTTACATTTTTATAAAGGTTGTTCAAACACCATGGTAACTGCAATTATCCTAACCCTGATAACGCTAGCATTCGTGCTAATCGTTATAGAGGATATTATCCATGTAAACAAGGCCAAAACCACGCTTTTCTTTGGTACTTTATGCTGGATTATCTTATTTATCTCGCCGCTTCACGGGCAAAGCCCCGAAAACGTACAACATCAACTTGACCACAATATTTTAGAGATTGCCACACTCTGGTTGTTTTTAATGGCTGCAATGACCTTTGTAGCCTATTTGAACTCCAAGGGTTTTATCCAAAATATTGTGCATAAGATAATGCCCAGTGCTATTAGCGAACGCAAACTGATGTTTTTGATTGGCGGGTTCTCCTTCTTATTTTCGTCGATTTCAGACAATATCACAGCCACATTAATTTCCCTTGCGGTGGTGATGTCGTTAAAACTCGATCCGAAAAAGCTAATTAAATACGCTACGCTTATCATCTTTAGTGTGAACTCGGGCGGAGTGTCGTTAATTACCGGTGATGTTACTACCTTGATGATTTTCCTTGATGACAAAGTTACCATTGGTCACTTGCTATTGTTGGTTGTGCCTGCGTTATTTAGCGTGGCGCTATTGGCCATTATGCTGTCATTTGGACTCAACGGCCAAGTTGAGTTTACCAAACAAGAGGACCGTCGCATTGAGAAAACAGATATCACTATTGCAGTGATTTTCTTATCAACGATTGTCGGGACATTAACGTTAAGCGTGCTTTATCATGTGCCGCCTTTGTTAACTTTCTTATTTGGTTTGTCGTTGATGTTTTTAGTAGCGCAATTTTTAATGCGCAAAAAAGATGTGAATAAAAAAATCATCGATTATATTCGCGAAATAGAATACGACACCTTGCTGTTCTTCGTTGGCGTATTATTACTTGTAGGCGCCCTAAAAGAAGTCGGTATGCTCAGTAAGTTCACTCATCTTTACGAGTTAATGCCAGCACAATACGCTAATTATTTAATGGGTATATTATCCGCTGCGGTTGACAACGTACCGCTAACGGCTGCGTTACTTAAAGCTGAAATAGTGATGAGTCCACAACAATGGTTGTCGTTTACGTATGCAACTGGGGTGGGGGGGTCCATGCTTATTATTGGCTCGGCTGCCGGTATTATCGCTATGAGTAAAGTAAAAGCGCTTACCTTTATGAGTTATTTACGTATGTCGGTGTATTTATTAATCGCTTATACAATTGGTTATATGGGATCGTATTTAGCTGGTAGCTTTATTTAATTGCTTTTATTATTTAAAACAACTTGACAGCTAGACGTCTAAACGATAACTTTCAAAGCCCGCTTAATAGCGGGTTTTGTTATTTAATTGCTAATAATTTACGTAATTAATCTAACATTCAGAAGAGGTGCGGTACTTAGGTACTTAATGTTAGGCGACGTATGCCTGTAATCATTAAGGAGGGAAGTACTCGCCGAGGAAAGCAACTGGACGTCACAGTGGTTTTTCGGTTTATGGGGCTGAATCCTCAAAACTGTCACCAATTAGGTGGAGAGCTTCTGGCAGTGGACTTTTCTTATCGAGCACCCCCTTGCCAAGTTCTTCTTGTTTTATCGTGGTATGAATGCCACAAAAGGAGACGACATGAATACCCAATTAGCTGCAACTAACTTGCAACAGTCAGCACAAAATCAAAAATCAGACTACGTAGTCGCAAAGTTCGGTGGCACCAGTGTGGCTAACTTTGAAGCGATGAGCCGTTGCAGTGAAATTATTGTAGCCGATAACAACGTACGAGTAGTGGCCGTTAGTGCCAGCGCAGGAGTGACTAATCACCTTGTGACCTTATGTAAAAAAGATTTATCAGCAGAAGAGCGCAATGAGAATATTGCTGGCGTTATTGCTATTCAAGAAGCTATTTTAAATGAGCTGTCATTGGATGCTGATTTAGCTCATGGCTTTGATGAAACCATTAAAGCTTTTAAGTCACTTGCCAGTGAACCACTAAAATCAAAGCAACAACACGATGAGTTATTGAGCTTTGGTGAGCGTTTATCATCCTATTTATTTACTCAGGTACTGCGTTTAAATGGCTTAAATGCGGTGCGTTTTGATGTGCGACAGGTATTAAAAACCGACAGCCAGTTTTCTAAAGCAACCCCAGATGTAGCTGCAACAGCAATGGCCGCAAAAGAGCATTTAATTCCGTTATTAGCTGAACAGGTTATTGTAACTCAAGGCTTTATAGGCAGTGACGCGCATGGTCAAACTACCACACTTGGTCGTGGTGGTTCAGATTACAGTGCGGCATTACTGGCCGAAGCTATAAACGCTAAAAGCGTGCACATTTGGACTGATGTCGTGGGCATTTTTAGCACCGATCCGCGCTTATGTGCTAAGGCTACGCCGATTGCGCGTTTAAGTTTTGATGAAGCGGCCGAAATGGCTACCTTTGGGGCGAAAGTATTACATCCGGCAACGATCTTGCCTGCGAGCCGCAGCCATATTAGTGTGTTTGTTGGTTCTAGCCGTGAGCCTGAACGTGGTGGTACCTGGATCGAACGTGAGAAATCACAAATCCCCGGAATTCGTGCTGTCACGCAGCGTAAAAATCAAATATTGTTAACCTTAAAAAGCCCCGAAATGCTTTTGGCTAGTGGTTTTTTAGCCCACGTGTTTACAATTTTAAGTGAGTTTAATATCTCGGTTGATTTGGTAACTACCTCAGAGATAAGTGTTGCAATTACTTTAGATAATGCGCCAAATGCCTCGCGTCCTGAGCTTGATCAAGAATGCCTTGATAAGTTAGCGGAGTTTTGCCACGTGTCGGTTGAGAACAACTTAACCTTAGTGGCATTAATTGGTTCACAAATTCAATTACGTCAGCAAGAAATTAACTTAATGAATGTATTAAGCGATTTTAATATTCGCTTAATTTGTCATGGCGCAAGTAAACATAACCTGTGCTTTTTAGTGGAGCAGAGCGAGTCAGACTTTGTTGTGCAAGCGATCCACAGCCGTTTATTAGAAGTTCAAAACGCCGCGTAATTGGGCGGTTGAATTTACCACAGAGCACTGCCAGTCAGTGCTCTTGTCACTTACCACACTGATATCAAACTCATGATATTGACAACTCAGCGCTGTTAAATTTGCTCGCTCAAGTTCAGTAAATACATTGGGGCTGAGTAATTTTGCAATTGGTTGGCTGGTGGCTTTGGCAAGTGCTTCTTTTAAGGTCCATATTCTAAAAAATCGTTCTGCACTTTGCTGATCTTGCGTTATTAAATTTACCTCATCAAGATGATAAAAATGCTTAGCGAGCTTTGCAAATGGACGCTTCAGGTTTATTTTTTCAATATCAAAACCAAATTCAATTCGTTCTACATTTAATGCAGCACCCACAAAACCATTAGAGTGGGATAAACAACTACGCAATACAGTGTCACTGTCAGTTATATGTAGCAGTAATTTACTGCTTTGCTGGTCAAATTCAGAGCTAATATGGTTATTTGCTAGCTCACGAAATTGTGGCATCGTTTGCTTTAGCAAATACTTAAGCAGTAGCCGAGTGGCTAAATATTCTTGCTTGGCTTTGTAACTTTTTCTACGGGTGATAACCGTCAGTTCAAATGGGCTTAATAGTGCGTTTAAATCAAATTCATCAACATTTAACTGCTGGGCGTCAAATAATAAAATAGTATTCGCATTGAACGGCTGCACGCTGTGTTTGGTGATAACGAGTTGCTGTTGAAAAAATAACGCAGGCATAAAATCCACAATTAAAGTGATAAAAGAACAAACATGTTTATATTTTGTGCGGTTGTGCGCTGGTTAATTAAGCCAAGGCAAATTTATTACTCTGTGAGAGTTAAATATGGTTTAATTCACAATAATGAAAAATAATAACAGATTTGTAGATGTATGGCACAATTGCGTGATGGTTTTCAAAGCCGCCTTGGCTTTGTTTTAGCAGCTTCTGGCGCTGCAGTTGGATTAGGTAATATTTGGGGATTTCCCACGCAAGCGGCAAATCATGGCGGCGGCGCGTTTTTACTAGTCTATTTTATAGTTATCTTTTTTTTAGCCTTGCCAGCTTTATACACTGAGTTGTACTTAGGTCATAAAGCGCAAGCTAATCCGGTTAAAGCACTTAGACAAGCATGGCAAGAGCAAGCACCGCAAGTAGGCGCTGCTGCTGGTTATTTAGGTTTAGCCGGTGCGATTGTGATGCTGAGCTTTTACTCAATTGTTGCAGGTTGGATGCTTGCTTATGCCCTTGAACCCATTGCTAGCTTTTTTGGATTTACCACCGTCAGTACGTTTTTACACACGGATTCGATGGCGCGTAATTTTGTATTTACACCACTGATGCTGATCCTCACTGCGAGTATTATTCTCAAAGGTGTTAAATCTGGCATAGAAACATGGTCGCGACGGTTAATGCCGATGCTATTAGTGTTACTCGTTGTGCTAATTGCTTATATAGCCACGCTTGATGGCGCAAGTGAAGGCTTTGCTGCGTATTTAGTGCCAGACTTTAGCCAAATACTCGACCCAGGTTTAATTATTGCGGCAATGGGGCAGGCGTTCTTTTCGCTGTCACTGGGTGTCGGTTGTATGATGATTTATGGCTCGTACTTGCAGCCTGATGCTAATTTGCCGCGGTTAACCGCGTCGGTAGCGTTACTTGATACAGGGGTTGCCTTTTTAGCTGGTTTATTAATTATTCCTGCAATTTACGTGGCGCAGCACAATGGCGTGCAAGTATTTAGTGATGGAAAATTAGTGGGAGAAGGGCAACTAATTTTCGCAATTCTACCGCAGTTATTTAATACTATGGGCGAAATTGGCTTATTGGTTGGTTTACTGTTTTTTGTACTTATGTCGATTGCATCACTCACATCGACTATTTCATCAACTGAAATTCCAGTGGCTTTTTTAGTTGAAAACCATCAAGTAGAGCGTAAAAAAGCGACGTTTTTAGTGAGCTTAACGGTTTTAGCCGCGTCATCGTTGATTATTTTCAATTTTGATTGGCTATTTGGTTTAGTGATCATGGTACTGACTCAGTATCAATTACCGCTTATGGGCTTATTTTACTTTATCACTGTAGGGTGGTTGTGGCGCCGTGGTAATCAATTAAATGAGGCTGCAAGTGGCATGCGTTATTGGTTTGCTCAGTACATACGTTATGTGTGTCCGATACTGATGACCGCCGTGTTCGCTAATGTCGCGTTTGGTTGATAATTTAGCTGTCAGTTTTTTAGTTTTAATTGTTAATACATAGTGTTATACCAATCGTTTTAAGTTACTGACCATTTAGCTCGCTAGAATGGTTAAATATTTAAGTCGATTGGTATTATATCCAAGGAGGAATTATGAACATAGATGTTAAAGTCCCTACGCTTCCAGACTCAATACACACAGCAGATATCGCTAAACTTTATGTTAGTGAAGGCCAACTCGTTTATGCCGGTGATGTGTTATTTGATGTTGAAACTGAAAAGGTTGTTTTAGAAATAATGGCCGACTGCAGTGGCATTATTGAGAATATAACGATTGCAAATGGCGACCATGTTAATCCTGAACAGGTTGCAATGACTTTGCAGCAGCTTGCAGACAGCGAACTGCCAGCACGACCAACAGTAGACCAAACCCATGACAGTAAACTGTCAGTAAGCGGCTCAGCAGAAGAAGACGCTATTGCTTCTGCATTATTTAGTAAACTAAATACTATCTGCTGGGTAATTGGTTTTATTATCGGTGTGGCTGCAGGTGTTTTAGGAACCCTCATTGTGCTGGGTAAATAGCTAAAATGACCAATTATGTAAACCACCCAAGATATGGCAGCGAGCCAATCCTCTCTGGTAATAGTTATACAAAGCAAGAAATCGAGAATGCCTTTTGGTGGTATAAAAGTGTTCGCTACTTTCCTGAGACGGCAATCCCCGCAGTTATCGAAAAACAATGTGACAGTTTATATCCAAGGCTACTCTATGTTGATATAGAAGAGCAATGTGTTGATTGTCATAGAGCGTTTATATTTTTTGCTAAAGAGCAGCAATATTGGTTTGAAGAATTAAAGTTTTGGATTGATGCACATGCGATCAAGTGCTTTGAATGCAGAAAGAAAAGCCGTGCAATAAACCAGTTGCAAATTATCTATGCAAACTTAATCATTAAAGAGCATATAACGCTTGAGGAAACTCAATTGCTCAAGTCCAGCGCGCAGCAACTTTTTGAGTCAGGAGTGATCAAAAAGATTAATAAAATAAATGCTATCCGTAAAATGTAAGTAGACGTACTTAAGAGACCTATGTGATTACGTCTAAACTTGATTTGTCAGATCCGATCAACAGGGCTTTGGATCCGCCGAAGGATAAGAATGTGCTACTGGCGGCAATGGCGCAAACCACGCACTAAAGTACGCAGCTTAATAAAACTGGCTGTAAGTGAACGACTCGCCATAGCCTCTGGTATCACCAGTACAAGAAGTCGGCGCTTGGAAGCGAAGGCCTTATAGAAGCTCAAAAAGAAAAGGAATTTATATTGCACTATGCAATGACTATTTAGCGTCACAAGGTTTAGTGTCATTGAGAGATATTTGGATCAATATTCATTACGGGAGATGGACCGCCCATTGCGGACCCTCATGATGGGGGGCTGGAGGTTAGAGGCCTCCAGCTACCTGATTAGGTGAATTTTATAAACATTTACTTTCCAAATCTGCAATGTCTTTTTTATATTTTTCCATTTGCTGATGTTCGTATACTAATTCCTTTTCATCGTCTAAGTCTGTCACTGAATATAAATTTTTTATTTTTATACACTCTTGGAGAAAATAACTTTTACAATGAGAGCTATTTCGTAGGATTTTAAGATGTATTAAATCTAATTCAGCTAACAGTTTTGAGAATGTTCCCTGTTTGAAGAAATCACGTTCGTTAGTTAAAAGGCTTAAATTCGCTCCAGTAAAATATGCATCAGCTTTTTCAAGATCATGATATAAAGTAGTCAAAGAAAATGCATAGTTAGGTTCGTTGAATATGGAAGTCCACCATGCATAAATTACGTCGAATTCACGATTAAGTATTTTGGCATCCAATATTTGATTATTCAACTTCCTGTCTAGATTAAACAAATGGTTCTTAAGTCTATGAATTATAATACCAAGGGAAATTAGAGAATCAATATGATTGTCTTTTTTACAGGAAAGCTCCTTAATTTTACCTATTAAAATCAATTCAGAAGTTTGTTTAGACTTGTAGTGAATTACGTAAATACCTGCACTTGGAAATAATAGACTCATTATTCCAAGTGGTAATTTACTTATTTCAAGAAAGTAATTATAACCAGAAGAAGTCAGTGAAGATTCAAGCGGTAACCACACTAAAGCACCAAATATACCACCTATAATAACGGGGAATATGAGCCAAAACCAAAAACTAATATTTTTAAAAACAGGTTTGTGATGGTTAATACTAAATACTGCTTTCATTGACATTCTCATTATTCATGAACCAAATACAAATTTAGTGGGGATTATTATTCACCTAATAACGCCTGCGTAAATCGCGCGAGGTACGAGCGTCGTATTTGACGCATTTGTGTACGCCCGACATGGGCATTGACTTATGAGGTGAAAGTCCTCTGTAGGAAGATCACCGTTTAAATAACATACTGTTATTAAACAATAACTACTAGCGAATGGCAAGGGCTAAATCGCGAGAGATAGTCTGGAGGAAGCCGTTAGCAAATCTGTGAGCTGATGAACAAAAACATCATATGAGGCGTAGGCTGGAGACGAGCTAGCACAAG
>NZ_JACJEV010000058.1:0-15213 GCF_014164235.1 Pseudoalteromonas sp. SG44-17 | reverse complement strand
CAAGTAACAGCAACGGGGGCAATCATTTACACCGCCAATGCAGATTACTATGGTGACGACAGCTTTACTTACACAGTTAAAGACAGCAATGGCGCGATATCTAACCTTGCTACTGTCACCATGACCGTGAACCCAGTCAATGATGCACCTTTAGGTATTCCGCAAAGTTTAATACTTGCTGAAGATAATAGCGTCTTGATCACCTTAGTTGGCTCAGATATTGAGAACGATGATCTAAGCTATCGTCTTGATGAAGGCGCATTACATGGCTCGCTTGTGCAGCAAAGTAATGATAGTTGGTTATATACGCCAAACGCTAATTATAACGGCAGTGATGGCTTTAGTTTTGTTGTTAATGATGGACAGTTAGATTCAACAACAACCCCGGTATCGTTAGTTATCACCGCAGTTAATGACGCGCCAATTGTGGGTCTACAAACTGGCGTTACTGATGAAGACATGCCAGTAGTTATGAACTTACTCGGTAGTGATGTTGATGGTGATAGATTAACTTATACAATCGTTAGTCAACCAACTCATGGCACTGCTACTATCTCAGGTGAGCAAGTTACTTATCAAGGCAGTGCAAATTACTTTGGTGACGATCAGTTTAGCTATATAGCGAATGATGGATTACTTGATTCAGCACCAAGCACAGTGTCAGTAACGATTAATAGTATTAACGATTTGCCAGTGATTACTGGAGTACCAAGCTTAGCTGTTAATGAAAATGACTTATATAGCTTTGTACCACTAGCGACAGATAATGATGGCGATAACCTCAGCTTCAGTATTGAAAATAAACCAAGTTGGTTGAACTTTGATACCACCACAGGGGAGCTATCAGGCAGACCAAGCAATGCAGATGTAGGAAGTTATGCAGGCATCACGGTGAGTGTAACGGATGGGATTGCAAGCCAAAGTTTAACCCCATTTACACTGACAGTAGTGAATGTTAACGATGCACCAACAATCAGCGGTTCACCTGCAACATCAATCGCGCAAGATACAGGTTACTCATTTACGCCAATTGTGTCAGATATTGATAATACCAGTTTATCATTGACGATTTCGAACAAGCCGAGTTGGGCAACGTTTGATAGCACAAGTGGTACATTAAGTGGTATACCGACACGAGATGACGTTGGTCTATATAGTAATATTTTGATCACCGTAAGCGATGGGCAGTTAAGCAGTACGCTTAACCCATTTAGTATTGATGTAACGTATGTAAATGCGCCGCCTGTTGCTAATGATATGGTAATGCGCGTTAAAGAAGATAATAACCTCAGTGTTAGTGCTCAGGTTAGCGACAGTGATAACGACAATTTAGTTATAGAAGTGGTCACTCAACCACAGTTTGGTAGCTTAACGGTGCAAGGAACGGTATTTAGTTATCAGCCACAGGCTGATTATCATGGTAGCGACACCTTTAGCTATTTAGTGACTGATGGTAAAGCAAGTTCAGCTGTAGCTATGGCGTTAATTACTGTTGAGTCAGTAAACGATCAACCGGTCGCTGTGGAAGATACCTTTGACTTAGCGCGAACTGAAAGCGGCCGTTATATACTTGATGTATTGGCGAATGACACTGATGTTGATGGTGATGTAATAACAATTATTGGTGCTAGGGCGTCAGTGGGTACAGTGAGTATTGTTGACCAGCAGCTTGTCTATCAATTTAGCGCAAGTACCCAAGGCACTATTAAAGTTGAGTATATTATTGCCGACCCAGCGCAAGCACAAAGCACAGGGTTTGCTTATATTAACTTTACTGATAGCCAAGCGGATGCACCAACCATTACACCTCCAGCTGCTGTGAATGTTGATGCAACAGGATTGTTTACTCGAGTTAAGTTGGGTACAGCTCTTGCGTTTGATAGCGAGCAAAACCCTCTACCAGTTACTACTATCAATCAAAGTATGTTGTTTACGCCAGGCGTACATCAAGTGTATTGGCAAGCGATAGACAGTAATGGTAAAACCACAACTGCTAGCCAGCAAGTAATGGTTCACCCGCAAATATCACTAGGTAAAAATAAAGTTGTTGCTGAGGATCAAAGTTATACCACTCGGGTTTACTTGAATGGACCAGCGGCAAGTTATCCTGTCACTGTACCTTACAGCGTATCTGGAACCGCAACATCAGATGATCATGATTTAATCAGCGGTGAAGTGGTTATTGAACAAGGCCTCGTTGGTGAGATCAACTTTAGAGTCTTTGTAGATAGTGAGATTGAAGCGGATGAAACAATTGTTATAACGCTTGACGATAGCCTTAATACTGGCGCGCAAGCCTCTAATATTATGACTATTTCAGAGAGTAATATAGCACCAAGCTTAGTTACGATAACGGAGCAAAATAATCAGCCTCGGCCATTTGTTTTAGCAAGTGACGATCTCGTAACAATTACAGCGTTGGCAACAGATAATAACCCTGGAGATAATATTTCATTTAGTTGGCAAGCAGCAGATGAACGGATTGTTGATCTAGGTAATGCGGCTGATACATTTGTGTTCTCTACAGCTGAACTCGATATTGGTATTTATGAAATAGCAGTAACCGCAACAGATGACGCTGTGGATAGCTTATCAACTACAGTGACCAGTTATGTTGAAGTGGTAGCTCAGTTACCTGAACTAACAACTGCGGATACTGATAATGACTTAATACCAGATAATATCGAAGGCCTACAAGATAATGACCGTGATGGTATTCCTGATTATTTGGATAATATTAATGAATGTAATGTATTACCTGAGCAAGTAAATGAGTCAGCGCAGTTTCTTGTCGAGGGGGATGCGGGAGCATGTTTAAGAAAAGCATTCTCAAGCATACAAAATAGCAGTGGCGCAGCACAATTGTTTGAAAATGAATTGCCTGCAGATGTTGGGATGGATAACTCTGGTGGTTACTTTAGCTTTATAGTAACCGCCATGGAGCAAAAAGGTGAAAACTACCACATAGTGCTTCCGCAAAGAATGCCAATACCAGCGGGGGCGATTTATAGAAAGCTTATCAATAATGAGTGGATTGACTTTAATACCAGCAACGGCGATAAGGTCTATTCTACTCAAGGTGAGCAAGGGTATTGCCCTTCACCAAATAGTCAGCTGTGGCAAGAAGGGCTTAAAGAAGGTGACTGGTGTGTACAATTACGCATAACTGATGGTGGTATCAATGATGCTGATGGCATAGCGAATGGTCAAATTGTTGATCCAGGCGGCGTTAGCGTTATGAGTAGTAATAACAGCGCGCCTGTTACACAATCAGATCAAGTAACTATTGCACTAGGTAATAGTATTGTTATTGATGTGCTTAGTAATGATAGCGATGCAGATAATGATGTACTGACGCTCACCAGTGCAAGTGTTGATTTTGGTGAGGTAGCAATCGTTAATAATCAACTTAGTTATCAACCATTACTTGATTTTATTGGTACTGCAACGATCAACTACAGTGTGTCTGATGGTAAAGGTGGAACAGCCTTTGGTACAGCGACTGTTAGTGTGGTAGTAAACAGTGCCCCAACAACTATTGGTGATACTGCAAGCACCAATGACCGCACGCAAATAGTTATTGATGTGCTCTCCAATGATAGCGATGAGGATGGCGACGCACTTAGTTTAATAAGCGCGCAAGCTACGCAAGGCACAGTCACTATAAATAACGATGGCACATTGAATTACCAGCCCAAAGCAGGTTTTGAAGGTGTTGATTTTATTGAGTATACAGTTTCTGACAGTAAAGGTGCTGAAGCAAAAGGAGAAGTAAAAGTGACCGTAAAAGCTTATACAACCACCACGGTTAAAAATAGCTCATCAGGTAGTTTAGGCAGCACCATGGTGTTGTTAATGATTGGGTTAATCTTTATACGTCGCCAATCAAAACTGACGCCATGGGCTTTACTCGCTACGGCTGTGGTAGTCAGTCAGCCTGTACTAGCTGGTGAGTGGTCTATGGATGGCACGATTGGTTATGCGGCCGTTGCAGGCTCCACCACAACTGATCAATCAGTCGAATTAGCGAATACTGAATACGATGATACCGATATTAGTTGGTCAATAGGCGGGATTTATTCGTTAGCGACTAATTGGCAATTTGGCGTACGCTATATCAACTTAGGTGAAGGTAGTATGACCTTTGTTGGAGATACGCTTGATCCAAGTAATGCGCAATTGAATGTATCACAAACCGTGCCGGTATTGTCACAAGGACCTGCGATACAAACCGCTTATGTATTCCCGCTATTGGGCCAAGTTAAGAGTAAGGTTTTTGTAGGGGCTTTCCATTATCATTATTCAATCGATAGCCGCTCATCTACGGGGCAAAAAATTACATATAGTGACACCAATACACGCCCTTATTTTGGCGGGCAATTAGCTTATCCAGTGCTTGAAAATACAGATGTTTCAATTAACTATAGCCATTATAAGCTAAGAGAAAATGATGTAAATGAATGGGCGCTAGGGTTCCAATATCAATTTTAGGAGTCATTAAAGCGTAAATAAAACGGCTAGCCTTCTAGCCGTTTTTGCATTTAATACTTAAACAACCCAAGTTTAGCCACAATGCCTTTTTCAAGATCATTGAGCTGCTTAACTGTCTTATCAAGATGATCCGCTTCTTGGGCAAGCGACTTTGCGCCATGATTGATTTTTTCCATGGTGGCTAATACTCCTTGCGTAACCGAGGTTTGTTCTTCTGAACTGGCTGCAATGCGTTCATTCATTAAGTTCATCTCATCAACTTGTTGAGCGATATTATGAAAAACGCGTTGGCTTTGCTCGTTCGCGCTAGTAACGTCGGTACTCACTTGTTTGCTTTTTTGTGTGGCGGCTACACATTCACTGGCGTTGGTTTGTAGTGCAGTAATGATATTTTCGATTTCTGATGTGGAATGGTAGGTTTTACTCGCAAGTGCGCGAACTTCATCAGCAACTACGGCAAAGCCTCGGCCAGACTCTCCAGCACGTGCAGCTTCAATTGCTGCATTAAGCGCCAATAAGTTGGTTTGTTCGGCGATACTTTTAATCACATCAAGAACTTGGCTTATCTCACTACTGCGACTATCAAGTTGCTCTACCACCGTTGATGTGTGATCTAATTGATTTTCAAGGTCGTTTATCAAACTACTGTTATGACTCATCGATAGCTCGCCGTCTTGGCAAAGTCCTTGTACTTGCATTGTTTTATCCGCTGTTTGCGTCGCTCCAAGGGCAATTTCTTTAGTCGCTTGGGTTAATTGACTCAGAGAGGAGGTTGCCGCATCGGTTAATTGATATTCTTGCTCGGCTTCATATTTTGAACGCACTGTTGCTTCGTTTACTGTTGCGGCAATCACTTCAAGCTCGGTAGCTGTTTGCCCCAGGCTTGAGATTATTTGCTGCACTTCATTAATAAAGCGGTTAAAGCCCGCAACTAAATGGCCAATTTCATCCGTAGATTGATAGTTTATTCGCTGAGTTAAATCGCCAGAGCCACGGGCAAGTTCATCCACCAATTGATTGACACTGACAATCGGTTTGATGATCAGTATGCGGCATACGCTAAGAATAATAATGCCTAACAAGGCAAATGAAATGGCAAGGGTGATAACCATGGTACTTAATGCTTTGTTGATGCCATGGTTTAATTCATCTTGGCTAAAGCTGATATGGATAGTACCAATTGGTTGTTCTGAGAATGTTAGATCAATTTGCTGCTTGAGCAATTGCTTTGTTGTATTGCTGGGTTTATCAAGTCGACCAAGTTCGATACCACGATGATCAATAACATGCAGTTGTTGAATATCTGGATTTTTAGCAAATGCCTGCAATATTTGCGCGATCAGGGGTTTATCATATGAGAATACTGGCTCGGCTAAAATAACCGTTAATTGTTGCTTTATCGCATCAACATTTTTATGCCATTGTTTGGTTTCATCATTTTTTAGTAATACGTAGTTTACCCCAATTACAAAGCTAAAAGTGACGAGTAAACAAATACTAAGCGCTGTGATTATTTTTCTTTGTAATGATTTCATTGCGTGTTGCTCTCGTTAAGTGGATCAAACCACAGTGCGTGTTGTAATAGTGGAGTGCGTGATGACAGGCTAGGGTTCTGTAATGGGATCACCTTTCGTGTTGCTAAGTTAGCTTTAGCTAGTACCATTTTTACTTGGCTGTCGTTAAAGAACATGGTGGTAAAAGTGCCATCGGCAATCATATCTTGTAGCGCAGAATTAAGCTGGCTGGCGAGAGTGTGGTTATCCTTAGCGACAAAGAAATATAACGGTGCGGTATATTTTAGTAAAATGTAAGGATCAACGGTCAGGTTTAACTCACTGTTATTAGCTATTTCATCCCATGGTTCGTTTACGCCACGGGGAAAGTAATCAAAGCGATTACCTTCTAACATCGGAAATAAATTAGGGTATTTTAAGGTAGTGATCACCTTTAAGCCATTCGCTTTGAGTATAGCGGTATCGGGCCACGTTTTGCCTTGTCCGGCGCTAAATTGATAGAGGTCTTTAATAGAGTTTACATGTTTAAATATATGCTGATTTTGTTGAGTGACCATCGCCAAGCGCATACCCAACAAACCACGAAATAAAGGGATATAAATTGCTTGATAGTCTTGCTCAAGCTGCTCAGAAGTCATGCTCCACATCACATCTAACTGACCATTTTTTACATCATTTAAAATACGTGCATTTGAAATGTCTTTATCACTTTCGTAAGGATGTATATATGCAAGGTTTTGCCTCGCTAATGCGGTTAGTAATAGTTTGTGTGGTAAGGAGGTATCACCTGAGTAGCTTTGTAATTTGATTGCTGCGGCGTTGCAATAGTTACTGCCGCAGAGAATCAATATATAAAGTAAATAGCGCATTAAAGACCGTGTTGTTATTATTGTGTTAATAATAAACTACGGTGCTTTTGCTATAAGCTCAACAGTTTGTTTTATGCATACGTATTCAGATCAGTTCGCCGTCAAGCGATTATGGTTGCGTGATCATAATCGCTATTTCGGTTCGGTAGTCACGAGCATATAAGCTGATCCGCACGGTTTTCTTGTCGATGGTATAAAACAACGTTCGGCGTTTATTATCACCGATAATAAGCTCAGACTTACCTAAAGCTTGTTGATAAAAAGCACTCACTTTTGTAATCGACTGAGCAACATAGCCAGTTTGTATCAGTGGGTAGTCATCGGCAATTTGTAATGAGTACTTAAAATCAGCTGGTAGCGGAACGCTGTCTAAATTTGCAGCGCAAGTCACTGAGGTTATGCTTATTGCTAACATCATTGGTGTTATTATTTTTATCATATTGGTTCCTACACGCTATTTTTGCTAAATTAAATTTTATTTCGAATTAAATCTCTTACAATAAAGCGGGCTGGGTGAATCGCTTGGCTTACTCGTTCACTCAAAGGCTGTGGTTCATTGTTAAGTGCAGCAACTAATTGTTCTGCACACAGGGGCGCACTGCATAAGCCACGAGCCCCAAAGCCTGTGAGTATGTGTAGTCCTTGTTGTGGTTTTTGTAAGGATTGATATTGATAGCGTTTCCCTGCGCGTAAATTGGCAAACGCGTGAATATAATCACTTTGCTGCGGCCATTCTCCGGCCATAGGGAGGTGATCAATAAAACTACAACGTACAGCAGCTTTAGCTGCCGTGATCTCACCTAGACTATTGGCAAAGTCGGTTTGTCCATAAAAGTGAAGCAGTTGCTCGCGATTTGTTTGATTGTCTTGGTCTTTGACTGCACGGCTTTTTGAGTTTTTCTCGAATGTTGCGCCCATACAGTGATGGTCTAAATAAGCAGGAGTAAAGTAGCCTTTATGACATAGCACGGTTTTTAGTTTACGTGATGCAGGACTTGCTTGTACATGGGATACTTGACCACGCACGCCAACAATTGGCAGAGCCTGAGTTTGTACAAAACGGTCGCTGTGCTCACCAGCACATACAATAACGTCACTAAATGGGCCAAACTGTTGCCCTTGGCTCAATAACAGCCAGCCTTGCGGGGTTTTCTCAAGCTGTTCGATATCACAATTAAAATGGCTTTTAATTGGTTTGAGTTTATGGGCTTGTTGGAACAGAGCGCTCACTAATTGTGGTGGGTTAACCCATCCACCTAACGGGAAATATACGCCAGAGTAGCCTGTACTTACACCGGCAATTTCATCACCTTGCTCAGGCGTTACGCTGTGCATGAGTTCATCTGGCCACAGCTGTTTATGTTCAATATTTTGATGGCGTTCAACTAAGGGTTGTTTGATCGCGTGTTGTAATACGCCGCACCATTGATGATCATAGTGAAAGCCATTCTCAGTGAGTTGCTGATAAAGTCGTTTCGCATATAAAAAACTGTGCGCAAAAAGCTCACTGTGCGGGGAGTTTTTTGCTTGTAAGTGCGGATAAATCGCACCTTGCACATTATGAGATGCGCCCATCGCGAGTTGGGGATCTTGGCAAAAAAGTTGGCTGTTAACCCCACGTTTCGCCAAGCTATATAAAATAGCGCTGCTGGCTATCCCTCCGCCAATGACAGCAACGTTTTTAAGTGAACTTTGCTGATGAGCCAGATAAGGTGGCGCCGATTGTGCTTGGTTAGCATGGGCTAAAGAACCAATCAGCATTTCATTTTTTTTGCCATGACCTTTGATTTTTTGTACCGCAAACCCTGCATCAGCAAGACCTCTACGTACAACACCTGCAACCGTAAAGGTTGCAAACGTGGCATTACTACGAGAAATATCCACCATTGAATTAAATAAGGCTGGCTGCCACATTTCTGGATTTTTACTCGGTGCAAAGCCATCTAGATACCACGCATCGATAATACCTGTTTGCGGGTAGCTTATAGCTGCGAGTGATTCTTGCACATCGCCAAAATATAAATCGAGTATAATTTGACCATTGTCAAATTCAAGACGATGGCAACCAGCCAAATTAATCGGGTACTTAGCAAGTAACTGTTTACTCAATGGTGCTAAACTAGGCCATACTTGCAATGCCTTTTGCAGATCGTCTGTTTTAATCGGATACTTTTCAAAAGACATAAAATGTAAGCGCTGCACATTTTGTTGTGCTGGGTTGTGAACTTCTTGACTATGATGTTGCCTACTGGTTAGATTATTTTTAAATTGTTGCCATGTATTTAAAAAATTAAGACCAGTACCAAAACCAGTTTCAGCGATAACGAAATGTGCACGGTCATGATTTTGTAATCGATGAGGCATATTATTTTGCTGGTAGAACACATAATCAGACTCAGCTTGGCCATCATCGTTCGAAAAGTAGACATCGTTAAAGTTGTCTGCAACGGGTGTACCTAAGTTATTAAAGTGAATTTCAGCGTTTTTAATCATGGCATGCAATTAATGAGTACTTTTTTTCATTATTTTACGTGTTTTCTTTGAAATAGTCTGGCGTTATTTATAAGCTAGAGGTTCAGAGTACAAGTGTACGCTAGAAAGCTGACCACTTCGTTGTAAGTTTCAGCGTAAAATAGAACACAATTTAGTATCAAGCTAAGGTAATTACCCATGAGAAGAGCCGTTATTACGGGCATCGGTGTTGTATCAAGCATCGGTAACAACAAAGAAGAAGTATTAGAATCGTTAAAAACAGGTAAGAGCGGAATCGCTTTTAACCCAGAATTTGCTGAATATAAGTTACGTAGTAACGTATCTGGCAAAATTGATATTGACGTTAAAGAGTTTGTTGATCGTAAAGCAATGCGCTTTATGGGCGATGCCGCTGCGTATTCGTATATCTCAATGGCACAAGCAATTGCAGATTCTGGTTTGTCTGATGATCAAGTATCAAATGAGCGCACGGGTATCATTGTGGGTTCCGGTGGTGGTTCATCTAAATGGCAGGTTGAAGCGGCTGACATTTTACGTGAAAAAGGCGTAAAACGTGTAGGTCCTTATATGGTTCCGCGCACCATGGCCAGTACAACATCGGCATGCTTAGCAACACCATTTAAAATTAAAGGTGTTAACTACTCAATCAGTTCAGCATGTGCAACCTCTGCACACTGTATTGGTAACGCAGTTGAGCAAATCCAATTAGGCAAACAAGACGTTGTTTTTGCCGGTGGCGGTGAAGAGCTTCACTGGACATTGGCAATGGAATTTGACGCAATGGGCGCACTTTCTACTAAATATAACGAAACGCCTGAAAAAGCCTCTCGTACTTATGATGCTAACCGCGATGGATTTGTTATCTCTGGTGGTGGCGGTATTGTTGTTGTTGAAGAACTTGAACATGCGCTTGCACGTGGTGCACACATTTATGCTGAAGTTGTTGGCTATGGCGCAACATCTGATGGCTATGACATGGTTGCACCATCAGGTGAAGGTGCTGCACGTTGTATGCGTCAAGCAATGCAAGGCGTTGACAGTATTGATTATCTTAACACTCACGGTACATCTACACCAGTAGGTGATGTAAAAGAGTTAGGAGCAATTCAAGAAGTATTTGGTGGTAATTCACCGATGATCAGCGCGACTAAAGCAATGACAGGCCATGCACTGGGCGCCGCTGGTGTGCATGAAGCTATTTTCTCACTATTGATGTTAGAGCATAGCTTTGTTGCGCCTTCAATCAATATTGATGAGCTAGATGAACAAGCTGCAGGCTTAAACATTATCACTGAGCGTAAAGACGTTGAACTAAATACTGTTATGTCTAACAGTTTTGGTTTTGGTGGTACTAACGCCACGTTAGTGATGAGTAAATATAAAGGCTAATTAAAAAGCCACATTACAATTAAAGCCGAGCAACTTGCTCGGCTTTTTCGTTTTCAAAGTCGGCTATGTTCGATACAATAGCGGCTCTTAGTGCTTACTGGACTTGTTAATGAAAATTCTTGCAGACCAAAACATGCCACTTGTTGAGCAATATTTTGCTGATTTTGGTGAAGTAACGCGTTTTGATGGTCGTACATTACAAAGCGAACAGCTAATTGATGTTGATGTATTATTAACTCGCTCGGTAACCTCAGTAAATGAAGCACTGTTAATACATGCTAATAAATTACGCTACGTAGGTACGGCGACAATCGGCGTTGATCATATTGATACTGATTTACTCAAACAACGTGATATTGCATTTACGAGCGCACCTGGTTGTAATGCCGTTGCTGTGGCTGAATATGTGATCAGTAGCTTGTTTGCACTGTGCCAAGAAAATGCCTGCACCTTGGAGCACAAAACCATTGGGATTGTCGGAGTGGGCAGTATTGGTAGCTGTTTGCGAGATAAATTAGCCGCGCTTAATGTCACTGTATTAGTATGCGATCCACCTAAGCATGAAGCGGGACAATTAGCCGAGCATACAGATATTGATGAGTTGTTGAGTAAAGCGGATATCGTCACTTTCCATGTGCCGTTAGTAACGACCGGGAAACATAGTACCTTGCATTTAATGAACAAAGCGCGTTTAGCCGCGCTTAAACCTGGCACTATTTTGATTAATGCCAGTCGCGGCGATGTGGTCGATAATCATGCTCTACTGGAAATTATGCGCGGTGGTGCCAAGCTCGATGTGGTATTAGATGTATGGGAAAACGAACCTTCTATATTAACTGAATTGCTTGAGTTTGTGCGTTATGCCAGTGTCCATATCGCAGGCCATACCTTAGAGGGTAAAGCACGTGGCACGCAAATGCTCTATGAAAAGTTGTGCGAGCTTAAAGGTTTGCAAACAGGCAAAGCATTAGCTGATTTTTTACCAGTGCCCGCGTTTACCCAAGTTACATTACAAGAAACCTTTAGCGAAGCTGATTTAGGTCAGTTGATCCATCTGGTTTACGATGTGCGTCGTGATGATGGTATTTTGCGATGCAACTTAGCAAGTGAAGGGTTTGATAGCTTACGTAAAAACTACCCCATTCGACGTGAATTTAGCACAGTCAAAGTGCTAGGTGCAGGCGCATATTCGCCTTTGCTGCAAGGGCTTGGTTTCGTAGTCGAATAACTTAAAATTTAAACAGCGGCCACAATGGCGGCTGTTAAACGAGGAATACACATGTCACAAAAATATAATGTTGCCGTACTTGGCGCTACAGGTCTTGTTGGTCGCCAAATTATTGAAACGTTAGAAGATCGTAAGTTTCCTGTTGATCAATTATTTTTATTGGCAAGTAGTCGCAGCGCTGGTGAAGATATTAAGTTTCGTGGTGAAACTATTGAAGTGCAGGACGTTGAAGGGTTTGACTTTAGCCAAGCGCATATTGGTTTATTTTCTGCTGGTGGCAGTGTGTCAGAAAAATACGCACCTATTGCCGCTGATGCAGGATGTGTAGTAATTGATAACACTTCGCACTTTAGAAATGATTTTGAAATACCACTGGTTGTGCCAGAAGTAAATGCAGCAAGCCTTGCTGATTTTAGAAATCGCAATATCATTGCTAATCCTAATTGCTCAACTATTCAAATGATGGTGGCATTAAAACCTATTTATGATGCATACGGCATCGATCGTATTAATGTATCTACTTATCAAGCAGTATCGGGTGCAGGCAAAAAAGCGGTTGATGAACTTGCAAAACAAACTGCTAATTTAATGAATGCACGCCCTGTAGATAGCGAAATATTTCCAAAGCAGATGGCGTTTAATGTTATCCCACAAATTGATGTTTTTGAAGATAACGGTTACACCCGTGAAGAAATGAAGATGGTTAACGAAACCCATAAAATTCTGGGTGATACCACAATTGCTGTTAATCCGACGTGTGTACGAGTTCCGGTATTTTTTGGTCACTCAGAAGCGATTAACATTGAAACACGTATGCCGTACGACTTTGAACATGTAAAACAATTACTTAATGACGCGCCAGGGCTTGAACTTATAGAAGACGAAGGGGATTACCCAACCCCGGTTACAGATGCAAGTGGTAATGACATTGTGTATGTAGGGCGCTTACGTCAAGATATCTCACATCCGCATGGTTTAAATATGTGGGTTGTAAGTGATAATACCCGTAAAGGGGCCGCAACGAACAGCGTGCAAATAGCTGAAGAGTTGATAGCGAACTATCTTTAATTAAGAGCAAGAAAAGCGGCAGTTTGTCGCTTTTTTATTTTTTAACTGCCAAATAATTGCCGCATAGCTGCTAAAAGCGTATAAACTTAATCTTAACGATAAAAAACTCTTCCGGCTAATAAAGTTTAAGCTATTACGTTTCAAAGTGTTGCGATGGATATTAAGCCGCAACTGGTTTATAGTTTGCAACTGGAATAGAGCTTGCAGGAAAGACTTAATTAACTATTTATTTATGTACGTTATTTCTGCAAGAAATAATCAATGTTTAAGCGTCTAATTTAATGGCGCTGCGTTAACATTTAAACATTAAAGGATCAGCATGCGCGGTTTAGCTACACTCCTCTTATTAGCGTCTGCATTGGTGGTAACACCGATATACTCCCAAGACGGCAGCCAACTTAAAGGGCCTAAAGGCGTTGATTATGGCGTTCAAGGGCGTTCTATTGGGCCAATAAAGCCAACCGATACACTATGGCGTATTGCTGCAAAAGTGCGACCTGATAACTCGGTCAGTATTTATCAAGTTATGCAGGCTCTGTATGAAAAAAATCCGCAATCATTTTTAGATCAAAATCTCAATCATATGCGCGATGGTGCGTATTTAAAAATCCCTACCTTAGCTGATATCCGCGCAGTAAGCCCGGAGCTTGCCAAACAGCGTTCAGAGCAAGATGATGAGCTATGGGAAAAAAAGAAAAATGGCACGCTTACGAACAGCGAAATTACTGCTTCACAAACCAAAGTAACTCAAGCACGCAAAGTGGATGTTGATGAAGCTAAGCAAGAATTAAAACAAGAAATCAACAGCATTAAAACCCAACAGGGCAGTCAGCTTGTTGAATTACAAAAGCAGTTCAAGTCGTCAGTTGATAATGTCGAAGAAATTTTAGTTGAAAACAATAAATTAAAGCAACAGTTAACTGGTGTGTCTAAAGAGCTTGAAAATATTCGTGAGCAACTTGGTAAAGACAGTGAAATTCAACGCCAACTTTCTGAATTGATTGCAAAACAGAACGAAATTATAGAGCAACAACAAGCAAAAAAGCTCGAAGAGACTAGTGAGTTTGACTTTGCTGGGCTATTAGCCAATCCACTAGTTCTCATTCTATTAATGACAATTCCAGCGTTATTGATCATCTTTGCAATCGTGATGTTTTTACGTAAACGTAACAACAAAGAAGATGAAAGCACTGATGATGACGAATTTTTACCACAAAGCCCCAGTTATACTGCCGAGGATGAGCTTGATTTAGGCCCATCTCTTGATCCCATTGTTCCAGATCCAGTTCAAGAAGACGATGATGTAAGTATTCAGCTTGATGATCTTGAGAACGATATTTTACCTGATGACGACGATATTATTTTTGATGACAATATTGATGATGCGTTTGAAGATGGTGACAGTTTATTAAATCAAGACGAGCTAGATGGTTTACTGAGCGACGACATTGTATTTGATGATGAAAGTGACGAGGCTAAAGAAGATGATGAACTTGATATCTTCATGCAGCAAGATTTTGATCAAGCAGATGATGATAGCTTAGGCGACGACATTGATTTAGATATTAAAGCCGACAACAATGATGGCGATATTCTAAGTGCATCAGATCTAGATGATTTATTTGCTAATGACAACGATGAACCGACTGCTGAATCAGATGACTCGCTTGACTCAGATGATGACTTAGCAGCACTCAGTGAAGAGTTAGCAGATGAAGATGATGACTTTGATATTGATGCATTGATTGATGAACAAAGCAGTAATCAACCGACAGATAAGAATGACGGCGATAACGACGAATTTGATTTAGACGATATTGACAGCCTTATTGATGAAGCTGGCGATAAAGCGACTGCAGAGCCGGATCTGGCTGAAGAAGACGAATTTGATCTAGACGATATTGACAGCCTTATTGATGAAGCTGGCGATAAAGCGACTGTAGAGTCGGAGCTGGCTGAAGAAGACGAATTTGATTTAGACGATATTGACAGTCTAATTGATGAAGCTGGCGATAAAGCGACTGTAGAGTCGGAGCTGGCTGAAGAAGACGAATTTGATTTAGACGATATTGACAGTCTAATTGATGAAACTGGCGATAAAGCGACTGCAGAGCCGGAGTTGGCTGAAGAAGACGAATTTGATTTAGACGATATTGACAGT
>NZ_JACJEV010000057.1:0-15340 GCF_014164235.1 Pseudoalteromonas sp. SG44-17 | reverse complement strand
ACCAGCCGTGTCTCGATAACACTGTGCTGGCTCTTGCCTTGATAGGTTTTTTGTTTATCACGAGGATAACTCGTTGGCAGCTCAAATAACTCCATCCCTGTTAGCGCTTGTTGCCAATAACTTAGGGCACAATTACAATCAGGTCATGACTCTACACTTGAGGTTAGCGAAGAAGAGCTTAAAGATTCACCATATTTAAATTATTCTTTTACATTATCAGACCTTGAAAGTTGTAATGTATACATCGTTACTGTACCTACCCCAATTGATGAACATAAACAACCTGATTTAACACCGCTTATTAAAGCCAGCGAAATGCTAGGTAAAGTGGTTAAAAAGGACGACATTATTATTTATGAGTCAACTGTATATCCAGGTGCTACAGAAGAAGAGTGTTTACCTGTAGTAGAGCGAGTGTCAGGCCTTAAGTTTAATCAAGACTTTTTTGCCGGCTATTCACCAGAGCGTATTAACCCGGGTGACAAAGATCACCGAGTAACTAATATTTTAAAAGTTACCTCAGGTTCAACTCTTGAAATTGCTGAAAAAGTAGATCAACTTTATAAATCAGTAATTACAGCTGGCACACACAAAGCAAGCTCAATAAAAGTCGCAGAAGCATCAAAAGTGATTGAAAATGTACAGCGAGATGTAAATATAGCTTTAGTTAATGAGTTACATCAAATATTTACTCTAATGGGAATTAATACTAAAGAAGTAATAGAGGCCGCAGCCACGAAATGGAACTTTATGAAGTTATTTCCAGGGTTAGTAGGTGGTCATTGTATTGGTGTTGATCCATATTACCTATTACATAAGTCAAGTTCTGTAGGGTATATTCCGGATTTAATAAGAACGGCTAGAAATATTAATGATGGGATGCCTGAATATATTAAAGTTCAATTTATAAGTCAGTTAATTAAAAACAAGATAAATCCTATAGATTGTAAAGTTTTACTAATGGGCTTTACTTTTAAAGAAAACTGCCCTGATTTTAGAAATACAAAAGTTTATGATTTATTTATTAAATTAGTTGAATCTGGTTTTAACGTGGAAATCTATGATCCGTGGGTAAATGCTGATGAAGTATTCCGTGAATATAAAATAAAAATTATTAATGATGTTAAATTAATAAGAAAGAATGATGTAGGTATTTTGTCTGTACCTCATGATATAATTATGAAAGAACTTGAAAATAGCTATATCGATTTTGAAAAAAAGTTTATATTAGACTTTAAGAATGTTCTAAATAAAATATAATCTAAAAGCTTAAGGTGTTTAGGGTTTTGAGTGATAGCTATAAGAATATAAATAAGCAAGTCTTTATAACTGCTATTTTTAAGTTGCTTATACTTTTCGGTAATTTTGCTTTAACAAGTTTGCTAGTTAATTACTTAGGTGTTGATAATTTTGGTGTTTATATAGCATTTACTTCATTGTTTGCATGGATGTTTTTATTTGATCTGGGTATTGCAAAAGGTATGCGTAATTATGTCACTATACATATGGCAAGGAATGAATACAGTGAAGTTCGCTCCTATATAAGTACAACATATATTTCAATTACAATATTAAGTGTTGTTTCGTGTTTTTTGTTAATTTTTTACATGGGAACTTTAGAACTAAAGGATTTCTTCAATTTAAAGCTGGATGATATATATCTAGAGAGTATATTGATTGTCCTTCTAATTGGTTTCTTTGTAAAGTTTACACTTTCTATAGTTGATCAGTTAAATTTCTCTACTCACAAGAGTCAATTAGTTTCTTTTAACTTATTTTTGACATCATTTATTAACGTATTAGGTTTGATACTTTTAATTAATTTAAACGTTGATAGGGGGGTTTTTTTTGCTATTTTAGTGTTTTCGCTATCTATAACTATACCCTATATTTTCACTACATTTTTATTTTTTTATGATAACCATAACCTGCTTCCCTCGATTAACTATTTTTCAGTTAAGAAACTACGCAATATTTTTAGCCAAGGCTCTAAAATTTTATTTATCCAATTGGGGTTTTTGTTTTTTGTCGGTTTAGATCGGTTGCTTTTATTAAAGTATGGTGATTCGATTGAAGTAGGTAAATATGAGATAATTTATAAAGTAATGTCTATACTTATCTTTCCTGTTGCAATTGTAACGTCTCCACTATGGTCTTCGTTTACTAATGCTTTTGAAAAAAATGATATTAAGTGGATTCAAGGTGTTTTTAGAAAGTTTTATAAATTAATTTTCTTAATTGCATTTTTTTCGCTTCTCCTAATTTTCTTTTTTAATAGCTTTATTTATATATGGATAGGTGAGTTTCCTCATGTATCAATATTGCAAAGAGGCTTGGTTGCATTGCTAATGATTTTTATTATTTGGAGTAGCTTTCATTCAGACCTATTATTAGCAATAAATAACTTTAAGTTTGTTTTTACTATGGTTTTTCTAGGTTGCTTTTTAAAGTTTTTGCTAATAGCTGTGGTTTTGCAATTGAACGGGGGGGTATTAACTATTGAGGTTTTAACATCTAGCTCTATTTTAGCTTACTTTTTATTTAATATCACATCGCCATTTTATATTAATAGGCTATTAAAGGTTAAGTTATGATGAAATTAAAAAGAGTTATATGTTTTTTTTTAATGTCACTTATTCCTTCAACGAGGTTGTATGCTTTTAAAGCTTTTATTTTAAATATCATTGGTTTTAATATCTCCAATACAGCTAGGATAGTATCTAGCGTTAAGATTTTAGGGCTAAATAATATACATATAGGAAGTGATACTTTCATTGGACACGAAACATTAATCATAGGCTCGAATAATACAACTGTGGTCATAGAAGAAAATTGTGATATTTCATCTCGGGTTACAATAATCACAGGTACGCATGAAATCGATATTAGCGGTGATAGAGTCGCAGGAAAGGGATATGGACAAGATATAAAGATATGTCGCGGTGTATGGATAGGAGTTAATGCAACCATATTGCCTGGCGTCATTGTTGGTGAAATGTCCATTGTTGCAGCTGGTTCTGTTGTAACTAAAAATGTTCCCCCGAATGTTATTGTGGCGGGAGTCCCAGCGAAGATAATAAGAACACTTATATAAATTCAGACACATTATTTAATTATTTACCAAAGATAGAGTGACTTATGAATAATATCACTACTAGATATAACTTTTTTCTCAATAGCTTAAGTATTCACCAAGCCCCTCTAATCAGGAAGTTGGCTGAAAGAAAACCGGTTACTGTGTACTATGATAATGATATTTCTAAAGCAAGAAAAGGTTTGGGTTGGAGTATCCCAAGTTTTGGTAATGCAGAGTTAGTAAAAATTGATTTTGAAACTATCGATTTTGATTTTTTAAAAAGAGAAAATAACATCAATATATACTCCGGAATTGATGCATATTGTAACATAAATCACTGTTTAAATATGATTGCGCCGTTGTCAAAATCTAAAAATATAGTTCAAATGGAAAGTATTAACTGCTTAGGTTTTAAGGGGTTTTTACGTAAATTAAAATATATGTATTTGGCTTATAGCTACAATGGAGTTGTAGATGCTTTCCTTTGCCAAGGTAGTGCAACGATGTTTAAAAAACTCGGTTTTAAGAATACCTATGATTTTGGGTATTATTTAGATAGGCCTTTTTCTGAGAATATTACTGAAAATAAGAATAGTAAGTTTTTGTATTTAGGTTCATTATCTAAAAATAAGCAAATACTTGATCTTGTATTTGCGATCAATGGTGGAAACGTTTCGCTTGATATATATGGTGCAGAACTAGATGTTACTGTTGCAGATATCGAAAAAGCGTTCAGAGGTAATAAATCTTTGGTTTATAAAGGTGTAATTAGTCATGATTTAGTACCTCATGTCCTTAGAGGTTATGATTATTTAATATTGCCTAGTAAAAAAGAAGGTTGGGGCTCTGTTGTTTCGGAAGCACTGCTTTCAGGTGTTTCAGTTATAGTCACTGATTCTGCTGGAATCGTTAATTATATTAGAACTAAAATTGATATTCATATTTATGATTTTAGTAATATGACAAACATTAGTTCATTTTTGGAGCGGTTGATGCCTTTGAAAATAAAAAATAGGATAAATATTGTTGAGCAAGCAAGTTGTCTAACAGTTGAGTTTGGCGAAAAGTTATTACTTGATATAATTGATGAATTAAAATCGCGCGAAGAACAGTAATATGGGAGCTTACAGGCTGTGCATATAAATTCAAAAGCTGAGGTTCTTTCCTCCAAAATGTTTTTTTTCTGTTATCTATTGTCTATTTTTAATATGAAAAACCCACTTGTAATGGGTGAGTGGAGCATAAGCCCTATTATATATTTTTGCTTTGTTATCATTGCCTTAATTTTTTTCTTAGGCTTGTTTGGACGAGGCTATACAGATAAAAATGTACTAATTATAACAATCATTATGCTGTTTTCGCTCATACCATCTGTCTTTTTAAGCGAATATATAGTTGTTTCAATATTAAAGTATATTCCATTTTTTTGTGGAATAATAATGCTATCTTTATTAAGTTCTAGGCTAACTTTTGCTGATGAAGTTATGAAAAGAGAGCTTTTTAGAAAAATATTAAATACAAATAGAATTGTATTAGGTTTATCTGTTTTTATACTTTTTATTGGTGCTGGTTATCCAAGAAATGAAACCGGTTTTGCAGGTTTTTTTAATCATCCTCAGGCTTTTGGTATTTATTTATTATACTTTATGTTATTTGAGTTGGTTTCATGGCGTACAAATGTAAGTGGCAATTTGTCTAGTTGTTTTTTTATTGTTCTTATTTTTGCGATGTCTTATATGACAGAATCTCGATTATCGTTGGGAAGTAATATGATATTTCTGTTAACTTATTTTTTTATGTTTGGAAAGTTAACCTTATATCGCAAGATTGTTTTTAGTGTTTTAGCTTTAGTAACAGTTTTTTTGTTATACGATATTTTGATGGATGTTACCCTTGATGTTCTCTCTAAAAGAGGCCGTGCTAATAGTTATGGTGTTGAAGCTCTTCTTGATTCTAGGTTCCGATTTGTTGAAGGTTCAATTTTAAACTTTTTGGATAATCCTTTCTCGGGAATTGGTTTTCAGGTATCAAATGGTAAATATGGTCATTATCCAATGGATTTAACCCCGTCGGCTTATTTTAACTTACCTCTAAACGCATCGATAGAGAAAGGAGTATTTTGGAGCGCTCTTCCTGAAGAGTCAGGTTTGATTGGATTAATTGGAGTCTTTTTCTTCTTTGTAGCAACAATATTACTACGAAGGAGTATTTTTATAGTTATGCCAGTTTTAGGGCTTTTTTTACTTGGTTTTGGAGAAGCTTTTCTTTTTTCTTTGGGTGGGGTTGGTTTTTTTGTGTGGGTTGTTTTTTACTTTTTTCTATCCTTTAAAAAGAATGATTTTATTGTTAATTAGTTCAATAAGGTTAATGAAAAAGAAACTATTTGTTAATGTCTTTTCTTGTTGAATCTATGATTTATTATTAAGTAGTAATGATTTTAATTCTTGTTGGTATAATTTTATGCTGATGAAATGATGTAGTGGAGGTTTAATGAAAGTAATTGTTCCATTCGATTTCTATTCTCCAGCATTTAAAGCTGGAGGTCCAATTAGAAGTATTGAAAATATAGTAAATTTATTGTCTGGGGATTTTGATTTTAATATTTTGGCAAAAAATATAGATTTAGATGGTGCCGTATTAGAAAGTGTTTCAAGTGATGTGTGGTATGAAAATCCATCAGTTATATATTTGGATGAGTGTAAGTTAAAAGGGAAATTAAATTATATAAGAAGTTTAATTCGTATAAGTAAGAGTGATGACATACTATATTTAAATAGTTTTTTTTCTATCAGATCCACTCTAATTCCCCTTCTTTTAATCAGAATTAATATTTTAAAATACAGTCGTGTTATCCTTGCTCCTAGAGGTGAATTGATTAAAGATGCTTTGTCATCAAAGTTTTTTAAAAAAAAATGGTTTATTAAAATCACAAATTACCTAGGTTTATATAGGGAAGTTGTTTTCCATTCAACTTCTGATGAGGAAAGTATTTCTATTAATAATAAGTTCAAAAATGAATTGGTTCTTTGTGAGAATCTACCTAGTTTCAGGCATTTGGGAAAGAAAGTTGTTAATAATAAAGAAAAAAATATACTTAAATGTGTTTATAGTGCAAGAATTCATCCACATAAAAATTTATTTTTGATATTACAAGCTTTAAATATAGCAAAACAACGAGGGGCTGAAATTTCATTAGATGTGTTTGGACTTAAAGAAGATGATAGCTACTACACTAAATGCAATAATTATATCGTCGAAAATGAACTTGAAGTAATATTTCATGGTGCAGTTGATAATGTTATTTTAATGGATGAGCTACCAAAATATGATCTATTTGTCCTATCTACCTTAAGTGAAAATTTTGGACACTCTATTGCTGAAGCTTTATCGTTAGGAATACCAGTTTTAATATCGAATAGAACACCTTTTCTAAATTTAGAATGCTATAGTGTAGGGTTCGATCTACCCTTAGATATACCATTGCTTTTTGCTGAAAAAATGATTTATTTTTCTCAGTTAAGTAAGGAAGAAATGCAAAATTATAAAGAGAATTCAAAAAGCTATATGAGAAATAGGTTTAATACAGCAGAACTAAGAAAGTCATATTTGAATTTATTTAAGGTTAAACATGTTTAAAGATAAAATATTACTAATTACTGGTGGTACAGGGTCATTCGGCAACGCAGTACTACGTCGTTTTCTAAATACAAATATTAAAGAAATACGTATATTCTCTCGTGATGAAAAAAAACAAGATGATATGCGTAAAGCATTTAACAACGAAAAGCTTAAATTTTATATCGGTGATGTACGTGATCCACAAAGTATTTCTACCGCTATGCGTGGTGTTGATTACGTGTTTCATGCCGCAGCATTAAAACAAGTGCCTTCGTGTGAGTTTTATCCATTAGAAGCTGTAAAAACTAATGTTTTAGGCACTGAAAATGTACTTGATTCTGCAATCTTTCATGGGGTCCGTCGTGTTGTATGCTTAAGTACAGACAAAGCCGTTTATCCTATTAATGCAATGGGGATCTCAAAGGCGATGATGGAAAAGGTTATTGTTGCTAAAAGTCGTAATTTAGAAGGCACAAATACCGTAATTTCAGGTACTCGTTATGGAAATGTCATGGCTTCGCGTGGCTCGGTTATTCCGTTATTTATCCGTCAAGTTATCGAAAATACACCAATTACTTTAACTGATCCGTCAATGACACGATTTATGATGACATTAGACGATGCAGTTGACTTAGTACTTCACGCTTTTGAACATGGTGAAAATGGCGACATTTTTGTACAAAAAGCGCCAGCAGCGACTATTGAAGTATTAACACAAGCTATTCTCGAGATGGTTGGCAAACCAGAGCACAAAGTAAATATAATTGGCACTCGTCATGGCGAAAAGCTTTTTGAAGCTTTATGTAGCCGTGAGGAAATGTTTGTTGCACAGGATCAAGATGAATATTACCGTATACCTGCTGATAATCGTGATTTAAATTATGCTCAATATACAGAAGAGGGTGAAAAAGATCTTTCAAGCATTGAAGACTACAATTCACATAATACTCAGCGTTTGGATGTTGAAGGTATGAAACAACTACTCCGTAAGCTCGACTTTATGCGCGAGATTGAATCTGGAAATTTATTTGTACCAGAGGGAGTGTAAATATGAATATATTAATCACTGGCGCATCTGGGTTCATAGCTAAGAATTTAATTGTAAGTTTAAATCGAAATGATAAATATGAAATAATTGAGTTTAGCCGCGAGTCTTCACAATCAGAGTTAAAAGAAGGTGTAGAAAAAGCTGATTTTATATTTCACTTGGCGGGCGTGAATAGGCCAAAAAACGAAGGTGAATTTAAAGAAGGTAACTCTGATTTAACGTTACAGTTATGTAAGCTTGTTAAGGGAACTGGTAAGAATATTCCTATCGTTTATACTTCCTCTATCCAAGCTGAGCAAGATAACCCGTATGGTAAAAGTAAGTTAATAGCTGAAACGCATCTAACAACACTACACAATGATACTGGCAACAGTATTTATATTTATCGCCTACCTAATGTGTTTGGTAAATGGTGTAAACCTAATTATAATTCTGTAGTTGCTACGTTTTGTCATAATATTGCGAATGATCTGCCAATTCAAATAAATAACCCTGAAGCTGAGGTTAACCTAGTACACATAGGCGCTGTTGTAACTTCATTTTTAGATACATTGTCAAATCTACCAAAAAATACATTACATATAGATGTTGAACCTACCTTTAAAATAACTTTAGGTGAGCTTGCAGAAACCCTTTATAGTTATAAAAAGAGCCGTGAAACATTAGTAACAGAGCCTGTAGGTGATGGCTTTAATAGGGTGCTTTACGCCACTTATATCAGTTATATAAAGCCTGAGGACTTCAGCTATTCTGTTGTTAAGCATGAAGATCCGCGTGGTATGTTTGTTGAAATGTTAAAAACGAAAGATTCTGGTCAGTTTTCTTTCTTTACAGCGCATCCAGGTATAACGCGTGGTGGGCACTATCATCATTGTAAAACTGAAAAGTTTTTAGTTATTAAAGGCAAGGCTAAATTTGGTTTTAGGCATATAGTTACTGATGAAGTCAGCGAGCTTATAACGAACGGTGATAAGCCAGAAATAGTTGAAACCGTACCTGGTTGGTCTCATGATATAACCAATATTGGTGATGAAGAATTAATTGTAATGCTATGGGCAAATGAAAATTTTGATCCAAAAGCACCAGATACTGTGGCTCATAAGGTTTAACAATGAAAAAGCTTAAAGTAATGTCGGTAGTTGGCACCCGACCAGAAATTATTCGTCTCTCGCGTGTTTTAGCTAAACTAGACGAACATTGCGAGCATATATTGGTTCACACAGGTCAGAATTATGACTTTGAACTAAATGAAGTTTTTTTTAATGATCTTGGTGTAAGAAAACCTGACTATTTTTTAAATGCAGCGGGTAAAAATGCCGCAGAAACAATTGGTCAAGTCATTATTAAAGTTGACCAAGTACTTGAAGAGATAAATCCTGAGGCTATGCTCGTATTAGGTGATACAAACTCTTGTATTTCAGCCATACCAGCGAAACGTAGAAAAGTTCCTATATTTCATATGGAAGCGGGTAACCGCTGTTTTGACCAAAGAGTGCCTGAGGAAACTAACCGTAGGATAGTAGATCATACTGCTGATGTTAATTTAACTTACAGTACAATCGCACGAGATTATCTTTTAGCTGAAGGCTTACCTGCTGATCGAGTTATAAAAACGGGCAGCCCTATGTTTGAGGTGCTTAATTACTATATGGATAGAATTGATTCATCTGATGTGCTAAGCCGCTTAGGGCTTAAGCAAGGTGAGTTTTTTGTAGTGAGTGCTCACCGCGAAGAAAACGTAGATTCGCCTAAGCAATTAGTTAAGCTTGCTGAGTCTTTAAACAAGATTGCAGAGCAATATAATTTACCTGTTATCATTTCAACTCACCCGCGCACACGCAATCGTATTGAAGCGCAAGGTATTGAGTTTCATAAGAACATTCAATTGCTGAAGCCATTAGGTTTTCATGATTATAACCACTTACAGAAAAATGCCAAAGTTGTGTTGTCTGATAGCGGTACTATAAACGAAGAGTCTTCAATTATGAACTTCCCGGCATTAAACTTGCGAGAAGCACATGAACGCCCTGAAGGAATGGAAGAAGCCTCTGTGATGATGGTTGGCTTAGGTGTAGAACGTATAATGCAAGCTTTGCAGATATTAGAAACTCAGCCAACTGGTGCTACAAGGTTGTTAAGACCTGTGTATGACTACAGTATGCCAAATGTCTCGGATAAAGTGGTACGTATAATTCATTCATATACGGATTATGTAAATCGCGTTGTCTGGAAAAAATATTGATGAAACTTGCTTTGATCATTGATGATTACTTGCCTGATAGCACCCGCGTGGGTGCTAAAATGTTTCATGAGCTTGCACTTGAGCTTATTAAAAGTGGGAGTGATGTAACAGTAATTACACCTGCTGTAGGGCAAGCACAAAAATTTATTGAGCAAAGCATAGAGGGTGTAAAGGTTTGGCGTTTTAGCTCTGGCCCAATTAAAGATGTGGGCAAAGTAGCGCGAGCGCTTAACGAAACCTTACTCTCATTTAGAGCTTGGTCGGCTATTAGAAACCATGTATTCGAGGATACCTTTGATGGCGTAATTTATTACTCTCCTTCTATATTTTTTAGTGGTTTAGTCAATAATATTAAGCAGCGCTGTAACTGCAACTCTTACCTAGTGTTACGTGACTTGTTTCCTCAATGGGTTATAGATGCTGGTATGATTAAACAAGGCTCTTTAATAGCACGCTACTTTAAGTGTTTTGAACAGCGTTCGTACCAAGCAGCAAACACTATTGGCTTGATGTCAGAAAAAAATTTAGAGGTATTTAAACAAAGCAATGGTCCTCAATACCCCACAGAAATTCTGCGTAACTGGGCAGATACAACACCTGTTAATATTAGTACCAACCTTAACTCTATTCGTAAGCAGCTAAAACTAGAAAATAAAGTTATTTACTTTTATGGCGGCAACATTGGTCATGCGCAAGATATGGCAAACTTAATGCGCTTAGCTAAAAGTATGCAGCATTGTAGCCAAGCGCATTTTTTATTTATTGGTCAGGGCGACGAAGTTGAGTTAATTAATCAGCTGGCAAAACAGTGGCAATTAACAAATTACACTTACCTGCCCTCGGTTAATCAAAATGAGTTTAAGCATATATTAGCCAGTATTGATGTAGGGTTGTTTTCTTTATCTGCTAAACATACAGCGCATAACTTTCCCGGTAAGTTGTTAGGCTACATGGTGCAGTCGTTGCCTATTTTAGGTAGTGTAAATAGTGGCAATGATCTACAAGCGTTGGTTAACTCAAATAAAGCTGGATTTATTAGCGAAAATGGTGATGATGAAAAGCTACTAAAAAATGCATTAGCGCTATACGAAAATCCCAGCCTACGAAAACAGCTTGGCCACGGAGCTTATGAGTTGTTAAAAAATGAATTTGCAGTTACTTCTATTGCCGCTAACATTGTTAAAAAGTTAAAGGCACATTAATGAAAAAAATAACTCAGGATGATATAGGGCTTTTATTTAACGAGGCCAGCAAATCACCGAGAAAAAGAGCTCACTTAAACTTACACACTAGCTTTGACGATAAAGTACAAAGGTTATATATAGCCCTACTTAAAGGAAGTTATGTAGAGCCACACTACCATGCGTTAGCCCATCAATGGGAAATGTTTATAGTGCAAAGTGGGGTATTAAAAGTAACACTACATAATAAAGATGGTTCGGTAATAAGGTCTTTTTTAGTGGGGGATGCACAAGATATACAATGCATTGAATTTAAACCGGGCGATATACACAGTGTAGAATGTATATCAGGTAAGGTGCTAATGTTAGAAATAAAAGAAGGCCCTTTCATTGAAGAATATGCAAAAACGCTATTAGAAAATGATTGAACTGTTATTCTTTATTTTAATGTTACTTATTTGGTTCTGTAAGTAGCTGTTTTTTAACAATACTTTTATGGATTAAAATATTAAATTTACTAATGGAACTACTATGTTTATAGATTTATTCCTCACCTTTTTTATAGCCTTTGCAATTTTATTTTTAATGCGCAAAGTTGCTCGAAGAGTGGGCCTTGTAGATAAGCCGTCAGGGCGAAAAATGCATACGGGTAATGTGCCATTAGTAGGTGGTGTGGCAATTTGTATTACTATAGTTAACTATATTTATACACACCCGGGTATGATTAACCATGCTAACTTATATATGTTATGTATTTGCGGGTTAACAGCGGTAGGTGCTTTGGACGATCGCTTTGATTTAAGTGTAAAAATACGCATGTTAGTCCAGGCGTTAATTTCTGTTGCAATGATTTACTTTGCTAATACAGAACTGCACACGCTAGGTGACTTACTCGGTTTTGGTATTATAGAACTTGGCATGCTAGGTGCTGTGGTAACCATATTTGCTGTAATAGGCTGTATTAACGCGTTTAACATGGTTGACGGCATTGATGGCTTATTAGGTGGCTTATCACTAGTGACTTTTGCGAGTATTGGTATTTTACTTTGGTTTACAGGTGAGCAAAGCCTCAGTTATTTATGTTTACTATTAGTTGTATGCATGGTGCCATATATTATTATGAACCTTGGCCTAACAGGGCGTGAACGTAAAGTATTTATGGGTGATGCAGGCAGTATGATGATCGGCTTCACTGTTATATGGTTACTTATTGGGGCAAGCCAAGCTCCTGGCAACGCGATGATTCGCCCAGTAACTGCCCTATGGCTAATTGCGGTACCTTTAATGGATATGGCTGCAATAATGATACGCCGTATTAAACAAGGTAAATCACCATTTAATCCTGATCGTGAGCACTTACACCATATATGCCAGCGCTTAGGTTGCAGCTCAACACAAACCCTTATTTTAATATGCTCTGTTGCTACATTGTTTGCTAGTGTAGGTATAATTGGCGAAGTCTTTTTGGTACCCGAGTTTTTAATGTTCTATGGTTTTATTACTCTATTTGGTCTTTATTTACTGATACTTATAAATTACTGCAAAGTAATGAACTTTTTTAGGCGGAAATTAGCATTACCTGAAAAAGAATACTCAACGACTAAATAAACTAAGATATATCAAATAGTAGTGGTCTATTAAAAGTAGTTAGGTGTTAAATTTATTTATAGAATCTTGTAGGTGGGGCTTTATCCCGCACGGTTTATAAAATTCATGGCTAAAGCCACTTCCTACGTTTTGTACAATAATGCTACCTGACTTAATTTATAAGTTTAGGTTTTGTGCGAATCACTAAGACCCCAATATCATAAATTACATCTAACTGTAGCAATTTTTTAATCTTCAGCAGTTATTTTGAAGACACTAAATTATTGCTCTTGAGTGACCTGTAAAGTTTGTCATTGGTACTCAAGATCCAGTTAGGCTACAGATTTTATGAAAATTTCTGTAATTGGAACGGGTTATGTCGGCTTATCGAACGCTGTGTTGCTTGCGAAAAATAACGAAGTTGTAGCGTTTGATATTGATGTAAGAAAGATTGATCTATTAAGAGATAAATTATCGCCAATTGTTGACGTTGAAATAAGTGATTTTTTACAAAACAAGCAATTAAATTTTACCGCGACCACAAATAAAGAGTCTGCTCTGGTTGGTGCTGAGTTTGTAATTATTGCTACTCCTACCGATTATGATCCTCAAACAAACTATTTTAATACCAATAGTGTTGAGTCGGTTATTAAAGATGTAATGAGAATTAACCCAACGGCGACTATGGTTATTAAGTCAACTGTGCCAGTTGGCTACACGCAGTCAGTTAAAGAGAAGTTTGGCACTGATAACATAATATTTTCACCAGAATTTTTACGTGAAGGTAAAGCGCTTTATGATAATTTACACCCATCACGTATTATTGTTGGTGAGCAAAGTGAACGCGCAAAAACGTTTGCTAATTTACTGGCGCAAGGTGCGATAAAGCAAGATATTGAGATTCTGTTTACAGATTCAACAGAAGCCGAAGCAATCAAGTTATTCTCAAATACCTATCTTGCAATGCGTGTTGCTTATTTTAATGAGCTTGATAGCTATGCTGAGAGCCATGGCTTAAATGCTAAACAAATTATACAAGGTGTAGGTTTAGACCCGCGTATTGGTAGTCATTATAATAATCCTTCATTTGGTTATGGCGGTTATTGTTTACCAAAAGATACCAAGCAGCTTTTAGCTAACTACCAAGTAGTGCCGAATAATATGATTAGGGCAATTGTTGATGCTAATAAAACTCGTAAGGATTTTATTGCTAACTCAATCATTAAACGCAATCCTAAAATTGTCGGTGTATACCGCTTAGTTATGAAGGCCGGCTCAGATAACTTTAGAGCATCTGCTATTCAAGGCATCATGAAGCGCATTAAAGCTAAGGGGATTGAAGTTGTAGTGTATGAGCCCGCTTTAAAAGATGAAGCATTTTTCAATTCACGTGTTATAAAAGATCTCAATGAGTTTAAACAACTTTCAGATGTCGTGGTTTCAAACCGTATGATGGAAGAGTTAACAGATGTAGCTGATAAAGTTTATACGCGAGATTTATTTGGTAGTGATTAAATAATCGTGAAAGGCTGAAGGGATTAGGTGCTAGGGAAGTGACTAAGTGCTAGGAAGACAAAGGTACTAGGTGTTAGGTGTTAGGTTTTAGGTTTTAGGTTTTAGGTAGAGATTAAACTGTTAGGGTTAAGAGTAGGCGGGGCTTTATGCCGCGCGGTTTATAAAACTCATGGCTAAAGCCACTTCCTACAGGGGGTAAATTTATCGTAGGAGCCGGCTTCAGCCGCGAAAGATTTTAAAGGTTCTAGGGAAGTGGCTAGGTGTTAGGCTTAACTTTACTTTCTCGGTGTAGCGCGAAGCGCCTCGGTGCTCTTGGTGGTAAAAATTGTTTAATTGATTTATTCACAAAGATATTAATGAACACGCGTCAGCAAGCTTAACGCCTACAGTGTTAAATTGTATTCAGGTGTTTAATTACGTGTAGGCGAGTGGCTTGCCACCGCGAAAAGGTTAAAGGTGTTAGGTGTTAGGTGTTAGGTGTTAGGTGTTAGGTATTAGGTGTTAGGTATTAGGTGTTAGGTATTAGGTGTTAGGTAGATATTAAGAGCAAAAAATTTAAGGTTGTATTTTATTAAATAAAAACTAAGCTCAAAATAAATTACTGTTAAGGATAATAGACATGATGAACTTTGAAAGCTTAGAAGTGTGGAAACGAGCTGCTCGTTTAAGTGCAGATATCTATAAAAATTCAACAATAACAAAAGATTTTGGTTTTCGAGATCAGTTAACACGTGCCGGATTGTCTGTACCTAGTAATATTGCTGAGGGAATGACACGAGATAGCGATAAAGAAAAAGTGCGCTTTTTAGATATTGCTCGTTCTTCTTTAGCTGAAGCTAGAACACAAATTTATATAGGTATTGATATAAACTATATTGATTCGAATATCGGTCAACTTTGGCTGTGTGAAACATCTGAGTTATCAAAAATGCTGTCGAGCTTAATCTCTAAAATTAAAGAACGAATCTGAGACGTTTAAATTGTTTAAGTTTTTTAATTACCCACACTGATTTTATAGTTATTTTTGATAAAACCTAAAACCTAAAACCTAAAACCTAAAACCTAAAACCTAA
>NZ_JACJEV010000056.1:0-16178 GCF_014164235.1 Pseudoalteromonas sp. SG44-17 | reverse complement strand
ATTATATCAACGGATATTACAACAATGTTAGACCACATCATTATAATGCAGGTTTAGCACCAAATGAATCTGAGGTTAGATACCAAGATTCTAAAACTGTGGCCAAAATTAGTTGACCACTACAACTATACAGGCCTTGTTGATGTAATGAATTAGCGTCAAGATGCTTAATACTGCCTACGGGTTTACGCTGTTCAACATCTACTTGATGCGACAAAGTGATGTCTGTTAAACGAAGCGCCGCGGGGGGGACCCAACTACGCAGCTGCCATAAACCGGTACTTAGCATACACAGCAACAACACCAATAAAGGAAACCGCCACCATCGTGCGTTAGGCATTAAGTTACCTAAGCTAGGAATGGTAAAAATAATGGCGGTGATCAAGGCTATCTCTAAGCTTTGGCTGGTCGTGAGGTTAAGTAAAATTGGCAAAGTGACTAAAATAACCACAAACAATGCAAAGTTATGAAATACCGTAAAGAGAATACTGTGTTTAGCTAATTTTTTAATACAGCGGATCAACAACCGAAATAAACGCACAGAGAATAATTAAGGATGTAAAAATAGCTTGCGGATGATTCCAAGAAGTCACCGCGAGAAAAAATGGCAATGCAAAAAATAGGCTTTCTTGTTGCACCATTTGCAGGGCAAAACGCATAAAATTAGGAGAAACAGCCACACCAAAACGCTGCTCTACTTTATCGCGCAGCCAATTATCAACGATTAACCACACCCAACTGACGAGTAAAAGTATAGCTATAATTTGTGAGAATGACTCTTTACGCTCAACCAACACATAACTTGCTACGCCGCTACAAAACGCAAATACCGCCAATAAACCTGGCCGCTGTTGCATCATAATTATAAATTTTGTTATTAAATTTTTAAAATAGCTCATTCAGTAGAAGATCCGCATAAGTCTGTAATAATTGTAGCTTTAAAGCCACCAGCACTGCATCTTAATATATGCATGAAAACTTTACACTTTTCGTTGTGAAAATTAACTAACTAATAAACAAATACCGCTGGTTAGCGAGAACTACATGAGATCTCTTCACTCACCCAATGCAGCAATTGTTTTATTGCTTTTGAAAGCACCTGATTTTGCCGCACAATGTAACCTAAACTAGTGGTAGGAAACTTAGGTAAGGCGGTGACTGTGGTGGTTAGATTTGCTTTACTGCGCAGGGAAAACTCTGGCACGATGGCAACGCCAAACCCCGCTTCAGCCCAATCAATTTGCGCATCGACACTGCCCACTTCCATCACCCGGTAATTTGGTAAGTTTAAAGATGGCAAGGCACTATCGAGCAAGTCTCGGGTTCGCGTATCATGGCCGAGTAAGATTAATGTTGGCGGCTCAGTCAGTGTAACATTGTTATCGTTTTTGGCTTGCTGCCATAACTTTAAATGATTACCTAATGCACACCATTTTATCTGCTGTAATTGCGTAAAATGCAGCGGCTCACTTTCTTTTTGGGCAATCACAAACCCTAAATCAGCTTCAGCACTTTTAACCAATGCTGACGCTTGCGAAGACGTTGTATTGAGCAAAGTAAAGTCAATGCCAGGAAACTGGCGCTTAAAAAGCTGAAAAGGCTCAATCAACAATAAACGAGAAATTATATCACTGGCGGCAATTGTCAGTGTGCCTTGGCTGAGATCATTAATCGCATTTAAGTCAGATTGGCAAACCTGTAATTCCCATAAGGTTTTTTGTCCAGACTCTAATAGCCGTAAACCTGCTTGGGTCAAACTAAAAGGATTACGTTCTATCAGTTTAACCCGTGTCGTTTTTTCTAACTGCTTAATATGCAAGCTAACATTTGGCTGTGTCATATGCAGCGCATTGGCTGTTTTACCAAAGTGCTTTAACTCAGCCAATGTGACAAAAGTTTTTAACCAGTGAATATCTAGCATCTTTATGACCTTAATGGTGTGAAATCGATATGAAATTCTTATCAAGATAATAATTATAATTAATTTCTCTTATTTTAATAGAGCGCATACCATATTCGTTCAATCAATTTGGAGATTAAATTATGCCGTCAATTGTTGTTGTAGGTGCAAACTGGGGTGATGAAGGCAAAGGCCGTATCGTCGATTTTCTAGCTGAGAACGCATCTGCGAGCATTCGCTTTCAAGGTGGTAACAACGCCGGACATACCGTTGTGAATGACTTTGGTACGTTTAAACTACACCAATTACCAAGCGGTATTTTTAATCCTGATTGTATTGCAGTACTAGGCCCAGGCATGGTGATAAGCCCTGCGGCATTAAGCGAAGAAATAGCCGAAGTTAACGCCGCCGGTGTTGATGTAAAATTATGTATTTCTGATCGTGCAACGTTATGCTTACCATTACACGCCATTGAAGATACCCTCGAAGAAGTGCGCTTAGGCGATGCCGCTTACGGCTCTACTCGTCAAGGAATTGCACCTGCATACGGCGACCGAGTAATGAAAAAAGGCATTTTAGTTGGCTGGTTAAATCAGCCAGACGTTTTATTAGAGCGTATTCAATTTATGCTGGATTGGAAAATGCCACAGCTAAAAGCCCTTTACCCAAGCTGTGATTTTTCACAAACAGCTGAACAAATGACTGAGTGGTTATTAGCTGTCAGCGCTCCTTGGCGCGAATTTATTTGTAATGTAACAGAGCCTTTAAAAGCACTGCAAAAGCAAGATGCCAACTTATTGTTTGAAGCGCAGCTAGGCGCAGGCCGCGATTTAGTTTACGGCGAATACCCGTATACTACATCATCAAACGTTACTGCTGCCTATGCAGGAATTGGCAGCGGACTGCCAGCTTTGCGCCCTGAGCGTGTTATCGCTGTGGCTAAATCATTTAGCTCATCTGTTGGTACAGGTACACTCGTTACCGCCATGGCAGAGCAAGACAATTTTCGTGAAAGCGCGAACGAATATGGCGCAGTGACTGGCCGCCCACGTGATATGGGTTATTTTGATGCAGTTGCCACCCGTAACGGTGTTGAATTACAAGCAGCTACTGAAATCGCTTTAACCAAAATTGATTGCCTATCTGGCATGAAAGATTTAAAAATCTGCGTTGGTTATGCAGGCGATCACAGCGAAAACCCTATTTGGCCACAAACAGCGGCTTTAACGCCAATCTATGAAAGCATGCCAGCGTGGGATGAAGACATTACCGATTGTCGTACCTTCGACAGTCTGCCTGCTGCAGCGCAGCATTACGTAGAACGCATCGAAGTACTGATGGGAGTACCTGTAAGTATGGTGTCTGTGGGCCCTGAACGTGAGCAAATGATTATCCGCTAGATTTATAGCATAGCGTTTTTTATCATTCAATTGAGCACAATAATATTGGGTTTCATTACGAAACCCAATATTATGCACTGTATTAATAACTAAATGCTTTGACCTGCGATTTAATGTCCTTGCAAGGTGTTATTTAAAGTCCAAGTTCTGCCATAAAGTCGTCATCTAAATCACTTGCTTTAGCATCATCAGCAGCTTTTTGTTTTTCTGCTTTATGCTTTGCTTCGTTTTCAATGATGTCATCTGGGTCAATAGCTTCAGCAATATCAAAATCGTGTAATTTGATAAACTCAGTTTTATCCATTGCTAATTCTAAATAAAAGATATTTTGTTTACTGGTGGTAAATGTCACGCGCCGTGCTTGCGGTCTATCCATCGTAGTATCGACCGAAATCTGTACTTGCTTATTGATGGCCATCATCTTCGGTTGATTTTGGGTAATTGAAGTATGTAACTGCTCGCGTACCTTTGAAGTAAAATCACCAACGATTTGGTTCATCAATTCACCGAGTACATTTGATACGTCGTCCGATAAGTGGCTATGAGCTAGTTCTTCTTCAGGCATCCCCATATTACGCATGTAATCATGATAAATCTCCATCGCCGCTTGCGAGGTGAAATTAGTAATTACCAGTCCTGTAAATCCGCCATCAAATAATACAAAACAACCGATATCAGGACGCATACAGGTGCGGGTTATTTTTTGTACCATTGCTGAGTAGCTAATGCTATTACCACTTGCCGACGACAATACACTCGTTACAGAATGGCAAAGGGTTGCCAATATATCATCTGTGCTGATCACTTTACTTTTGCTCATAAACTTCTCTTTTTCTACTTGTTATTCATTATTCTAGCCAAGCTACTGAAATTATCACTGACTATCCAGCATAAAATGCTAAAATAGCCCTATTATTTTTCAAGAGACTGTTTGTGTGAACATAAAAGACAGCATTTATGCCACTGAGCAAGCGGTTAAAGACTTTAGCTTTGACCAACATGTAGTAGAAGTTTTCCCAGATATGATCCAGCGCTCAGTTCCGGGTTATGCAACCATTGTTAGTACGATGGGTAAATTGGCCGGTGAATATGCGCAAAGCAATTCAAACCTTTATGATTTGGGCTGTTCCCTTGGGGCAGTAACATTAAGCATGCGCCGTAATATCCGCACTGATAATTGCCATATTATTGCCGTTGATAATTCACAAGCCATGGTTGAGCGCTGTAAATTACATTTGCACGGCTTTCGCTCAGAAGTGCCTGTTACAGTGACGCTTGGTGATATTAATGAGCTAAATATTGAAAACGCGTCAGTGGTCGCCATGAACTTTACTTTACAGTTTATTCCACCCGCACAGCGCCAAGCCGTGCTTGAAAAAATATACGCGAATTTAAAACCCGGTGGTGTATTGCTGTTAAGCGAAAAAATCAAAGGCGAGAACGAGCAATGCGATAACTTGCTGATTGACTTGCACCACGATTTTAAACGCCACAATGGTTATTCTGAATTAGAAATTAGCCAAAAACGTACCGCCATTGAGAATGTAATGCGCCCAGATACTTTAAATGCTCACCTTTCTCGACTTACCGATATTGGCTTTAGCCAAACCCAAGTGTGGTATCAATGTTTTAATTTTTGCTCACTGGTAGCAATCAAGTAACAAATATAAAGAGTAATTCAATGTCTCAATGGTTTAACCAATTTTACGCCGCAATCGCACAAAGCCCGCTAAGTCACTGGCTGGAAACGCTACCTAGCCAATTAAAACACTGGCAATTAGAGGCAAGTCACGGTGATTTACCAAAATGGCAGAAAGTGTTAAAAAACTTGCCTGAAGTGGCGACCAAACACGTCAATATTATCGACAAAGTTGAAATTGGTGCCCCAGGCGAAATGACCGACGGCGAACAAAAACAAGTTACACACTTATTAAAACGAATGATGCCATGGCGTAAAGGCCCTTTCAGCCTACACGGTATTGAAATTGATACTGAATGGCGCAGCGATTGGAAGTGGGACCGTTTATTACCGCACATTGAGCCGCTAAAAGGCCGCACGGTTTTAGACATCGGCTGTGGCTCTGGCTATCACTTATGGCGGATGCGCGGTGAAGGCGCTGAGTTTGTGGTTGGCATTGATCCGTCTGATTTATTTTTATGTCAGTTTCAAGCCATCAAACACTTTAACCCAGATGAAAACGTGCATTTATTACCGCTAGGTGTTGAAGCCCTGCCTGAGTTAAAAGCCTTTGATACGGTGTTTTCGATGGGTGTGCTTTATCATCGTCGTTCCCCTATCGACTTTTTAGCACAATTAAAAGCGCAGCTTCGCCCAGGTGGTGAATTAGTGCTTGAAACCTTAGTCATTGAAGGCGATGAAAACACAGTACTCGTGCCCACTGACCGCTATGCGAAGATGCGTAACGTGTGGTTTATTCCGAGCACGGCAGCGCTAAAACTCTGGATGGAACGTGTTGGTTTTAAAGATGTGCAAGTGAAAGACTGCGCTATTACAACGCTTGAAGAACAACGTAAATCAGATTGGATGGAAAACGAGTCCCTGATCGACTTTTTAGATCCAAACGATACTAGTAAAACCATTGAAGGTTACCCAGCGCCGTTGCGTGCAATTTTGACTGCAAAGGCTTAATACTAAAGGAACTAGGTTTTAGGTGCTAGGAACTACCTAGCACCTGCTACCTAAATCTATTGTGTCATTATACGGACAAGTGTCCTTGTCAATAATAGTAAACTCATATTTGAACTAGCCGCGCCCTTGCAATTGTTGTAAAATACGCGCGTTTCTAAGCATACACATGCAAAACCATGCAACTTTTTTGAGGAAATCCTGTGAGCGAACAAAAACAGTCTCTAAGTTATAAAGACGCGGGCGTAGATATCGATGCCGGTAACGCACTTGTTGAGCGTATTAAAGGCGTAGTTAAAAAAACCCGTCGTCCTGAAGTTATGGGCGGAATTGGTGGCTTTGGCGCACTTTGCGAAATCCCAGCTGGTTATAAGCAACCAGTACTTGTTGCAGGCACTGATGGTGTTGGTACTAAGTTACGCTTAGCTATCGACCTTAAAAAACACGATACTGTAGGTATCGATTTAGTTGCTATGTGTGTAAATGACCTTATCGTTCAAGGTGCTGAGCCATTATTTTTCCTAGATTATTATGCAACAGGCAAACTTGATGTTGATACTGCCGCAGACGTAGTAACAGGCATTGGTAAAGGCTGTGAGATCTCTGGCTGTGCATTAATTGGTGGCGAAACTGCTGAAATGCCAGGTATGTACGAAGGCGAAGATTACGACATGGCTGGTTTTTGTACTGGCGTAGTTGAAAAAGCAAATATCATCGATGGCACAAAAGTAGCTGCTGGTGATCAACTGATCGCGCTTGCATCAAGCGGCCCGCATTCAAATGGCTTCTCATTAATTCGTAAAGTACTTGAAGTATCAAATGCTGATACAAGTGCTGAATTTGAAGGTAAAACATTAGGCGAAACTCTGCTTGAACCTACACGTATTTACGTTAAACCATTACTTGAGCTGTTCAAGCAGGTAGATGTTCATGCTCTTTCGCATATTACTGGCGGCGGCTTTTGGGAAAATATCCCACGCGTATTACCAGAGTCTGCAAAAGCAGTTGTTAAAGGTGATAGCTGGCAGTGGCCTGGTATTTTCAATTGGTTACAAGAAAACGGTAACATCACCACCCACGAAATGTACCGCACATTTAACTGTGGTGTAGGTATGGTATTGGTTGTGCCTGCTGACAAACTTGAGCAAAGCTTAAGCATCTTAAAAGAGCTTGGCGAAAATGCTTGGCACCTTGGTGAGATCCATGATGCCAAAGCTGGCGAAGAGCAAGTAGAAATCCTAGGCGGCCGTGATTAATGGCCCCTGCTCGTCTAGTAGTCTTAATTTCAGGTAGTGGCTCTAATTTACAAGCCATCATTGACGCCTGTAATAACGGCGAGATAAATGCAAACATAGCGGCTGTTATTAGTAATAAAGCAGACGCTTATGGCCTTGAGCGAGCAAAGCAAGCGGGCATTGCAACAGCAGTGCTCAGCCATAAAGATTTTGACTCGCGCGAAGCCTACGATGCGCAATTAATGAACGTTATTGATTCTTTTGCACCAAATCTAGTTGTATTAGCTGGGTTTATGCGTATTCTTACTCCTAACTTAGTGCAAAAATTTAAAGGAAAAATGTTGAACATTCATCCTTCTTTGTTGCCTAAGTACCAGGGGCTGAATACCCACCAAAGAGCAATTGATGCAAAAGATGACATTCATGGCGTAAGTGTGCACTTTGTTACTGAAGAGTTAGACGGTGGTCCTGTCATTCTTCAAGCCAAAGTACCCGTGCTGGCAGATGATACTGCTGACACATTAGCAAAACGCGTGCATGCACAAGAGCATATAATTTACCCTTTGGTGGTCAAGTGGTTCAGTGAACAACGACTTACTATGGAAGCAGATTATGCAGTTCTTGACAAAAAACAACTTCCTGCACACGGCGCGCACTACCCAGAATAAAAAACTAAGTGCCTTGCTATTGTGTGCGGGCACTTTATTACTTCCTACTAGTTTAATTGCTGGTGAACTTACTCAATTTGAAGCTAACTATGATATTTTGCGCAAAGGCGAAAACCATGGTCAAGGCGTCCGCACATTAAAAAAACTAGCAGATAACAGTTACCAAGTTAGCTACCACAGTGACATTGAGTGGATGATATTCTCAGATTCACGCAAAGAAACATCAAATTTTACTTTCAGCGACAAAAAAATCACGCCTGAAAGTTATAGCATGATCCGCACAGGCACAGGCCCGGATAAAGAATATACACTGCAATTTGACCACACTAAAAAACTCGTAAACAGCAGTGAAAGTAAATACCCTATTGAGTGTGAGTGGTCTGAGCAATTTCAAGACTCAATTTCATACCAAGTACAAGTGCGCGAAGAATTAAAAATGGGTAAAACCAGCTTTTCGTATCCGTTAGTTGATAAAAAAGGCAACTGCCGTGAGTATAACTTTGAGGTCGTTGGTAAAGAGACTATTTCCCTACCAATCGGTAATATCGAAGCGATCAAAGTAAAACGCTTATATGATAATGATAAACGCCAAGCGCTTGCATGGTTCGCCCCAGAAATGGATTACATGCTAGTCAGGATGTGGAAAGGCGAAAAAGGCGTAGAACAATTTGAAGTGCAACTTAACTCGTTCACGGTAACCAGCCCAGTTGCATTACCTGAAGAAGTTAAAAACGAAATAACACCAGAATAAATTGCTTTCAAGATGCAAGACGAAAGGCTCAAGTGTGACGATCATAACTTGGGCTTTTCAGCTTATAACCACATTAATTAAGTTCAAACGTTAAAACTGACGGCTAAATTAACTCACCCATTTTAAATAACGCAAATTCACCAGGTTCCATTTTTTGCCAACGCTCATCGTTGGTCAGTGGCCGAGTAGCGATCACCGTTACGACATCATTTGGCGTAGTTTCTTGTTGAAAATCTACCACCATATCTGCATCAATTAACGTAGCCTTACCGAACGGCGCACGGCGGGTGATCCAATGCAAATTATTAGTACAATACGCTAACACATACACACCATCAGTCAGCAACATATTAAACACACCTTTTTCACGTAAAGTGTGTGCAAGCTTTGCCGCATAACGAAACACTGACGCCATATTAGCTGGACGTTTAGGGTATTTTTCACGAATTTGATCGAGTAACCAACAAAACGCCAGTTCACTGTCGGTATTACCCACTGGCCGATAATATTCAGGTTTTAAATCATGATAATTCGAAAGCTGACCATTATGCGCGTAGGTCAGCTCCCTGCCCCACAACTCACGGGTAAAAGGATGCGTATTTTCAAGACAGACACGGCCACGATTACCTTGGCGAATATGGCTAATCACCGAGACACTTTTAATGGGATAGGCCTTTACTAACTTGGCAATTTCAGACTGACAGCTAGGCTCAGGATCTTTAAAAGTACGACACCCCTTCCCTTCATAAAAAGTAATGCCCCAGCCATCTTTATGCGGACCTGTGTTACCACCGCGCTCTAACAGCCCTGAAAAACTAAAACAAATATCTGTAGGCACATTCGCCGACATGCCAAGCAACTCACACATAAAATAAATTAACCTTTCAAAAATTTTTATACTTTTAAAATACTGCTTTTTAAAAAGCGTAAACCCGTAACTTAGGCCTTAGCGGCATTGTTAAACATAAGCAAGGGCAAGGCAAGCAAGAAAACAGCTTAATTTTTTCTCAAATAAATCATACTGACGAATCACACATTTATCCGTATGCTGATGTGCACAGATTACAAAATAACAGTCACTGATATTTTCACTAAGCTACTTGATAATTATTCACTCTAGCGCTACTCTAACTAAAGGTGGTCTGACCTCTATTAAGGATTGAATACATGACACTCATATTTACACTTGGTTTAATCGTGCTGCTCAGCATCGCGAGTTACCACAGAGCGAGCTGGAATACTGCCCTTGGCGTTTCCATCGCAACACTTGTCATTGGTACCTTTGCAGGTGCATTTGGCGCAATTAGCTGGTTGATCTTCTTGATCATTGCAGTGCCATTGTCTGTTACTGGCATTCGTCAGCAATATATTATTAAACCTATTTTTGCCATGTTTAAAAAAGTTACTCCAACTATGTCTGAAACTGAAAAATCAGCCATTGATGCGGGTACAACATGGTGGGAAGCCGATCTTTTTTGCGGCCGTCCTGATTGGAACAAATTACACCAATACCCAATGCCTAAATTGACAATCGAAGAGCAAGCCTTTATCGATGGTCCAGTTGAGGTGGTATGTAGTATGTTGGACGACTGGGAAGCAACTCATGAGTTAACCGATTTACCACAAGATGTTTGGCAATACCTAAAAGATAATAAATTCTTTGCCATGATCATTAAAAAAGAATATGGCGGCCTGCAATTTTCTGCCTTTGCACAATCGTGTGTACTGCAAAAGTTAACCAGTAAATCTACCCTGCTTTCATCAATTGTAGGCGTTCCTAATTCATTAGGTCCGGGCGAATTGTTACAGCACTATGGTACTAAAGAACAAAAAGATCATTACTTACCTCGCCTTGCTAGTGGTCAAGAGATCCCATGCTTTGCCTTAACTTCACCAGAAGCAGGCTCTGATGCCAGCGCCATTCCAGATTATGGTGTGGTATGTAAAGGTATGTGGGAAGGCGAAGAAGTCATTGGTCTTAGCCTAACATGGAACAAACGTTATATTACGCTAGCGCCTGTTGCGACAGTATTAGGTCTGGCGTTTAAACTACAAGACCCAGATGGTCTACTAAGCGATGTTAAAGAGCCAGGTATTACTTGTGCACTTATTCCTACAGACATGCCAGGTGTTGAAATTGGTCGTCGTCATTTCCCGCTAAATGTACCATTTCAGAATGGTCCTACTCGTGGTAAAGACATTTTCGTACCGCTTGATTACATTATTGGTGGACCAGAAATGGCCGGCCAAGGCTGGCGCATGCTGGTTGAATGTTTATCGGTTGGTCGTGCTATTACATTGCCGTCAAACTCAACGGGTGGTATTAAAACAATTGCACTTGCAAGTGGTGCATACAGCCGTATTCGTCGTCAATTCCGTTTACCTATTGGCCAAATGGAAGGTGTTGAAGAGTCACTAGCAAAACTAGCAGGTTATGCGTACAGCTCAGATGCGGCTGTTAGCATGTCAACTGGTGCGGTTGATTTAGGCGAAAAGCCATCGGTTGTTTCGGCAATCATTAAATACCATTTAACCGAGCAAATGCGTGATTCAACCAACCATGCAATGGATGTTCACGGCGGTAAAGGTATTATGCTTGGGCCAAATAACTATTTAGGTCGTGGCTATCAAGGTGCACCAATTGCCATCACTGTTGAAGGTGCAAATATCTTGACCCGTAATATGATTATTTACGGTCAAGGTGCCATTCGCTGCCATCCATTTGTACTTACTGAATTGGGTGCCTGCGCAATCGAAGATCGTGAAGAAGCGCTAGCGGTATTTGATAAAGCGTTAATGGGCCACATCGGCTTTACTATGTCTAACCTTGTACGTACTAAGTGGATGAGCTTTACCGGAGCCCGTTTTGCAACTACACCATTTAAAGACGAAACAGCTGAGTTTTACCGTACTGCGTCACGCTTTAGCGCGTCACTTGCATTGATGTCTGACATTAGCATGGCTGTATTTGGTGGCTCACTAAAACGTAAAGAGCGTATTTCCGCTCGTTTAGGTGATTTGCTTAGTTACCTTTATTTAGTGTCTGCAACGCTGAAACGTTATAACGATGAAGGCCGTAAAAAAGAAGATTTACCGCTTGTACAATGGAGCTGTCAAGATCACCTTTACCACTGTCAACGTGCACTTGCTGATTTAATTAACAATATGCCATCAGCTCCGCTTCGTGCAGCACTTAAGTTGATGTTGTTCCCGTTCGGTCGTCCAGTTCGTAAACCGACTGATAAACTTGAGCATAAATTAGCACAAATTTTACAAGTACCTAGCGAAACACGTAACCGTTTAGCAAGCTACGTATACTTAACAAATGAACCACTTAACTTAGTTGGTCGTCAAGAGCAAACGCTTAAAGACGTGCTAGCTGTTGAACCTTTATTTGATAAGGTATGTCGTGAAAAAGGCGTTAAACTGCCTTTCTTCCAGCTTGATAAAGTTGCTCAGATGGGACTTGAAGCGGGTATTTTAACGCAAGCAGAGGCTGATCAGCTGGCAAGCGTTGAAAAAGCACGTTTAGATGTTATTAACGTTGACGACTTTGACCCTGCAGATTTATTAGCAGGCAAAGCCGCACGTAATAACACGGCAAAAAAGGCGAATGCTGCTTAACATATTAAGTTAACACAGCCAACAGCCCGCCTGTTGTAATCATCCAAACCAGCGCAAAATGCGCTGGTTTTTTTTGTGCTATATATAATTGTAATATACACCAGCCAACACTCAGGCTCAGTAATAACCATTCTATTTGTTCAACAAACAGCAGATAGCTGCTCAGTGTTATCAAAAAGAACAAGCAACTTGGCATAAATTGGCTGATAAAAAACACCCGTTGTTGATAATTTGCTTGAAAAAACAACTGATACTTATCATGTAACTTACCACAATCAAATTGCAGTGAGCTGGTAAACAACACCATAAAAGCTGCGGCTATCACGTTAAATATAGCCTCTAAATCAGCACGCTCATTGAGCAAAGTTGTGATTGCCATAAATACACACAACAATAAAGCCACTCGCCATACTAGTACCCTGCTATGTTGCATAAAAAAGCTCAGCCAAAAAGTAGATAATGCATTGATCGGTAACTGGTCGCTCAGCGAAAATGCTGGCAACAACATGCTCAGCGCAAATAATATAATAAAGCCACAGTGATAGGCTAACGGCGCTATATTAATCGGTAGCAAGACTAAAATAGCAGTAAATACTAAGCCATATATTAATGCTCTTGGCTTGTACAAACACAGTACACCGAGGCTAAACTGCAGTAACATAAACAGCACAAAATGGGGTGCTCGTAGCCACTGTGAATAGTTTAAATCCAGCGCAATTACAGCACTTGCTAGCAACCAGCCATTGCTTAAAAGCAATAGTTTTATATCCATTAACTTAAGCCAGTTTGACCTTACAATAGTGCGTTGAAAGAGCCGCTGCTGACTATTTTGAATGGCTGATTTCATTGCACTGAGCATCACGCTTTGCAGTAATAGATACAGCCACGCCATTTGAGCGCCATATTGCGGCGCATCTATGCTGTCGATGATTTTGCCCAGACCTAAAAATAACAGCAAAATCATTCCAAGCATGGCTGAGCCAAGTACCACTAAAAATAATAAGCCGAAGTTTTTAAGTTGCTGTAGTAGTTGTGCCAGCTCAATTTTATAGGCCTGATAACGATACTGCATAAATGAGCGATATTGTGCAATCTCAAGCTTAATACCTAGCTTGCTCATAAGGGGACACACTCAAAGCCATGCTCGATAAACGGCGCCGGCTCATGGCAAGTGATAATGATTTGCCCATGCGCTTTATCTGCTAAATAATTATCTAGTAAACCAAGTAAATATATAATGCTGGCTTGATCAAGTGCCGCACTGGGCTCATCTAGTAACAAATACGGCGCACCGCGCATTAACGCTAAAATTAATTGGCACTTTTTTTGATTACCCGATGACAACGCATCAAAACGAGTCGCTAAAAAATCTGAAAAATTAAAGCCGCTGATAAGCGCTGTCGGCCAATCGCAGCCTAAACTGCTAACCGTTAAATTGATAATTTGTTTCGCGGTTAAAAACTCAGGCAGCGCGATGCGATCACTGGCAATTGCTACCTGTTTATAAGGCTCAGACAACACCTTGCCTGCAAATAATATCTGTCCACTTTGTGGTTGCTCAAGTCCAGCAAGCATCATTAGCAGCGTGGTTTTACCTTGACCGTTCGGTGCTTCAATACATACTCTCGGTGCTGTAAAGCTGATGCGATAATCTTTATATAGGATGTTTTGGGCAAATTGCTTGTGTAAACCACTAACTTCAATCATCACTTTCCTTTTATATGAGAGAGCCTTTTATATGAGTGAGTATTATAACGTAGGCTGTATTTTTAACGATACAGGCTTTGTAACACTTTGTTGCAGTTAAAATCAGCTAAAAACTTGCGTTAAAATAGGGTTAGGGCAACACTAAAACCGGTAAAAATATGATTAGATAACAATAAACCAAGGAATGTACTATGAACAAAAAATTGCAATTTGCCGCACTCGCCTGTGCAATCAGTATTGCCTTGAGCGGTTGTAGCCAATCAACCTCAACAACAGCCGTCACCACAGTACAGTCGCAGCAAACTCAGCAAGTTAGCACCTATAATGCTAAAACCTTCTTTGATACGACCGCAATTATGGGCAGTAGCTTTTCACCCAATGGCGATAAAGTACTGGTAAGCTCTGATGAAAGTGGTATTTACAGCTTGTATGAAGTAGATGCAAAAACAGGCAACAAAACCCGCTTAACCAATTTTCAGGATAGCACCTACCCTGTCCGTTACTTCCCAAATGATGAAAGGGTCCTCTTTACCAAAGATTCTGGCGGCAATGAGCGCTTTCACGTCTACGTCCGTGAACTTGACGGGTCAATAACAGATTTAACCCCCGGCGATGAAACCCGCGCAAGCTTTGCAGGATTTACAGAAGATAGCAGCGAGTTTTTTATTACTAGCAACCAGCGCGATGCTAAATTTATGGACTTATACCGCGTTGATAGTAAAACCTATAAAATCACCCCTGTTTATCAAAATACGCTTGGTTTAGATGTCGGAGCAATCAGCCCCGATGGCCGCTATATCGCACTATCTAAAAATAACACCAATAAAGACAGCGACACATTTATTCTCGATACCTATAAAAAGACCCTCAAACCACAGCTAATTTCAAAACACAATACACCAGCTCAATACACGCCTGAAACCTTCTCTGTTGATAGTAAATACTTATACTACTCAACGGATGCTAAAGGCGAGTTTTCACAAGTGTGGCGTTATGAGTTGGCCTCAGAGGAGCATAGCCCTGTATTAAAAGATAATTGGGATGTCAGCTTCATTTATTTTTCTAAATCAGGGCGTTATCAAGTCAGCGGTGTCAATGCCGATGCCAGCACTAAAGTCACGGTGATTGATACCCAGTCAGACAAAGAGATTGCGATGCCTCAGTTACCCGCAGGTAACTTACGTGGTGTTAACTTTTCTGCAGATGAAAAAAGCATGGCGTTTTACTTAAATTCAGATACCTCGCCAAGTAACCTGTTTGTCTGGCAAGTGGGTAGTGATAAGGCACAGCAATTAAGTAATACTTTAAGCAAAGAGATAGATCAAAATGATTTAGTTGAAAGTACCATAGTGCGCTTTAAAAGCTTTGACGGTTTAGAGATACCCGGCGTACTTTATAAACCCAAGCAAGCCAGTAGCAATAATAAAGTGCCAGCGCTAATTTGGGTGCACGGTGGCCCAGGTGGCCAAAGCCGCACTGGTTACAGTGCAATGCAACAACATTTAGTCAATCATGGCTATGCTATTTTTGCGGTTAATAACCGTGGCAGTTCAGGCTATGGTAAAACCTTTTTTCATTTAGATGATAAAAAACACGGCACCGACGACTTACAAGACATTGTTTACGGTAAAAAACACTTACAAAGTTTAGATTGGGTCGATGCAGAAAAAATCGGTATCATAGGTGGCAGCTACGGTGGCTTCATGACCGCAGCAGCGCTTGCTTTTGAGCCTGAAGAATTCAAAGTGGGCATTAATATTTTTGGTGTCACCAACTGGGTAAGAACGCTCAACTCAATTCCACCGTGGTGGGAAAGCTTTAAAAAAGCGTTGTACGATGAAATGGGCGACCCTGCAACGGACGGCGAGCGTCATCGTGCAATCTCACCGCTATTCCATGCTAAGAATATCACCAAACCATTAATGGTTATTCAAGGCGCCAACGATCCGCGCGTATTACAGATAGAAAGTGATGAGTTAGTTGCCGCAGTGAAAGCCAATGGCGTACCGGTCGAATATGTATTATTTGACGATGAAGGTCATGGTTTTAGCAAAAAAGAAAACCGTATCAGTGCCTCCAACGCGTATCTAAACTTTTTAGATACCTACTTAAAAGAACGCTTTGGCCCACAAGGCTAATATATTAAAGCTGACTAGAAGTTTAATTATAAGCCTGTAATTCTGATCAAGATTGCAGGTTTTATTATGTTCTTTGTCAAGTTCAGATAAGATAGCTGATAGCTGATA
>NZ_JACJEV010000055.1:0-17623 GCF_014164235.1 Pseudoalteromonas sp. SG44-17 | reverse complement strand
AACATCATCACATTGAGATAATGCTTTTTCAACAGCTTGAACTTTAAATTCTTGAGTAAATCGACGTCTCATTTTATCTGCCTCTATTAAAAGTTAGAGGCGACAACTATCCTGACACAGGGGGCGGGCTAATCCTAGCTAGCGCCTTTTACTACCGTAGGCGTTAAGCTTGCTGACGCGGTCTTTATATTCTTTCTCTAAAGCGTAGCGTCTCTTAACCTCTGTGGTGAATCAGTCAGTTAATAACTTTTTGCACAAGGAGCAGTGAGTGAGGGTAAATGAGGGGGCAAAAGTTGTTGGCTTCGAGTGACGGTCTGCGGGCTCATCCTAGCACCTAGTAACTTTCCTAGAACCTAGCGCCTGTTACTATCGTATGGAACTGACGTATGTTGGTAGCAGGGTATTTATTAATGTAGGCGTTGAGCTTGCTCGCGCGCGAATTTTTGAATATTTATACAATTTACAGTGCTTATAAATAGTGCTGTGGCTTGTGAGCTAGGTATTTAAGAACCTCATTCGAGGTATTTGCCAGATTGCTGGCGGCAACCAAGGGGCGAATACCGCCGTCCGCCCCTTGGAACCCCACGGCGCCCCGGGGGATCACACAGATTCCTCAAGTTAAAAATTGATGTGAACGTAAATGCCGTGTAAGGCACATCCATGTGCCAGTCACGGCTTCACTTGCATCCATGCAAGTGATTACTCATCAATTTATAACTTTCAGGTGTGATCATGGGGAAGTGGAGTGGGTCTTAGCATTATTTTAAAAGTATGCTGTTAAAGGGGTTAAGAGCTTATCCCTTTATGTTATTCTTAAACCTCAAATGAAGGATTAATTAAATGATATACCTCGATACAGCTGCCTCATATCCAATTTTACCAGAAGTAAAAAAATCACTGATGAATGCATTTGAAAACTGCTATGCCAATTCTGCTTCTAGTCACCTTTTAGGAGAATCTGCATTAATTAAGGTTAATGAAGTAAGAGAGCATCTAGCTGATCAAATAGGAGCCTTTGCAAGTGAGATCGTATTTACTAGTGGTGCAACTGAATCCAATAATGTAGCTTTTAAAAGTTTGTTATTAGGTGATGAAAGCCTTAGGAATAAAAAGCATATAGTGATCTCTTCAATTGAGCACAAATGTATTTTTGCAATATGCGACTACTTTCAAAATTTAGGATATGAGATTTCGCTTGTTGAGCCTGATAAGTATGGCGTTATTACAGCTGCGAATGTCAAAGCTGCTATAAGAGAGGATACTGTTCTTGTATCCATAATGCATGTTAATAATGAACTAGGTACAATTAACCCGATCAGCGAAATTGGTGAGCTTTGCTTCTCAAAAGGTATTTTATTTCACTCAGATGCGGCTCAAAGTTTTTGCAAAACTGAAATAGATGTAGATGATATGAATGTTGATGTAATGTCATTCTCTGCGCATAAAGTTGGTGGACCTAAAGGAATTGGTGCTGTTTACATTCGCGACCTTAGGAAGCGAAACCTATTACCTGTTATACATGGTGCAGGGCAAGAAGAGGGTTTGCGAGGGGGAACCGTTGCAGCACCATTAATTATTGGTTTTGGCAAAGCTATTGAAGTGTTTCAACAAGTGTATAGTTATTTTGAGAATGAAGATCCTAAATCTTATTTTCTGAAAAAGTTAAATGAAAATGAAATTGAATACGCTATAAATGGTAAAGGCAGTATATTACCTCATATTCTTTCATTATCTTTGCCAAAAACCAATGTAGGTGTTTTAGTACGTGAGAATGAGAGTACCTTATGTCTTGCTCAGGGCTCTGCTTGTTCATCTAAAGAAATAGAGGCTTCACACGTTTTAACTGCTTTAGGCTTATCTAGGGAACAGGCAGAACATACGTTTAGAATTAGTTTTACTCATGAAATCACTTGTAAAGACATTGATTTTTTAGTTCAAGCTATAAAAAAAGCGGCTATTTAGCCGCTTACTATTATTTATAACATGTCACACAGGCTCCACCGCCTTCTGCTTCGTCATAAATATCATCTAGCTCGTTAAACTCACAATAACCTTCAAAGTCACCTAACAGTGCATTACGGCGTTTTTTCTTGTTAAAGCGAGCAACCTTTTTCTCGTGATTTTCAATAATTCGTTTTTGTACTGCAGGGTCTTCTAATGTTTCTAATGGCTGACCTTGTCCCATCCAGTAAAAACGCTCACCGACAGTGGTATTGTTGTCATCGCCTTTTTCAAACGCTTTTGCTTCTTCAAATAAATCAGGGTGCTTTTCCATAAGCTTAACCCATTCAATCTTTCTCTGATAAAAGCAAAATGTACATCCAGAGCGAGAGCGCCATTTGTAATATTCCGGCAGTTCTAAACCGTTTCGCTGTAATATATTCTCTATATCACTTCTTACTATGCCATGCTCTCTAAACGGAAAAACTGATTCGATTGGTTTTTCAATTGTCATGTAGCCAACACGTTCTGGTTCATCAGCTCTAATACCAACATAGTTTTTTATTTTATAACCATCTTTAATAAAGCTATCTAACCACTGTTCAAATGGTTTTAACTTCATCTGAACAGTGCACCAACGATCTCGTTGTGAAGGTAAGTAGTTACCATGCTCTTTTAGAAGGTGTGCAAAATCTTTTTCGCCACGACCCTCTATGTTATTTAAAGAGCGTGCATTTAAACGATGAATATACCCCAACTTTTCTTCAAGTTTATCAATAAACTCATTGGTTTCTGGTAGCTCATAACCTGTATCCGTAAAGAAATACTCTACATCTAAATCCGGGTAGGTTTCTTTAACAAATAACGCTAAAGCGCTACTGTCTTTACCACCAGAAAGTCCTAGTACGTGTTTAACTTTTTCAGTCATCAGTTACCTCTGATCCACTTTGATCCATCAATTTAGTTAATAAACTGGTTAGTGTAGCAAGTTGTTTCTCTTTAGGCATATCAGCGATAGATGTTTGAATATTATCAACAGCAGTTTTTACATCGTTATCTCGTTCTAAATCGTGCCTAATAAATCCACCAAACTCTTGATGATTACCGTCATTATCAGTAGTAATAAATGCTAGCGGCTTAGAATTACCTTGAGTTTGAATATTACCAAACGATTCAATGCGTCTAAACTGTACACATAAGTTTTGTAGTTCATCTAAACCGTTACGAAGGTGTTTATCAGTCCAATTACGTTCTGGTGTTCCTGCAGCTAAATTAATAATAAACTCAAATTTAGTTTTACCATCTATGTGCTGTGAAATACGCTTAGCAAGTTCTTTAACATTAGGGCGCTTTGCAACTTTCTCAACAAAGTCACATCGCTCTTTTAAGGCCTGATTAAAATCTTCACCTAACATTTGAATAATAATCTGCTTAAAACCAGTTAGTAAAATATCGTGCTGCGCACTTAAATCTTCTATAGCAGTTTTAAGGTATAGAGCCAGCTTTTCTTCGACTTCAGCATCATCTTTTTTAAAGCCAAATACTGCAGGTAGATCATCTAAAATTAGTTTGTAAGGGTCATTTGCCGCAATAACTTTATTTCTGAAATCACGGGCTTGCTTTGTTAAGCCATTACCTTCATCACCTGTAAAGCTTTCACCACTAGTTTTTTTAACCCATGTTGGTAACTTATGAACAATCCCCACTATATGTTTAGCTATATTTAATATTGCAGCGTCATTCTTAACTTCGCCAAGTGTTGCCTGTGCTAAGTTTTCCAGTAAGTGACTTTGTATTTCAGATATTTCAAAATATCGAACACCAGCTTCATTTGGATGTTTATAAATTTTATTAACTAACTCTTCATCTAGCTCTGGTATAAAAATAAACTGATTGGTTGAATCCCAATCGTAAAAAGCAACCTGTCCTTCAAGTGATTTTAATAAAGCTAAGCCATAAATACGACATAAACCGGCCGTTAAACCAAATGGTGGAAGCATCCAAAAATCATAAAGTTCAGCTAAAGTGACTTGTTTGTTTTTGGAGTTATTTTTTATATAATCAAAGCCGCTTTTAAATAACTCATGCATTTCAGGGTTAGCTTCTTGCGATTCCTTACTCCACTCACTTGGGAATAAAAATCCCTCTGAAGTTTCACAGTGCCAACCTTTGCTTTTTAAGCAAGAAAGATATAGGCCTTTTTCAGGTGGAAAAGCCTTTTCGTCAAAACCGAGATCTTTCTTATCACCTTGTTCAAACATGGCATTCATTAACTTACGGATAGCACTGTTTGCACTACCAGAAGGCTTTGAACGGTTAACTAGCTCGTTTATTACTACTGGTGACTTGCTAAATAGCTCATTTGCAATTTTTGAGGCGACAGATGTTAAAGGTGCCGTTTCTAACTTTTTACCGCAATGAAACCAATCAGCGCTTTTGTAAACATATTGCAATTCATGATCAACATTAGACTGCGCAAATTTAATCCGATTCTCCAGCTCATTTTTTGCAATCAGGTCATGCGCTATTTTTTTCTCGTCTTTGAGTATTTGCTTTAAAGCAATTAACTCAATAGCAGCATTTTTAAGGTTTGAAAAGTCTTCAAACTTCCCAACAATACTAAAAGGCATTGCTTCTTCATGAGGTTTAAGTGCTTTAGCAATATCTTCATTCACACATAAAATAAACGTAGCAAATGCTTCTCCCGTTTTAGGTGGGGTAACAAATGGCTTGATAAGAGCAACATCGTATTTGTTTATCAGCTTTGTTGTTGCCCAGCGCATAGTACCGGTTTTATGGTAATGTGCAGTTGCTAATATATTTTGCGGAATATCACATATTTCAGTCCAATCCACACCATAACTTATAGCTTCGATACGTTCATTGATTAAGCTATTTATATCAATATCACTACCTTGAAACACAAATAAAGCATCGTGTTTTTGGCGATAAATAACAACTGTCCAAGTTTCTAAGTCAATCAAAGATTGCATTATTTCAGCAGCTTCGTATCCGCGACTAGTAAAATATTTTTTTATAAAATCACGTTTAGCATGTAACTGGTGATGAAAACCAAAAATAGTTAATAGAGCAATTAGCTTCGTAATGGCTGTATGTAGTTCGCCACCTTTTTGTTCAGCTCTATAAATTGCATCACAACCCTCTAGCCATGCTTTGCTATCTTGTGAAGTAACAATTAAATGGTGTAAATTATGGTGTAAATAGTCCCAATACATTTCAGGGCGATACAAACTTAGTGCTTCATTAAGTTCGCTATACTCTGTTTCTAAAAACTCTCTAAATCCATATTTCTCATGTGACGCTAAAAAGCCGAACAAACTACGCTCATTTTGAGAAAAGCGGCGTCGAGAAACAGGGCCAAGCAACAAACTAACTATAGGATCTAGCGGTAACGTATTACTTAACGCATCAATATTTTTGTTTTGATTTGCAAACGCCGAACTTACAACCTCGACCAGCTTTTCATATTTTGATTCAATAGCTTTTACTACTTTTGGGGCTCTAAATATTGAGTCACCTACAAGTACTAAAGATTCATCAATCGAAGGGTTAAAGCTTAAGTCTCTATAGCGGCCTTGAACTTTACTCCATTCTTGCTGTGTTTTTACGTCTTTATTTTTAGCGTAATCAGAGAATGCTTGATGTAAAAAACCAACCAGTAATACAGGCCGTTTTACTTGTTGAACAATATCAGCGAGAGACTGAAATAAATGTAAGTCTTTATTTGCACGCGACTGATAATCTAAAGCTTTACCCATTTCATCTAGTAAAATTAAAACACCGTCTTCGCCATCATTTTGTTTTTGTAAAACAGATTTAATTTTTGCTAAGCACTTATCATCATCAAGAGCGAGTATATCTTCTGCATTAAACTTGATATTAAACGCTTTCAATAAGCTTATTAGAATACTATTTGCGGGTGCTTCCAGGCCACAGACATGCTTAATAGTTTTCCAACCATTAGTAATTTTAAACCTATCATCAAACCCATTTATTACTTTTTGAGAATTATTAAGCTTGTTTAAAGCGTAACTACGTTGTTCTGAATCCGTAGAAAGTAAGCAAGATAAAAATAAGGCTATAGTCGATTTACCAGAGCCATAAGGGCCTGTGATTGTATAGGCTCTTTGTGTACTGCCCTCAAACTCACGGCTTACAGTATCAAGTACATTAATAGCCGTTCCATGTACGATAAAGTCATCTATAAAGGGATTTAGGTTAGCACTATCAACATCAATGCGAGTGGAGCTTTTATATCGTTGATTTATTTCAATAATAGATTCAGACATTGTATTTGCCGTAATAGTCATTTAAGTAATTGATAGTATTGTTTTTTACTGAGTCAGATATATTTACTTGTCTTAGCCCTAATGAATCGACCCATGATATTTCTTTTTTAGTATGTTGCTGAGCTTCATCGAGTTTTTGCCCTAGGCCAGCTTCAGATAACCTAAATATACGGCCAGGCGAACACGGTTTAGTAAGTAACGAATCAAAATCAACAGTGCTCACTTTTGATTCAGTTGTTTCTACTTTAAAGAATTCAAGTAACGCATAAATAAATACTTCAATGGGTAATTCAGGCCTTTCAGTTAAATTACTGACATAAAAAGAGCGGCTGTTATCTTGTACTAAATTAAGCTCAGCAAGGGGGGAAGTGAAGTGATCTTCATCTACTTTTTTAGTGGTAACTTTAATTTTTTTACTATACATATTTAAAAAACAATCCATGTCTTTTTTTATAGTCGTAACATTACCAACTTCGCTTTTAACTAGGCGCTTTGCATCTTCATAGCAATCATCAATCAATTTTGATTTTTCAAAATGCTGAACATTAGAGTAATTAAAAAAGTAGCGATAGGCGGTTAGGTGTTCATCATTAAAGTTTAGCCAAAAGTGCAATAACCAAATAGAGCCAGGCAATTCAAGGTAAGGGTCCTTACCGTCGTCACCAAACAAGTACTGTCCTTTGTTTTCCGTCACATTATGAAGGGTTTTATTATTTTTTCTGTCGCTTTCGATAATGCCGCTAGACTCAGCCCAATACTGAATTGCTTTAACCATATTTTTACCAACGCCAAGCTCTACAATAGAATGACGTATACTTTCTTCGTCAGAACTTGAGAAATTACCATTTGAATTCAAATGATTAACTGCTTTGAATAGCCATCCATAGCGCAGAGGGAATGTGTCGTGACCTGTAAACTTAGCTTTCATTGCTTTTTGAGTTCCTCTGGAGAAATTGTCCAAGCCGCGATATTAACGTGAATTAAGATTTAGAGGAAGGCTTCTAGGTAATTAAACAACAAAAAACTGTACCTTTATACAGTTTTATTGAATTTATCTCAATTCCCTTGTAGATATAAGGGGTTTATTGTAAAGTTTTGAATATAAAGATAAATAATCAAGTGGTTTAGCCTAGCTTCGTACCTAGGGTCCATAGATAATGGAAGCTATCGCATTGATTTATATTAAAGGACTAAAATATGCTTACTAAAATTTTATTAAATTTCTCTGAAGATGAATTGTTAAGCTTTCTTCCTAAAAATTCAATAAATTTCGCACTTCAACTTGATGCGCAAGACAATCAGGTCTCAGAGGCCAATTCATATAATAAAAATAAACTTGCCGGAATAGTTGCAAGTGTTAAACAAGTCGACTTTATTTTTGACTCACGACTTCGAAATAAGTTAATTGAGCGCCTATCAGCAAAGCAGCTAGCCGAGTTGTTTCCTAGTTTTGAACTTCAAGCAAAGCATGTAACTCCCGATCATTACGATGCAATAATAAGTTGGGCGGATGAAAACCCTGACAAATTTGCTGCTTTAATGGGCCTATCTGCATTATACGAAAGTCAATTAGAGCAAGATAACGCGCTAGAGAGTATTACTCATATAGATCCTAATTATGGTTTATACCCTTATCAGCAAAATATTAGTAAACAAGTATTTACTGAACTTGAACAGCACAAAAAACGAGTTTTAATCCACCTACCAACAGGTGCAGGTAAAACACGCACAGCAATGAACATAGCTGCAGAGCACTTAAGGCAATCTGAAAATAACTTGGTTCTTTGGCTTGCAGATAGAGAGGAACTTTGTTCGCAAGCTTATGTTGAATTTTCTAAAGCATGGCAGTCACTAGGTAATCGCTCAACCTCACTTTACGGCTTTTATTCAAGTTCTACAGAAAGCCTAAGCGGTATTGATTCTGGATTTGTAGTCGCAGGCTTGCATAAATTTTTAAGTTTAAGAAAAAGTAACTCAAGACAATTACAACTTCTTTACAGCAAGCTTGCTGAAAAAGTGACATTAGTAATTTTTGATGAAGCCCACAAAGCCGTAGCTCCTAAGTTTCAAGAAGTAGTTCAAGACTTTATTGATGACAAAGCATTTCACGCTGATTTAATTGGTTTAACTGCCACTCCAGGCAGAAGCTATTCTGAAGATGGTTTATCTGAAGAAGATGCTCGTTTAGCTAGTTTTTTCTACAACAATAAAGTATCAATGCAAATTTCAGGCTATCTATCACCTATAGATTACTTGGTCGAGAAGGGGTACTTAGCTAAAGCCAATTTTAAATCATTAAATTATGATCATTCCGGTATTGCTGCATACGAATTAAGGGATGCAGGCGGCGTTGAAACAATGACTACTTTGGCAAATAACATAGAACGAAACCGACAGATATTAAAAACTATAACCGATGAATGTAAACTTGGATCTCAAATCATTGTTTTCGCTTGTACAGTTGAACACGGAATAAACTTAGCAACAGCACTTGCATATCAAGGTATCAAAGCAGCTTCTATCGATAGCAAAAACGACACTTCTGAAAGTCGCAGAGCAAAAATAGCGCAATATAAAAAAGGTGTTCTACAAGTTCTTGTTAATTTCAATGTATTAACGGCTGGTTTTGATGCACCTAAAACTAACGTTACCGTAATAGCTAAACCAATGAACTCCCTAGTACAGTATTTACAAATGGCGGGCCGTGCCATGAGGGGATATAAAAGCGGCGGTAACAAAGAATGTAATATTTATACAGTGATGGATAACATACCTGAGTTTCAAAGTATTAGTCTTGCGTTTGGTTATTGGAATGATATGTGGAAGATAAGAGGGGAATAATATGGAAAATAGATTTTTAAGCGGTAGTACAGTTATAGATTCGCTACGTGATAATGGATATAAAAACTCTGCATATGCGTTAGCAGAATTAATTGATAATAGTTTACAGGCAGAAGCAACGAGAGTTGAACTAGGTTTTATTGAATCTAAGAAAGACACTGGAGCTAAACGAGCTACATATACTGTTGATGAAATTACTCTTTGGGACAACGGTTTGGGTATGCTGCCGGAAGTACTTCGTACAGCTATGCAATTTGGTGGTGGACATCACCGGAATGAAGCTGAAGGCATGGGTAAGTTTGGGATGGGACTACCAAACTCTTCTATTTCGCAGTGTAAGCGCGTTGATGTTTGGAGTTGGCGAGAAGGTGAATTGCCACACCATACATACTTAGATATTGATGAAATGAAAGAAGGTATTCTAGAATTAGTGCCTGAGCCGAAAATGGAAGCTATCCCAAGCAAATACAAGGATGCATTTTTCTCCACCGAGCCCACTTCTGGTACTTTAGTTGTCTGGTCTAAATTAGATCGTTTGAGTTGGAAAACAGGGAAATCAATCTATAAACACTGTGAATATCTTGTCGGTAGAATGTATAGGAATTTCATTTATGACGAAAAAATAAAAATAGAGAGTAAAATTTATAGAGCTGATAGTGACAATACAATTTCACAATTCGAATCTAGCATGATTTTTAAAGCTAATGATCCAATGTACTTATTGAAAAACACCTCTTTACCTGAACTGCCTGAACCATATAAGTCTGAAGCATTTTTCGAATTACATGATGAAAAAGTAATTGAAATTGATGTAGGAAGAAGTAGCCCTGCTTGCGTGAATATACGCACATCAGTCGTTAAGGCTAGTATCGCTAAACAAATTCTAACTGAAAGTAAAAAAAGTGAGTTAGGGTCTACACCTTTCGGCCAGCATTGTAAGCGAAATATAGGTGTTTCAATAGTTCGAGCAGGTCGAGAGCTTGTTATTAGAGATTCTTTTTTTACATCAGGTTTAAGAGAGTCTAAGGGGCGGTTCATTGGGGTTGAAGTTTCTTTTTCTCCATTATTAGATGAATTTTTTGGTGTTACTAATAATAAACAAGATGCAGTTAAATTAATCCCTTATGATTTAGAGGACTTAATTTCTCAAGTTGGATTTGTATCTGAGCAAGAGTTTGAAGAGGATTTAATTGAGAATAATGATCCACTTATACATGCATTAAAGGTAGCTAAAACTGTTAAGAAGATGATTTCAGAAGCTTCGGATAAACTGAAAACTGTTACTTTAGAATATAACTCCCCATCACAAAAAAGTAGAGTATCGCCTTCAGAGATCGCTGCGACAAACGGCTCAAAGCATAGAGAAGAGAATGGTCATAATACAGAGGAGTATGATGAACCGTTTAGTGGAGGAGAACTAGATGACTTTTTGAGAGGGGCTGGGGTTGATAATGATGAAACTAAAGCTCGTGCTTCAGATGCAATTATTAATGGTACTAAATTTTTAATAGAATGCGCGCCAAGAGATTCGGATGCATTTTTTGATGTTGCTACCCGTAAAAGTCTAACTTTAGTTATTTTTAATACAAACCATATATTCTTTAAAAAATTAGTGAATAAGCTTAACGAAGAAGAAAAAATCGTGATGGAAACCGCAATTGCAGGTTTTGCTCGAGTTATGAATGAGACATCTATAGAGAATAGAGTTGAGTATTTAAATCAAGTAAGAAGGGAGTGGGGGAAAATGATTACTGAATTTTTAGAAGAACCTCATGACGACTGTGGAACTTTTTAATGTCGAGTCTGATCTCTAATACTGATCTTACTTTGCAGTTAGAGGCAATATTACCTGACTGTGAAAAAGTAACAATTATATCTGCTTTTATGACCCGATCAGCGACAAGCTGGTTGGGTCGATTAATTTCTAACAACAAACCTAAAGTGCAATTGATAGGCCGTTTTACACCAACTGATTTTGCAAAGGGTGCAAGTGACTTGAATGCACTTCGAGATTGCATTAACAGTGGCTACCAAGTTAAAGCACTAATAAACCTGCACGCAAAAATTTATCAAATTGATCACGACACTATCTTTAATGGCAGTGCTAATTTAACAGGGAAAGGGTTAGCTTTAGTAAATAACGGTAACTTAGAATCCTGTAGTAGAGTAAATGCGTGTGAACAATCTAAAGCATTCATTAATAAAATTGTTGAATCAGCAACTGAGTTAAGTATAAATACGCTTGATAAAATGCAGGCGTTTTTAGAACAATTTGATGATGCGGATGAAACAGAGTTACCTGCTGTATGGCCCGAAGAGATAATGCCTCAAACAACTGAGCTGTTTGTATCAGACTTCCCGCTAGGTAAACCAGGTGTTACTTTGAATGAATACCAACTCAACTCTTCGTTACCTTTTGCTCAAATTGAGAATGCTAAAGACGATTTTGCATTAGCGTCAACTTTATTTAAGCAAACAAAGGCATACCGTTGGTTAAAAAAACAAATTACTGAAAATCAGTCAGAACGAGACTTGGGTTTCGGGCAAATCTCAAGGTTGCTGCATGACGCATTAGCTGATGACCCAGCACCTTATCGGCAAAAAATAAAAGATCTCCAAGCAAATTTATATTCCTATTTAAAGCTCTATGCAAGTGATGAAATAGAGCTCTATATGCCAGGAAGAAGAAGTGAAGTTTTGAGAGTTGTTTAACAGTTTCGTAACTTAAAAACCGATAGTCATAAAGCTATCGGTTTCTCGATAGCTTCCACTATCTTTTCATAAAACAGAGCTCCATCCAATGGGCGCCTTGTTGGACAATGTTGTAGGGCATCAAATAATACTTGGTATAAGTTGTCAGGGCCACTCCAGTCATCTTTTGATAAAATGCCAGTGGGGTGTTTTTGATTTATTATCATCCAAAAAATTGAGGCTAGTTGGAACACATCCGAGTGGCTCGTGATGTCCGTATTATAGCCTGCAAACTTACTGTTGCTTTCTGGCGACATCCAATTCGCGGGGCCTATCTTCTCCTCGTCTGGTGTGAAGTCATTTCTTTCCTCTGGGTCACGATAGGCACATAAACCGAAATCACTTAATTTCCAAATACCATCCTTAATCAGAATATTGGTGGGTTTTATATCTCTGTGTATAGCTACTTTATGTAATTCAGCAAGCCCTGAAATTAAACCTCTGAACTGTCCTATATATTCTGAATAAGGAATGCTTAAATTCCCATCTTTTATATATTCTTGCAGGTTTTGATCGCACTTATCCATGATAACATATTGAATATCAGTAAATTGAGAACGCCCTGCTTTCTTATTCAATTTTGCACGTATACTACCAGAACCAACAAAACGAACTAAGTGTGTATGGTTTATACGCTTGTGTATATCCATCTCTTGCTTAAATCTTTCAGCTCGATTACCGTGAGTTTTTATTTGAAATTTGATTGCTAATTCATCTGATGAACGACTACTTGAACATTCATGAACAAGAGCGTTTCCACCGAAATTCAAAAAGTCACCTACTTCATAAGGAATACCGTCACATGAGAATTTACTGTCAATTATGTATTCCTTTCTATCAAACTTATGTTTAAGGGTAATGTCCATATTTTCCTACACCAATTTAGATAAATCTTTCAGGTTTTCAGGTATTTCATATAAATTTTCATCATTTATATAATTTATGTTATCTCCAAAGCACCCTTTATGTGACCAGTAGAAATTAGATAACCCGGGCTCTTTATCTTTTCCCCATGTAATATACAAGTTACCTTTTTCTTCAGAGTGTTCTTCACCACATTTATCACACTTTGCTTCAGAAAAGTTGTGATCTGCTTGCGGTAGTTCCGAAAAAATACTTACTAAAACTTTATTATGATTTTCGCTCAACTTTTCATCTTTAAATAAAGGTTTTAAAATTAATGAGATAAAGTCGATTCTCCAATTTCTACTTGCTAAAGTATTGGCAGATGCCAAACACTTTTCTGCATATAGATTAAAGAAATTAACATCGGAGCTTGGAGATACATTTCTATCAACTATTTTTAAATCACTTCTCACTGACTCTAATCGAGCAGGGTTTATTTCGTAACCTTGAGTCAAAAATTTATCGATAGCAATAATTAATGAATAAAAATCAGACTTTTGCTTAAATCGTGTTTTGGCTAAAGGAAATGTCTCGTCAAAAATATAATTAATTTGTCTAATTGAGTTTAATAGTCTACCTTCGAATAACTCTTTTTCAGGCCAGTTGGTGTATTCTAGGTAGAAATTATCCAAGTTGTTTTTCTTATCTTGCGGGCCTGCTATAAAGGCAGATAATATTTCTGATATATATTCAACATCATTGAGTCTTCTTTTGTTAGCTGCTGTGAATAATCTGAAATCTTCAAAATCCTCAATATTAGCTAAATCTTGAGATAAAGTTAAAAAATCACCTGGAAAGTCGGCTCTTCTAAGTTCTTGTTTATTTAGTGCAAAGGTGTATTTATTTAGGCGCGAATAAACATCTCGTAATTCTTGATCTGTTAAACCTTGTGATTCGTTAAAATCAATTTGATAAGAAAGAAATTGTTCTTGTTCTGGTTGTGAAAAGTCTTTGAAATATTTTCCAATTCTCTCTCCTTGATAAGGGGCTTTTAACTTAAACTCATTATTTATAAATGACAAAATAGTTTTTGTCCTTTGTTGCCCATCTATAATTATTCTATGAGTGCTCCCTAGAATGATTTTTTTTGATACCAATATTTTAGGCATAGGGATTTCATTTAAAATTGAGTCTATCAGCATGATTTTTGCTGCATCAGACCATACTGATCCTCTTTGGAATTCAGGATTTATTTCAAGGCGATGTAGCTCATTCCAGTCTTTTAAATCCGAAATGGGATGAGGACTTGAATTCCACTTTCTCATAGTATTATTCTCCTTTAATTTCTAACTTTTATGGGGGTAATATTGTAACTTTTAACTTGGAAGTCTATTTTTGCAAGTTGTGTATATACAGTGTTTTTATTGCTCGAATTAATAATTATTTGCTTATTTTCAACAATTTTTGATAACTTCTTGGTGAACTTTGACTGCTTTTTATAATCATCAAACGTATCGTCAATATAATCAATTTTATTAAGAAGTACTGGTCGTTTTTCTTCAACGACGTAATCAAAAAAATCAACATCTTGATCTGCCATTTTTATTTTCACACGCTCTTTAAGCTGTGGAAGAGGGGAGTCATAAAACCCTTCATAACCAAGCAGTGTTACCTTACCTGAATGTATGTGAATTTTAATAAGCTGAATATCATCAAGTTCACCATACATCTGCAGTGCTGCGCCTATATATACACGTAATACAAGAGGTAATAAGGTGATAAAGTCTTTATGAAGCGTTAATGCGTGGGGCTGGTCATTTTCAAAGTCGATTTTACCTGCAGGTAATAACTTTTCGGCTTCAATGCACAGTGACTCGATTAGTGCACTGTCTGCTATTTGAAAGAGCAACTCAGTAGCTTGGTGCTGTGCAATTTTGTACGTATCAAAAAAGGCTTTTATATCGCGCTTTAAGTCTTCTGGCTGTTGAGTGTATGGCTTTCGCTTTTCAAACATGGCAAGTGCAAAGTAAAGGAGTAAATCTTCTTTACGCATTGTTTCAGCGGTTTTTAGCTCATCTTGTTCAAACCACTTTAATACAAGTTGTAGCGCTTTTTTATTAGAGCCAATAACCTCTTTTATTTTTTCACTTTGCGTAAACTCATTATTCGCAGGGCAGCGGCCAAGTGTTAAACATGTAAGCCAAAACGATTCAAAAAGTTGCTGGTGCTGAGTAAATAAAATTCGTGCTTGTTCTTCATTAACAGGTTCTGGCGCTGTTAAATGCTGCCACTTATAAGTACGTTTATGGCGATTCTGTAAAAAGTGTTGTTCGAGCTGCTTATCTTTAAATATGTAATAAATACCGGGGGCTACAGCAATTGCGTTTTCATCAACGCTTATTTCAATAAACGCTTTTAGTTCTGCTTGCGTGTAGTATTTTTGAAAAGTATTCCGGCTTGTAACCACACCGTCTTTATAAGGTTGAAACTGACTTACAAGCGATTCGTTGCCTAGCATTGCAGATACAACCAATAACTTTTGCGAAAGCTCCCACGCACCTAGTAGCGCTTCTATCCGCTCGTCGCGGTCTTCTATTACATTTATTACAAATCCAATATTTACAATGTCAGAAATAACTTTATCTGCATCGGGGCGGTAATTTAGATCCCAACCTAAAGCATCAATACCATGGGCCTCAAGCTCTCTTAAATCATCACCTCGGCCACAACCGTAATCAAAAATTGAATAGTCGCCATTTAAAAAGCCATTTTTAGCTAATGTTTTTAGAGGTGCTGATAGTTCATGGCGAACAATTGCAGTTAAATGTCGATCAATTGTTTTGTCATCAGTAGGGCTTTGTACTGCAGAGCTGCGAAACAAACGCCCATCGGTGAGTTCATACCCTTTTTTAGCAATCAAACGCTCCCACGAGCCTTTAAAGCCGATCATACGTGTATTTTCGTATAACCCCGCTTGTTCCCCTTCAGCAGTTAAGTCACAAAATAATTGATAGTGTTTATTCGTAGGCGAAACCATGGTTTCTTTTCGGTGTAAAATAGGTGGGTTTTCACTGTTATCGTAATTAGTTATTTTATGACTAAGTTTAGCTAAATCTACTGTAACGCTTTGTTTAAGTGCAGGGTATGAATCTTCATAGAACGTGGGGTAACTTAAAAGCGAAAGTCTAAAGTCGTTTTTAAATAGCTTTATGAGATCGTAATCGGCTTTATCTACTTTGAGAGCTTGAGCAACAACTTTAATAAATTTGACTAATTCAGCAGGTGCATCAGCAAATGCATCTTTATGGAAATAGATTGCATCAGGTAGCTTTTTTGCTATTTTTACTTTTTTTACAAGTTGCTTAAATTGCTCTGCGTTCATAGTTTTTGCTTCTTATTGTTAAGAACTCCGCCTCCGATAGCCCAGATTAAGGTATTGATTAGATTAAAGGAAGCGGCTGTTTTAAAGTTTAAGTTTACAGCTCTAAGTCTTCAACGTTTAAAGTTTTTAAATCCAACTCAGAACAGTCATCTAGGTTTTGAGAGACTCTTAATGCATGGTTTTGAATTAATTTTTCAATAGTATTACGAATAAACCGAGCATTTGAAAAGTTTTGCTTTGTTTTTGCTTGTTTAATATATGTGTTTAGAGATGACTCAAGATTTTGTGATGGTTGATAATCTTTTTCTTCAGTTAATTTTTTAAAGACTTCAATTAATTCATCTGAGTTAAAATCATCAAAATGAATATATTCAGAAAATCGAGATCTTAGTCCTGGGTCACTATCTAAAAAATTATCCATTTCAGCTTTATAACCAGCTATTATAACAACCATATCATCTCGATGATTCTCTAAGTTAGTCAGAAAAGCGGGCAAAATCGCTTTCCCAAAATCATCGTTTTTACCCTGAAAAATAGAATATGCTTCATCAATAAATAGAATGGACCCAACAGCTTTTTTAAAAATTTCGGCTGTTTTTTTCTCAGATTCACCTAGGTATTGCCCTATAAAATCAGAGCGTGTTACTTCTATTATTTCACCTTTAGTTAAAAAGCCAAACTCTTTAAATATATCAGCAACAATTTTAGCAACTGTTGTTTTTCCTGTGCCGGGATTACCAGTGAAAACCATATGCTTACTAATCTTAACTTCCTGTAAGCCTTTCTTTTCTCGAGCTTTTTGTACCTTTAAAAACGCATCTATTTTATTTATATGTTTTTTTACAGTGTGAAGGCCAATCATTGAATTCAATTTATCGATAGGTGCGTTTTGTGTATAGCTATCTTCAATACCCATTTCATGTTTTGAATATTCTAATAGGTTTCGAATCAGAGCTGATTTATTCCTTGAAGTATCAATATCATACTTATCGCAAAGCCATTTTAAATCATTATGATGAAAAGCATTTAAAACATTCTCAGGGGTTGAGGAGTCTATAATCTGATTAACTAAATCTTCTTTTTTCCCTGTTTTTGTTTCTCCAAGTTTATCTAATGCGTATTGGATATCTGCTTTATAAAAAACGTTGATAAGTTCTTTAAATGTCATAGTTAATTCCTTGTTATTTCAAAAAAATAAAAATATGCCCGCCCGCGCTTTTCAAACTTAAGCTCGCCACGTTCGCGGCGGTGCATTAGCTCGCAGCCTGATATTTTCAGATACGCCATCGTCTCTTTACTCGAAAGCCATTTCCCTTTTTGATCTTGATTAGCCATTGGCGTTACTCAAACTAAGTTGAATTTAATATACATAACTCTCTGTCTATCGACAAATTTTGCTTAAAGGCTGCTGTTAATAATATCCCCCCGTGATCACACCCGAAATTAAATTAATGATGAGTAATAACAGCGCATGGATGCGCGTTAAGCTGTGACTTCGCCATGGACGGCGAATACACAGCATTTACGTTCATATCATTAATTTAAATTGAGG
>NZ_JACJEV010000054.1:0-18238 GCF_014164235.1 Pseudoalteromonas sp. SG44-17 | reverse complement strand
CATCATAGAGCTTTAGCTATCTAAAATTTCATTGTTATGCTTTTTCTAAACGCCATTGGTAGAAGCGAGTAACAAAGGTTTTACCCGCAAACCAAATACCTTTTACTTTTTGGATTAGCTCACCATCGTAATAGCTTTGTGAGCATTCGCCAGTTTCCTTAACGATGTTTAAATTGGTGTGATTTGTAGGTCTATCTTTCATCAATTTATCAGCCTCAGGTGTTTGCTTACTACATATTCACTGTAGTAGAGCGGCAGGACAATATATTCCTTTTCCAGTGGTGATGATCCTTGCGTGCCTGTGAGTTTAATTGTTTTGATGGGCTGGCATTTATTTATGTACGATTGCAGTGATTTTGCTTTGGTGCGTTTACCACTTTTTACTTCGATAGGCAGTATGTTGCCTTCGTCATCAGAGGTCACAAATTCGATCTCCGCTCTTGCATCACCCCATGAATATGTTGGGTCAATGCCTTGTGCAGCAAGTTCCTGTTGTACAAAGTTTTCGGCCACAAAGCCTTTGTATTCATAGCCTTGTTGTTTTATTTCTTTATACCCAATGTTTAGCATATGATTTAATAAGCCCACATCAAAAAGAAATAATTTAACGATATTATCTTTTTTATATGCTGCTAGTGGGCTTTTAGGTGTGCCATCAATAGGGTGGTTTTTCAGTATCAAGCGGCACTTATTTAACCAAGAAATAGCGCTTTCAAAATCACCATAGCGAGATTTTTTATCGTGCACCCCTTTAAATTTAAAGCGATTAACCGATTCATCCATCACTGATGATAGCTGTGCTGGAACATTATTAAATACAGCTTCGATTAAACCTGCATCTACTTTTCCTGAGTATTTACCGAAGTCTCGTTGATAGCCCAGTACTAAATTTTTATGAATGTCTGTTACAGCTTGAACGCGGTCAATGATACTGTGATCAGATAAATCGAACCATGTACTTACAGCCTCTGGCATACCACCCGTAAAGTAATAATCAGTGAGTTTTGAGAATAATTTACTATGTGCTGCACTTGAGTTTGTTTGTGCTGCAAATGCCTTAATTAGAGCGGTTTCTTTCGAGGCGATCAGAAACTCACGAAATGTGAGAGGGCGCAGATTATGTTGCTCCACTTTACCTACAGGAAAGGAGTTTAATAATCCGATATTAGAACCACTGGCGGCAATATGCATATGCGGCGCTTGTTCAGCAAAGTATTTGAGGGACGTGACTGCTTTAGGGCATTCGCCTATTTCATCAAGGATCAGTAGATCTGTATTAGGGTCAAACGTTTTTCCTGTAAGTAGCTCTATATTAGATAGTACGTTTTCGGGGGATAACGAATCTGCGAATGCTTCACTCATTTGCGGGGACTCTAAAAAATCGATTCGAATCACGTTTGCAAAGGTACTGCCTAATAGAGTTTGTAATAAATAAGTTTTACCTGTTTGGCGAGCGCCATCAATTAATAATGGTTTTCGTGCTGGTTTAGATTTCCAATCTAATAACTTTTCTAAAATTAATCGTTGCATGGCAGGTCTCACATTACTCATTAGATGATTAATTACACTTTATTGCGCGAATAAATGCAAGTTTTTACACTTTTACGCGCGAATAAATGCGATTTTCCACACTTTCATGCGCGAATAAGTGTAGTTGTGTTGTATGAATTAAATTTACTACCAATTTAAACGGTGATGTTTTACCTTGTTGTGTAGTAGCTTTTAAGGGATAGCGAAGATATGGCAATGCCTATTTCAGTCGATAACGCTGAACATTATAACTGGGGTGATGACTGTGATGGCTGGCATTTAGTGAAAAGTGCGGCATTGAGTGTGATCCAAGAGCGAGTGCCGCCGGGCTGTTGTGAGCAGTCGCATAAGCATGAGTTTGCAGAGCAGTTCTTTTTTGTACTTAATGGGCAGGCGACTTTGGTAGTCGACTCTGTTACCCATATATTAAACCCGCAGCAGGGCTTGCATGTGCCAGCAGGGGCTGTTCATCAACTATGTAATTATGGCCAAGATGACCTTGTGTTTATTGTTACTTCAACGCCGCCAAGTCATAGCGATAGAGTTAACCAATAACCCAGGTGGCCTAGACCTCCTGGATTATTGGTTATATTTTTATCCTAGCAAACTAGCTTCTAATTCCCTGGGCCACATTCCATACATTGATTAATGATGTCTGGGCCAAATTTAAGCTTGGCGTTTAAATCACGCAGTGCGGTACGTAGGCCTTCTTCTATCACTGGGTGATAAAATGGCATGTCGAGCATTTGTGGTACAGTCATTTTGTTTTGTACAGCCCATGCCAGTAGGTGGGCGATATGCTCAGCTTGCGGGCCAATAAACTCAGCACCTAAAAATAAGCCTGTGCCTTGCTCTGCGTATAAACGCATATGACCTTTATTTTTCAGCATTACGCGGCTGCGGCCTTGGTTTTCAAAGCTGACTTCACCAACTTCAAAACAACCACACTCACCATAACGAGCCGTTATTTGTTTGTACGTTTCACCGACCATAGCAATTTGTGGGTCGCTGAAAACGGCTGCAATTGGCGCTCGGCGCAGGCCAATACGTACATCAGGAAAACGGCCTGCATTTTGCCCTGCGATGGAGCCTTGGTCGCTCGCTTCGTGCAGCAGTGGGATCATGTTACTGGCGTCTCCGGCGATAAATATATTGGAGTCGCCACATTGCATTGTGTGTTTATCAGCGATTGGTACGCCACGTTCATCAAGCTCAATGCCGGTGTTTTCAAGACCGAGTTTGTCGGTGTTTGGTACGCGGCCCGTCGCGGCAAGTACGTAATCAAATTGCTCGGTTTGTTTGTTGCCGTTTTTGTCTACATAGGTAAGCTGCGCTTTATCGCCTACTTGTTTCATATCGGATACGTTTGAATCGGTATCGACAAAAAACTCTTCAGCAAATACGGTATTTGCGTAGTCTTTTATAACTGGGTCGGTAATTGGGCCAATCGCGCCACCCACACCAAATAGTTTTACCTTAACACCTAAGCGATGCAACGCTTGGCCAATTTCGAGGCCAATAACACCAGGGCCAAATACAGCAACTGACTCTGGCAAGTCTTGCCAATCGAAAACGTCATCATTTATGATTAATCTGTCGCCAAAGTTATTAAATACGCTAGGGTAAGCAGGGCGAGAGCCGGTGGCAATTACAAAGCGCTTAGCGGTAATAATTGTATGGTCGTCAATCTGTACGCGATTGGCATCTAAAAATTTTGCGTAGCCTACTATTTTATCATCAGTGGGTAGCTCATCTACGGCTTCTACTACAAAGCCTACGAAGCGGTCACGCTCATTGCGTACACGTGCCATTACTTCAACACCGTTTATGGTTGGTTTTGAGCTGTGCACACCAAAGGCTGGCGCGGCTTCAATTGCATGGGCGGCTTCTGCGGCGGCAATAAGTAATTTACTTGGCATACAACCAACACGCGCACAGGTTGTACCGTATGGGCCTGCTTCAATCATTAATACGTTAGACGTGTGTTGTTTTGCATTGCGGTAAGCGCTTAAACCTGCGGTGCCAGCACCTATTACAACAACGTCTGTGTTTAGTTCTTTCATGGTGATGTCCTCAATACCAATTTTATTAAAAAACTGGTTTTAAATTAGTTAATAAAATAGGTATATGCATACCCAAACTACCTCAAGATACAGAATTCAGCGTGTCACAGGGGCTTGTATTAAAGCGTTAATTTGCAAAAATGAGTAAGTAACAACTATGAGAGTAAGTTCCTGTGACACGCCCGTTGGGTTGGTTTAAAAGCGATTTATACTGCGTTATTGATTTTAACAATAGAACCACTATTACTTGTAATCAATGCCTTGCCTAAATCGCTTTTAATTCCACCTGATGTTCGCATCTTGAAATAGTTTGGGTATGGATAGGGGCATTGCTGCCCCTTATTATTTGCTTAAGGTATTTACTTAATTAAGCAAAGTATTTTTCTAAATCGTCAGAGCCACCAATGTGCTTACCGCCGATAAATACTTGTGGTACGGTCTCACGGCCTGAAATTGCTTTTAGGCTAGTCAGTGATGCGCCAGCACCCATAGTGATCTCTTCGTATACTAGGCCTTTCTCTGTTAATAATGCTTTCGCTTTTTTACAGAAAGGGCAGCCAGGTTTAGTGAAAATGCTCACCGGCTCTGGTTTAACTTGTTTAGGGTTGATGTAATCAAGCATAGTGTCTGCATCTGATACTTCAAACGGGTCGCCAGGTAAATCTGGTTCGATGAACATTTTTTCAATTACGCCATCTTTAACCAGCATAGAGTATCTCCAGCTGCGTTTGCCAAAACCTAAATCGTTTTTATCAACTAACATGCCCATGCCGTCAGTGAATTCGCCGTTACCGTCTGGTAATAAGGTAATGTTTTGTGCTTCTTGATGCTCAGCCCATGCATTCATTACAAAGGTATCGTTTACTGATAAACACACAATGTCGTCAACGCCGTTTTGTTTAAGTACACCAGCTAATTCGTTGTAGCGTGGTAAGTGAGTTGATGAACAGGTTGGTGTAAATGCACCGGGTAGTGAAAACACAACCACTGTTTTACCTTTAAAAATGTCATCGGTAGTTACTGATTTCCATTCGTCATTTTGACGTGTTGCAAATGTAACCTGTGGAATTGTTTGACCTTCAATATTCTTTAACATGTTTTTTAGTTCCTCTTGATTTGTTGATAGCCATTATGTCGTGAAAGTTATAATAGCTCCAATCGTTTGTTTATATTAGCATGATAGGTATTACCGATTAATCGTGAGTTTGCAGTGAATTTAAAAGATCTTGAATACGTAAAAGCGATTGCGCACTTTAAGCATTTTCGTAAAGCCGCCGATGCATGTTTTGTCAGTCAACCCACTCTCAGTGGACAGGTTAAAAAACTTGAACAAGAGCTTGGTGTTACTTTATTTGACCGCTCTACTAAGCAGGTTACTTTAACGGCTCAAGGTGAACGTTTGTTGACACAGATCAAAGTGATCTTAGAGCAAACCCAAATATTAAAAGAGCTAGCAGCAACGTCATCGTCGCCACTACAAGGTAAAGTAAGAATAGGTATTATTCCAACGATTGCACCGTATTTATTACCCACCTTACTCACCTCGATGAAAGAAGCGTTTGCTGATAGCCAATTTGCTTTTGTTGAGATGCAAACCGCGACTATATTAAGCGCACTGGATAACGGTGAGTTAGATATAGCTATATTAGCAGATGTGCCTGAACTTAAACTTTATCATACAGTTAAATTGTATAAAGAAGACTTTTTGGTCGCTATGTCAGCGCAAAATAGTTTAGCAAAACGCAGTAAAATAGCGTTAGATGAGCTACAAGAGTGCAGTTTATTGATGCTCAGCGATGGTCATTGTTTTAAAGATCAAGCCCAGCAATTTTGTTTTGCCGCTGGGGTTGATGTGTCCAATGAGTACCGAGGTAATAGCTTAGAAACCTTATTAGCATTGGTGGCTATGGATGATGGGGTAACCTTTGTGCCTAAGCTTGCGTGCACAGAGCGTGCAGGTATTAGCTACTTGCCAATCTTCCCAACTCAACAGCGAAGTGTGGTGTTGGCTTGTCGTAAACATTACCCGCATTTAGCGGGCATTGAATTACTTGCTAATTGGCTTATTGAGCACCCAAGCTTACACCAACACTTGACTAAGGCTCTAAATTAGTCAGTTCTACTACATCATTTATTTGAATATTAGGCAGTGGTTGTTGGTCAATACTGACGGCAACCGCACTTTGTTGATATACCTGCTCAACTTGTATTTGATTGAGCGTGGTGATCAGGTGTGGCATTTTATTTCCCGCAGCATCGGTTAAATAGTTATGATGTGCAATATTTAAACGTTGGCCTTTTTCAATACCATGGGCTTTGCCTAAATTAATAATTAGCTTATTGTTTTCTATATGTAGTATTTTACCTTGGGTTTCAAGGCAAGCCATTGCGGCTTGTAAGTCGTAACTAACGGTTTGGTTTATGTCAGCTATATTTTGGCCGTAATCTGAATTCCAAAATTTATCACTAAACACGTCAATAATTGCAGTTTTTTCAAATGGCCAGATAGCTTGACTGCGATAACTTTTTTGCCACATTCGCTCGTAAGTGGTGCCATCAAATAAGGCAAAATCTATTTTATATGAACGTTGGTAGGTTTCGTCCTGCCAAAAAGCATAACTGTTATTGAGTTTATCGCCATTTGAGATATCAACAATTTGACTTAACAATACATACTGAGAATTACTGCGGCTCGATATTTCTTCTAATAGGGCATTACTGTAATCGTATTGTTGATTAAAAAATTCGCCAACGCGGATCGGAAAGTTAAAATAGGCAGTTGGTTTAGCATTCATAGCTGATTGATTTAACGTTTTGTAGAGTGCTTCGCTGGTGGCTTTGTTAATGTCAAATATTTGACCCATCTTCGCTTGTTCGCGATTATTTAATTGTGTTTGGGTGATCGCAACAAATTTAGTAAATTGGTTCGCAGGGCAGTGTTCTTGTTGAGGGAAGATATCTAAGCGCAAAGTAATTGCAAATTGATCGGCTTTACGATCTTCGCTGATCATCTCTATTTTTTGAATTTCGCCATGGCTGTTTATTTTTAGCTGATCTTGAGTTAACACCCCATCTACTAAGGTTTGCATTGAGCTAACGCGTGCCCCTGAGAACACTAAAGCTTGGGTGATAGCATCTTTTATTGCCGCCGATTTTGCCGCACTTATGTCATCATTTTTAATGCTTGCATGGCCGGTTGATTCATACCATTGAGCAACTGTATGGGAGGGAAATAGGCTAATACTCAGCCAACTGCTGGCGATTACTACCATTGATAAAATTCGCTTCATTACCCTGACCCCATGAATATACATTTGCTATTAATAGTGACAGAGCAAGGACTGTACCAATTGTTTTGTAAGGTTGCTTTAAAACCGTCATAGCAGTTAATTATGGCATTGATCGTGCATTGAGTTAGTTATTAATGTCTCTTTTAAAGCGTGAGAAAAGCCATGCGTATTGTGATTTCAATTTGTATATTAGCAAGCTTAGGTCTAGCTGGCTGTAGCAGTATTTTTGATAAACATGTGGAATATAAGTATATTGAGCCAGATAACTACCCAATTCTAAAAGCCGTGGGTTATGCGCCGATCAGTGCGCAACCGGGTGATAACCAATCACAACGCTCATTAATGGCGATTAAAGCATCAAAACTAGAAGCGTATCGTGAGCTTGCAGAGCAAGTATATGGGCAAAAAATTACCGCAGGTACCACAGTGCAAGGCAGTATTGCACAAAACGATCACTTGCAAGGGCAAGTACAAGGGATTATTAAAGGCGCACAAGTAATTAAAACCTATGCCGTAGGTGATACCTATGCCACTGAGTTACAACTTGATATGAAGCGGGTGCATGATTTATACATAGGTGAAATTAAACCACGCGAAGTTAAAAAAGTAACTTATTACTAAAACGCTTGATATAATAAATTCGTTGTTATTTACGTTAGTAACTAACAAAATACACGCTAAAATATCTCACAGTGAATACTTCAGTGCTATGCTTTATTTAATGTTTTTTATTGAATAAAGCTTGTGGCACGTAAAAAATAACTCGGTTTTTATTAATATACTTATGGTCGCGTCAGTGAGCGTTTTACACTTTGGCTGCGTGCTTTTGCGAAAGTTTAGTAACTGCCCGTTACTGCATTTTGCGCTATTGTTTATATTAGTTACCAGTGTGGTTTTTGCCGATCGTCTCCCCAGCCAATTTAATGTCTTTTTAGAAAAAATGAACCTGCAATTTGGACCAACGCGCTTAGCGATAGCACGTAATTGGCAAACGATGTTGGTTCAGTCACAGAATCAAACTGGCAATAAAAGTATCTAGCGAAAGGTAGTTATAAATGCAGGGTAGATCAATTAATCAGAAGTAGGCACAGGTGAAGCTCAAAGAAGGGGTTATGCTTTTAAGTTATGGACGATTTTACTGTTACCGTGAACAACACTACCACCTTGGTCATATGTTGTAGAGGTTGGCACACCAATTAAAATGTCTTTTAATTGTTTGACGGTTAATTGTGCATGGTGGGCTGCATGAGCATTAACATCATTTTTCTTTTTACATGACTCTAATAATTTACGCACATCACTAATTAAGTTTGTCACTTCGTCAGATTCAACGTCATTATTTGCAAGTAAGGTTTTGAGCTCTTTGTCTAAAGTTTGAATTTGACTCAAAAAGGCGAGTTTTTGTTTCGCGACATCTTTTAGACCCTCACCACGACGGGAAGCTATAGCGGTTAATTCATCTTCTAAGATATCAGCAAGGGATGTTAAGCAATTTAGCTGCATAACAAGTTTAGAACTGATCAGACTGTTGTGATCAGCCATACACATCAAACTCAAATGCAGCGATATTTTTTGCTAACTTTTCAGCATCAATCTGATATTTACCTTCAGTAATTGCTTTTTTTAGCTCAGCCACTTTGTTGCTATCAAAACCTGAAGACTGCTGTGCTTTGTCTTGCAAAGATTTTAACTGTTGCGCTTGTGGTGTTAAGCTTACTGAATCAGCAGTCGCTTTTGGCGTAGTTGCTTGCGCAGTATTAGCATTATTGTTTTGTAAATCAACTTTTTGCTGTTTTGCATTGGTCAACACATTAGCCTGTTGCTGACCTTTATTTACTTGGCTTACCATGATTTCAACCTATACATTATCCAACACATGCCTTGTTATCGGCAACCGTGCTAGAAACTTTAGCATAAATACGAAAGTTTAAATAATTACCTGCACAGACTCAACACCGTCAACACGGGCATTTAAAACTTTCCCTGATTTTGCATTTTTAACTTTTACTTGCTCCCCTAAAGTACCATCTTCTAGGGCTAAACCGGAAGTTTTTATTTTCAATCCTCGAATTATTGCGAAAATAGTGACATTATCCCCTTTGCAGACCATACAGATTTGATTTAAAGCAACAGGGTAACCACTGCGGATATTGCGTTTGCTGCGGCTACCAATCAACAGTTCTTCATCTTGTAAGTACTGTGCTCTTACGAAATGTTTTGGTTTCATAATCAAACGTAAATGATGGGGTTCGATAACTTCACCCCGACTTAAATTTTCAGTGGCTATAATCACAGGGGATAGTTCAATCATACGTACATGAACATATTGACTCCAACCATTTAGGTCATCACATTTTATTTGTACGGTTATTTGGCGATTAAATGGCGGCTCAGTAGGAATATTAAATGCAAGGTCGCTGTTGCAGCCACGATCTGGGATCCGGCTATCCAATGTTAAGGCGTTGAGTTCCTTATCATCGGCAGTATTAGGGTCTAGTTGATCATAGACATGAGATACAGCAAGTTCTTGCAATTGTTCTTTGCTATATGTTTGCGCATACAGTGGAGTTACTAGGCATAAGCTAGCAAGAAAATAAAAAACACTGTATCTTCGGCTTTTTTTTAACAAACTCATAATGTTTCGACTATGCTTATGGTTGAAAACAGGGTATAAATATTTAGCGTCAATAAACAGACGCTCCCGTGTAGTTATGTAGCTTTACAGAAAGAAAGCAATTATTGTTCCGTTCTTATTCGCTTTCTTCAGGAGATTGAAATGGCAGGCATTTTAGACTCAGTTAACCAACGCACTCAATTGGTTGGGCAAAACCGTCTTGAATTATTATTATTCAAGCTAAGAGGGCGGCAGCGCTTTGGCATCAATGTGTTTAAAGTGAGAGAAGTACTGCAATGCCCTCCTTTGACAAACATGCCAAAGTCAAATGCGTATATAAGAGGTGTCGCACATATACGCGGGCAAACTATTTCTGTTATCGATTTATCGATGGCCGTGGGTGGTCCTGCGATCGAAAATATTAAAGATAGTTTTATAATCATTGCTGAATATAACCGTTCCGTACAAGGGTTTTTGGTTGGTGGCGTTGAGCGAATTGTTAATATGAATTGGGAAAAAATAATGCCGCCACCGTCAGGGGCTGGCAGATATTCATATTTAACTGCAGTGACAGAAATTGAAAACGAGTTAGTCGAAATTCTTGATGTAGAAAAAATATTAAACGAAATTTGCCCGGTGAATACCGAAGTCAGTGCTGCAATAGCTAATGATGGTGAAATTCAAAAAGACTTAGGTGAGCGCATTGTGTTTATTGCCGATGACTCTGCCGTTGCTCGTAATCAAGTCAAACGTGCATTAGAGCCGTTAGGCGTGCAAACAGAGCTGGCTAAAAATGGTAAAGAAGCATTAATACGCCTTCGTGAGATTGCTGCACTTGATTGTAAGCATGATATTACCGAGCGAGTAGGATTGTTGATTTCTGATGTTGAAATGCCAGAAATGGATGGTTATACCCTAACCGCTGAAATAAAAGCAGATCCAAAGTTAGCCCCCTTACATGTTATTTTACATACATCGCTCAGTGGTGTATTCAATCAAGCGATGATTGAAAAAGTGGGTGCTGATGACTTTATAGCTAAGTTCAATCCGGATGAGTTAGCTACAGCAGTGAAAAAATGGGTTCATTGTGACTAATTTGAAAAGGCGGTGTTACTTTGGAAAATAAGCATTTACAGCAAAGCGAGTACGATCAGTTTCGCTCTTTTTTAGAGCAACAATGTGGCATTGTTCTGGGAGATAATAAGCTTTATTTAGTCAAAAGCAGGCTTGCTCCGCTAATGGTTCGTTTTAATGTTGAATCATTGTCACAATTGGTTAGTAAAACACTGAGTCCGCATGAGCGGCAGTTACGTGCCGCAGTCGTTGATGCTATGACGACCAATGAAACTTTATGGTTTCGGGATCAATACCCGTTTGAACTATTGCAAAGTAAGTTATTTCCGGAACATAAAGAGTTACGTCGTCCGTTGAAAATTTGGTCTGCGGCAAGTTCCTCTGGACAAGAGCCATATTCTATTGCTATGTCGGTTGCTGAGTTTCAAGCTAAACAGCCGGGTGTATTAAAAATGGGCGCGCAGATAATCGGCACTGATATTTCTAATACTATGTTAGATATGTGTAAGCATGCAGAATATGACTCCCTTGCTCTAGCTAGAGGGTTGTCGGTAGAGCGCAGGAAAAAGTTCTTTAAAGATAGTGGCAACGGCATGGCGCAAGTAAACGACTCAATAAAAAAATTAGTGAGTTTTAGACATCTTAACTTATTAGATTCATACGCGCTAATGGGCAAGTTTGATATTATTTTTTGCCGCAACGTGCTGATTTATTTCGCACCAGAGGTTAAAGCCAAAATTATTGCTCAGTTTGCTCAAGCACTAAATCCTAAAGGGTATTTATTTTTAGGCGCATCAGAGTCTATGTCAGGGTTAAGTGACGAATTTGACATGGTACGCTGTAATCCAGGTATTATTTATCAAAAGAAATAGCTTACCAGCGTATTTAACGCGCTAAAACACAAGTTACTCAAATCTCATCGGTGGTAAAACCGAATCTTGAATACTATAAAACGATGTGGCTCCACATCGTTTTTCTTTTTAAATCAAATGATTAAACGAACCATAAAACATCAACTTAATTGGCTCAACTTTTGCATTAATCATCTTAAGTCAATTTTTTGGAGATGGTTATGGCTATCAGTTTTGATAAAGCATTTGGGGTTCATCCTCATGCAATGTTGATCCGTTCGCAACGTGCTGAGTTATTAGCAACCAATATCGCTAATGCTGATACGCCGGGCTATAAAGCGAAAGACATCGACTTTGCCTCAGCATTGAAAGCGGCAAAAAGCCACCAACAATGCGGCAATAACATGGTAACAACTAACCCAAACCACATTGCCGGTGGCAGTCGTTATGTTGGTAATAGTGAAATGTTTCGCTCGCCAAATCAAGCAGATACAGGTGATGGCAACTCGGTTGATATACAAGTGGAACGAAACTTGTATACAAAGAACTCATTAGAGTATCAGGCAAGCCTGCAATTTATGAGTAGTAAAATTAAAGGCCTTAAAAAAGCCCTCGGTAGTCAAGGAGCCTAAGCATGAGTTTATATAACGTTTTTGATATTTCAGGTAGTGGTATGAGTGCGCAAAATGTGCGTTTGAACACAACCGCGAGTAATATTTCAAATGCTAATAGCATTAGCTCAAGCCAAGACAAAACTTACCGGGCGCGCCACCCTGTTTTTGCAGCTGAACTGATGAAAGCATCAGAATCAAGCGGTAATGTTCAGGGGTCGTCTGTTGGCGTTAAAGTGTTAGGTATTGTAGAGAGTAATAAACCATTACAAATTGAATATAACCCTAATCATCCTAGTGCGGATGAAAACGGTTATATCTACAAACCTAACGTTAATGTCGTTGAAGAAATGGCTAATATGATTTCTGCCTCACGCTCTTATCAAACCAATGTGCAAGTTGCTGATGCAGCGAAGCAAATGTTAAGTAAAACACTGTTGCTTGGGCAGCGGTAATTGAGGAAAGATTATGAGTAACGATATCAGCAGCACATCGTCAACTTATTTAGATTCGATTAAGTGGCAAGATAAACAGGTTAGCAGTGATAAGAAAAGTGATGCGTTAACCCAAGAAGATTTCTTCTCATTGTTAACACAGCAACTGTCGTTTCAAGATCCCAGCAAACCAGCTGACAATGATCAAATGATCGCGCAGATGACAAGTTTCACCATGGCTGAAGGTATCTCAAACCTTAATAGTAATTTTCAGTCATTAGCCGCATCGATGACATCTAACTCAGCACTACAAGCATCGACTTTAGTGGGTAAACAAGCATTACTAGAGTCTAATACATTAGACCTAAACGATGTTGGTAGCGCTAAAGGAACCGTGGTTGCAGAAGAGCCTGTAGAAAACTTATTTCTACGAATTGAAGATTCATCTGGTCAGTTGGTGCGTAGTATTGATTTAGGTGCGCAATCAGCGGGCGCTGTCCGTTTCGAGTGGGACGGCATGAATGATAATAAAGAACGTTTACCACCAGGTGAATATAAAATTAAAGCTGAAGGGCAGTTAAATGGTGAGTACACGGCTTTACCTATAGCTACTTTTAAGAATATCGAGAGTGTTAATATTAATGGTGCAAACGGCATTATTATAAACACTAAAGAAGGTGCGGTTAGGCTAGCTGACGTTGCAGAAATCGCGTAAAAATTTTAATTATTAGTTAGCCACAGGCTAAACATTGACAGATTAGAGGTGAATTATGAGCTTCAATATTGCATTAACTGGCATTGCTGCCGCACAAAAAGACTTAGATGTAACAGCAAATAATATTGCTAACGTAAATACGGTAGGCTTTAAAGAGTCACGTGCTGAATTTGCTGATGTATACGCATCTTCGGTATTTAGTTCAGGCAAGACAAAAAATGGTGATGGTGTACAGACAACTATGGTGGCACAACAGTTTCACCAAGGTTCACTAAAGTTCACTCAAAACTCATTAGATTTAGCTATCACAGGTGAAGGTTACTTTGCCATGAGCCAAGATTTAGGGGCACAAGATTTTACTTATTCGCGTGCAGGCGCATTTAAACTTAATAAAGATAACTTTATTGTTGATGCTAAAGGCAATTACTTGCAGGGTTTTCCTGTTGATGAAGCTACAGGTGATACAACATCGGTAAGTTTAAGCACGTCATCAGCGTTACAGATCCCTGATTCATCAGGATCACCGCGAGCTACGACGAATGTTTACTCGTCGTTTAACTTAGACTCGCGTGCAACCTCGCCGTCAATAACTACTTTTGATCCTACAACGAGCGCATCATATAATAGCTCAACATCAACAACAGTATACGACTCGTTAGGTGAGCCGCATGTTTTACAGTTTTTCTTTGTTAAAACAAATTCTACAGTAACGGGTAATGATAATGAGTGGCAAACTTATGCGACCTTAGATGAAAAGCCATTTAGCCCTGCAGGTGTTGAAGAGACTGCTCCTCCTTACACACCATTATCAACCTTTCAGTTTGATTCTAGTGGTAAGCCATTAAACACAGATGGTGTCGCGAATACAGATAACACATTCAATCCATTAGCAATTCCAAGCGGTGCTGGTGCGGCAGTAGGACTATCTGATTTATTAACAAATGGTGCCAGCTTCCCTGAAAATGTTACTGTTAATTGGCGCGATGAAGCGGCCACCGATAATAAAGTCCCGACTCAATATGCTAGTCGTTTTGAAGTTAAAGCACTTGAGCAAGATGGTGCTACTGTTGGACGTTTAGCCGGTATTGATATTGGTAGTGATGGTAAGATTGTCGCTTCATACAGTAATGGAGATACCTCATTCTTAGGGCAAGTAGCGATGGTGCGCTTTTCTAACTCACAAGGCTTACAACAAGCTGGTGATACAGGTTGGAAAAAAAGTTTGACGTCTGGTGAGCCAATCGCTGGCGAACCAGGTTCTGGTACTTTAGGTTCCATTAACTCTACAGCGCTTGAGCAATCAAACGTGAATTTAACGAATGAACTCGTAGATTTGATCAGTGCACAGCGTAACTTCCAAGCAAACTCACGTGCGCTTGAAGTGAATTCAACACTACAGCAAGCTATTTTGCAGATCCGCTAATCTCGTTCTAATATTTTTTATAATCCGACACCTAGGCTGCTATTTATTAGCAGCCTTTTTTATTTGCGATTGATTATTTTTTGTAACTTATCACGTCAGTTTATTGTGGCACTTATCTTGCATTTGTCATGTTATAGATTTTTAACGTGAGTCGATGTTATGGACAAGATGGTCTACATTGCAGCGTCTGGAGCTAAGCAAAGTTTGCGGGGCCTAGAGCTTAAAGCAAATAATTTAGCAAATGCCAATACCACAGGTTTTAAAGCTGACTTCGCACAAGCGCGTTCGATGCAAGCTTTTGGCGAAGGCCTGCCGACACGTGTATTTACCATGCAAGAGCGGCCTGGTTCCAATATGACTTCCGGCGGTATTGTTGAGACTGGACGTGATCTAGATATTGCTATGAGCGATAAAGGATGGCTTACGGTGCAAGATGCTTCAGGTAATGAGGCATATACAAAAGTCGGTACGTTGAATATCACTCCTGACGGCGCTTTGATCACCAGTCACGGGCGTCAAGTTATTGGCGAAGGTGGACCAATTATTTTGCCATTGCCAGTGGAGAAAATTGAATTTAGTGAAGATGGCTCTATCCAAGTTCGCCCGCAAGGAGCTCCAGCTAACTTTTTAGAAGTTGTTGATCGTTTGAAGGTGATCAAGGCAAATAATTCAGAGCTTGAAAAAGGTAATGATGGCTTATTTCGGCCAAAGCCTGAATTACTGGATAATGATATATGTGGATTTTGTGACATCTCTAATGATGTGAAAGTGATGAGTGGCACTTTGGAAATGTCAAATGTGAATCCGGTACACGAGATGGTAGATATGATAAACCATCAACGCCAATTTGAATTACAAGTTAAGTTAATGAAAACGGCTGAAGAAATTGACGAACGTCAAACTCAATTGCTGCGTATTGTTTAACTTTATTGAGAGGATATTAATATGAATCCTGCATTGTGGATAAGTAAAACGGGGCTTGATGCCCAACAAACTGACATTTCGGTTATCTCAAATAATTTAGCCAATGCCAGTACCGTTGGTTATAAGAAAAGCCGTGCTGTGTTTGAAGATTTACTTTATCAAAATATTAATCAGCCGGGTGGACGTTCATCACAAGATACTGAAATGCCCTCAGGTTTAATGCTTGGTGCTGGTACCAAAGTGGTTGCTAATCAGAAAAACTTTTCTCAAGGCAATATGCTAACCACAGAAAATTCATTGGATTGGATGATATCAGGGCCCGGTTTTTTTGAAGTTTTACAGCCTGATGGCAATATCGCTTACTCTCGAAATGGTCAATTTACCACGGATGAAGACGGCCGTATTGTTACTGCCGGCGCTGGTTTTCCCGTACAGCCAGAAATGAATGTACCTGATGACGCACAGTCCATTACTGTATCGCAAGATGGAGAGGTATCAGTACGTATCTCAGGGCAGCCAGAGAATGTGGTAATAGGTCAGTTAACGATCAGTGATTTTATCAATCCATCAGGTCTAGAGCCGGTAGGTCAAAACTTATATACCGAAACGGCAGTCAGTGGCGCACCTGTGCAAGGTAACCCTGGCCTAGAAGGATTAGGCACTGTTGTGCAAGGTGCACTTGAAACCTCTAACGTAAATGTAACTGAAGAATTAGTTAACCTGATTGAAACTCAACGGATCTATGAAATGAATTCAAAAGTGATTTCAGCGGTTGATGAAATGATGAGTTATATCAGTCAGCAACTTTAATTAATTCGGAGCAAAGTTATGCGTAATTTATCTATAGTCTTAACGGGTGCATTTATATTGAGTGGTTGTATGACAACTCAAAACCACAGCGTGGTTCAAGATGATCCATACTATGCTCCCATGTATCCAGAGCCTGCCGCAGAGCAAATCGTGCCGACAGGCTCATTGTTTGATAGTAATTTATCAAATGATTTATATTCAGATAAAAAAGCCTTACGTACTGGAGATATTATTACAGTTAAGCTGCAAGAATCGACGCAATCATCAAAAGCAGCTAAAACTGAAACGGATAAACAAAGTGACGCCAGCTTAGACCCTGTCATTGGGTTAGGCGGACTACCGGTTAATATTGGTGGTGATAGTATTCAGTTTGGTGTGGGCAGCGGTGCAAAATTCAAAGGTGATACTAAGTCAAACCAATCTAATAGTTTATTTGGTGATATTTCCGTGAATGTTATGCGTGTATTACCTAATGGTAATTTAGTGATCCGTGGTGAAAAATGGCTGACTTTAAACACCGGCGAAGAATTTATTCGTCTGGAAGGACTTGTGCGCCCACAAGATGTTACTGCAGATAATACTGTGACCTCTAATAGAATCGCGAATGCTCGGATTCAATATTCTGGTAAAGGGCAAATGCAAGAGACTCAAACGGCAGGGTGGTTAACTCGATTCTTCACCAGCTCTCTGTTCCCTTTTTAAAGGATGTTGATATGAATAGCTTGAAAGCGTTGCTGTGTATATGTTTATTAAGTTGGCACTTTAGTGCAAGCGCTGAACGTATTAAAGATGTCTCAATGGTTGAAGGCGTTCGCTCAAACCAGCTGGTTGGTTATGGTCTCGTGGTTGGTTTACCTGGCACCGGTGAGCAAAGTCGTTTTACTGAACAAAGCTTTAAAGCCATGCTAAATAGTTTTGGTATTACCATGGCATCGAATTTAAAACCCAAAATCAAAAATGTAGCTGCGGTTGCTGTGCATGCTGAGTTACCTGCATTTAGGAAGCCAGGGCAGACAATCGATATTACTGTATCGTCAATAGGTAGTGCGGGTAGCTTACGTGGCGGAACATTACTACAAACCTTTCTAAAAGGGGTTGATGGGAATACTTATGCTATCGCACAAGGTAGCTTAATTGTTGGTGGATTAGGTGTTGAAGGAGCCGATGGTAGTAAGATCGTAATGAACACGCCTACGGTAGGGCGTATTCCTAATGGCGCAACGGTTGAACGGGCAATTAAAAGTCCTTTTATGCAAGGTGATTACATAACCTTTAATTTAAATCGTCCAGATTTCACTACCGCTAAACGTTTAGAGCAAACTATTAATGAACTTATCGGCCCAGACAGTGCACATGCACTTGATGCCGCTTCAATACGTGTTATTGCACCGCGTGATGCGTCGCAGCGTGTTGCTTATTTATCTACGCTTGAAAATTTAGAGTTTAAACCAGCGGATACTTCGGCAAAAATTATCGTTAATTCACGTACTGGTACCATAGTGATCGGTAAAAATGTAAAGTTACAAGCGGCGGCAATTACCCATGGTGGCTTGACTGTTACGATTGCGGAACAGCAAAATGTATCTCAGCCTAACGCATTAAGTGAAGGGGAAACGGTCGTTACTAATCAAAGTATTATTGATGTTAACGAAGATGATTCTCGAGCCTTTGTATTCAACCCAGGTGTTAGTCTTGACGATTTAGTACGGGCAATTAACGAAGTCGGCGCAGCGCCCGGTGACTTAATGGCAATACTAGAAGCATTAAAAGAAGCGGGGGCCATCAGCGGTCAACTCGTGGTTATTTAACCATATTGACCCCCTAAGTTTGCGTTAACTCGCATTTAGGGGGGCTTGACTTGCATAATTAATCAACGCTTTTATACTTTCGCAAACTCGC
>NZ_JACJEV010000053.1:0-19586 GCF_014164235.1 Pseudoalteromonas sp. SG44-17 | reverse complement strand
GCAATATGAATTTTGAATTGTTTTTTATTAATTAAGAAAGTGGTCGGCGATGCAGGATTTGAACCTGCGACCCCTTGGACCCAAACCAAGTGCGCTACCAAACTGCGCTAATCGCCGATATTGAAGTATTAAACCTCGTTTTCATTGAACACTCAAACTGTGTATTTGAGACCACTTTTTGAGAAAGTGGTCGGCGATGCAGGATTTGAACCTGCGACCCCTTGGACCCAAACCAAGTGCGCTACCAAACTGCGCTAATCGCCGATATTCTTTTGTAAATGGGGTGACTGATGGGGCTCGAACCCACGACAACCGGAATCACAATCCGGGGCTCTACCAACTGAGCTACAACCACCGCTATATTTACATGTTTTCAAATGGTGCACCCAGAAGGATTCGAACCTTCGACCGACGCCTTAGAAGGGCGTTGCTCTATCCAGCTGAGCTATGGGCGCATCGAAAACTTCATAGTTTACCAATAAGCCAATCTATTATAATAGAAAGTGGTCTGCTTTTCAGCATTTAACCTGTGACTGCATGGGACATACCCAAACCAATCACTACCATTCTTTATAATTGAGAAAGTGGTCGGCGATGCAGGATTTGAACCTGCGACCCCTTGGACCCAAACCAAGTGCGCTACCAAACTGCGCTAATCGCCGATGCTTACTATTGTTAGCGAGTGACCTCGTTGACAACGGGGTGCATAATAGTGATTTGACCGTGTCAGGTCAAACCTTTTTTTAAGAAAATAAATCAATCGGTCATTTTTAGTTCATAATGGTTAAATATTGTGAGGATCAGCTAAAATTTCAACTGTTTTATATAATTAGCGGGTATATCAGAAAAGCAACTTGGCGCATTAGCGCTTTTCTGCGAAAATAGTAAGCATATTAAAAACGAATAATAAAGAACGTGTTCTTTATTAGCATTATATTACCCCTATTTCTGTATGCATTCGTTTTTAAAGTATCGGTATTAAGTTAACTAACCCCAATTAAAGGTCACCCATGACGGCAAACATCATCGATGGTAAGGCAATAGCTAAACAAGTACGCAGTGCAGTCGCACAAAGAGTAAGTGAACGTGTTGCAAACGGTTTGCGAGCACCTGGACTTGCAGTTGTACTTGTAGGGCAAGATCCTGCAAGCCAAGTTTATGTAGGTTCAAAACGTAAAGCCTGTGAAGAAGTTGGCTTTATTTCTAAATCATTTGATTTACCAGCAGATACAAACGAGCAAGCATTATTAGATTTAATTGATGAGCTCAATAACGATGCACAAGTTGATGGTATTTTAGTACAACTTCCTCTTCCCGCTGGTCTTGATGTTGAAAGAATCCTTGAACATATCACTCCACTCAAAGATGTTGACGGCTTTCATCCTTATAACATTGGCCGTTTAGCACAGCGTATGCCTGCTCTTCGCCCTTGTACGCCAAAAGGTATTATTACACTGCTTGATTCGACCGGTGTAAAATACAAAGGCATGCATGCAGTTGTTGTTGGCGCTTCAAATATTGTTGGTCGTCCTATGGCATTGGAACTATTACTTGCTGGTTGTACAACCACTGTGTGTCATAAATTTACGCAAGATTTAGAAACTCATGTACGCCGTGCTGATCTGTTAGTTGTTGCAGTTGGTAAACCTGAGTTTATTCCTGGGGATTGGGTTAAAGAAGGTGCAATTGTGATCGATGTAGGCATTAATCGTTTAGATAGCGGCAAATTAGTCGGTGACGTACAGTATGATATCGCTGAGCAAAAAGCACATTTCATCACGCCAGTACCTGGCGGCGTTGGCCCAATGACAGTAGCAAGCTTGATTGAAAATACTCTTGAGGCCTGTGAAAAATACCATAGCTAATTAGCCTCTAACGTCGCATCAAGAATTAACAAGGGTTGCTGTTTAGCAACCCTTTGTTGTTATTTGTTAGACTATTTTAGCTGAGCGCTGGCGCCGTGTTAGCTTTAACAATTGCGGCAGCACAGAGAAGAAAATCATTAAAACCATTATCGTATATTGCCAAACTTGATAGTGCTCACTTAGTAATACAACGGCGCAAATAATACCTGCGATCGGATTAGCAATCGTACCGAAAGTAAACTCAACCACCGTCATGCGGCCAAGTAACCAAACATACAAGATATACGCAAGCGCTGTATTTGGCACAATTAACCAAAATAATGCAAGCCACTGTATTGAACTGACACCATTAGCAAGTACTTGATATTGTTGTGGATCAAAGTAAATAGCTTGATTCATTGCTACTAATGATAACAATGATCCGCCAATGATCAGCTGCCATGTTAATACCGTCCACCAATGAGTGTGGGTAGACATTTTTTGCACTAAAGTACTACCAACAACAATTGTTAACAACGCACCAATTAAAGCGAATACTCCTAAGGCATTAATCGTGACATGCTGGGGATCAAATAATCGCCAAGCCAAAATCACTAATATAAGTGCGCACACCGATTGCAAAAACGCTGGACGCTGCTTTTTAAAAACCCACGCATAAATCAACGCAACCACAGGCACAGAGACCATACCAACACCGGCAATTGCCGCTGGTAAATTAACCGCCATAATAAAAATAAAACTAAAAAACAGGGCAATATTAACCACAGCTAATAATACTAAACCGCGCCACTGTTTTGCTTTAGGCCATGATGGTTTAAGCACAAATAACAGTAAACCCGCAGGTAATGCTCGTAACGCGCCAAGTAATATTGGCGGCCAATCTGGGGTGGCATATTTAGTGACCGCATAGGTGGTGCCCCATAAAAAAGCAGGGATCATGGCAAGAAAAATATTCATTTCATTCCTTTCAAAATAACTAAGAAACGCAAAGGTAAAACCTAAGGTTAAGTTGAGGTCAAGCTAGAAAAAATAAAAAGGCTGCCAAATTGGCAACCCTTTGTAATACTTACTAATAAAATACTTACTAAAATAATACTTACTAAAATATGTCTTATTTAGCAATGCCTATTTGACTGGCACTAGTAAGGTAATTAATTACGCTTTACGCCATGTAGTTTTACCTGCAGAGTCTTCCAGTATCACCCCAAGTGCATTTAAAGCATCACGCGCTTCATCAGCCGCAGCCCAATCTTTACTCGCGCGCGCTTCATTACGCTTAACTATTAACGCTTCTATTTGGGCAACTTCGTCATCTGCTTGGCCACCTTGTAAAAATGCCTCTGGTGCTTGTTGAGCAACCCCTAAAACTTCCCCAAGACTGCGCAGAACAAATGCTAACTTACCCGCTTGCTCAGCATCAACGTCTTTTACACGGTTTAGCTCTTTGGCTAATTCAAATAACACCGGTAATGCTTCTGGTGTATTAAAGTCGTCATCCATTGCTTTTCTAAATTTAGCCACATGTTCATTTGTTGCTAAATCACAACTGATAGGCTCAACACCACGAAGTGCCGTATAAATACGCTCAAGCGACGAACGTGCTTGATCTAAGTTCTCTTGCGAGTAATTTAACTGGCTGCGGTAATGACCAGAAATTAAAAAATAACGAACCGATTCAGCATCATATTCTTTAAGTACATCACGAACAGTAAAGAAGTTGTCTAATGATTTTGACATCTTCTCTTTATTTACTTGTACCATACCCGTATGGATCCAGGTATTGACGTACTTGCCGTTATTTGCACAGCATGATTGCGCAATCTCATTTTCATGGTGTGGAAACTGTAAGTCTGAACCACCGCCATGAATATCAAAATGCTCACCTAAATGCTTTGAGCTCATTGCCGAACATTCAATATGCCAACCTGGACGACCTTCGCCCCACGGTGATATCCATGATGGTTCACCCGTTTTGGCTTTTTTCCATAACACAAAATCAAGTGGATCATCTTTATCTTGTGCTACTTCAACACGCGAACCGGCTTGTAGCATAGTTAAATCTTGCTGTGACAATGCACCGTATTGCTCAAACGTTGAGACGTCAAATAAAACATCGCCGTCGGCTGCAACATAGGCGTGGCCTTTAGTAACTAGTCGTTCAACCATTTCGATAATTTCGTCCATATGACCTGTGACTGTAGGTTCAATGTCTGGACGCAACATGTTTAGACTATCAAAATCTTCATGCATTGCTTTTGTCATACGCACAGTTAAGTCATTAATCGCTTCGCCATTTTCATTCGCACGCTTAATGATTTTGTCATCAACATCGGTGATATTGCGTACATACTTTAAATCATAACCAATGTGACGAAGATAACGTACGATCACGTCAAAGCTAACAAATGTGCGGGCATGACCAATGTGACAATAATCATAAATGGTGATACCACACACATACATGTCGATCTTGCCGTCGACCATAGGTTTAAATTGCTCTTTTTGACGCGTGAGTGTGTTGTATATATTTACCATTTATTTTAAGTCCTTGACTATTTACTTGAATCGCTATGTTAACACTTGAAAAGCCCCTGCTCTAGCGCTTTATCAATTGAATAAGCACTTTGTTAATCTTAGCTAACTAAGATAAAATAGCGGCAAATAAATCAGCTAATAGGAAACCACATGGTTGTTCTACACACAAATTTTGGTGATATCACCATTAACATGCTCAAAGAAGATGCGCCAAACACAGTTAAAAACTTTTTACAGTATGCTAACGCAGGCTTTTACGACGGCACTATTTTTCACCGTGTAATTGATGGTTTCATGGTACAAGGCGGTGGTTTTGAACCAGGTATGACACAAAAAGAAGTGCATGATCCTATTCAAAATGAAGCAAACAATGGCCTTTCTAATAAGATTGGTACACTTGCTATGGCACGTACTCCTGATCCACATTCAGCAACAGCACAGTTTTTCATTAACGTGAATAACAATGACTTCTTAAACTTCAGCAGCGAAACATCTCAAGGCTGGGGTTACTGTGTATTTGCTGAAGTTGTTGAAGGTATGGACGTAGTAGAAAAAATTAAAGCCGTTGCTACAGGTAGCACAGGCTTTCATCAAGACGTACCTCTTGATGACGTTATCATCACAAGCGTAACTGTAAACTAATAGTACGCTTACCCACGTAACGTGGCGTTTTAGCGGGTATCTATGCTATACGTATATGCCCGCTTTATTTATTTTTAAAAGACTTACCTATGACTCGCCAAACCTACTTTATTGCCGACCTCCATTTAAGTGAAAATCGCCCAGATATCAGTGCAGCTTTTTATCAGTTTTTAAATACGCATATTATTAATAAGGATGTAGACGCGCTATATATACTTGGTGACTTTTTTGAAGTATGGGTTGGTGATGACTATGTAACTGCACTCTCAACTGAAGTTGCAAAGCATTTAAAAGTAGTGAGTGATAACGGCACCCCAGTATATTTTGTGCATGGCAATCGTGATTTCATTATGCGCGATAAATACGCCAAACAAGCAGGAATGACTTTATTACCCGAACAGCTGGTAATTGACTTATATGGCACTCCCACTGTCATTTTGCATGGCGATGAAATGTGCACACAAGATATTGAATATCAAAAGTTTCGTAAAAAAGGCCGCAGTTGGTGGTGGCCAAGATTAATGCTTGCTATGCCACTTTGGTATCGTCGTAAAGTTGCGCAAAATGCCAGAGAAAAATCAAAGCAAAATCAAACCGGTAAAGCGCTTGAAATATTAGATGTTACTGAACAAGCGGTACTAGCAACATTTGCAAAACACCAAGTAAAACATATGATCCATGGCCATACCCATCGCCCTAATGTGCATCATTATGAAGTAGATAAGCAAACACTCACTCGCACAGTGCTGGGTGATTGGTATACTCAAGGCTCTTATTTAGTTGTTACCGCACAGACACAAGAACTAGTAAGTGAACCATTCGCACAAATATAAAATATTGTCTACGCTTACGATATTGATCGTTTTTAGTACTGGTCGTAATGCTTAAATTATTTTTCATACTTATTTGTTTATTTTACGCAGGCCATACATACAGCCAAGATAAATGGCTTTTTGTTACCGAGCCTTTTCCCCCGTATTTTTCAGAGCAACTGCCGCAACAAGGTTGGTTAGCTGATATTATTATTACTGCATTAGCAAGCCAAGATATTGAAGCTAGCATTGAGTTTACAACTTGGGCTCGTGCACTAAGATTACTTGAAAAAAATAAGCGAACAGCTCTTTTAGGGGCTTATTATAGCGCCGAGCGAGAAAAAACATTCCACTATTCACGACCATTAGCAAAGTCATTTACTGGATTATTTAAACGAAAAAGTAGCAAAATAAATTACGATGGCAGTTTAACGTCATTACAGCCATACAGCATAAGTAAAGGTAGTAATTATATAGTTAGCGAGGGTTTTAGTAGTGAACATAATTTAGCCATTACAGCGACTAATGACTTGATCAGCAGCTTACGCGTGTTACAGCTTGGCCGCGTTGATTTAGTAGCTGGTACCAAAGAAGTCGGTGAGTACTGGTTAAACAATCATCCACAATTACAAACAGGACAGTCAATCGTATATATCCCTCCTCATTTAGCGTCCCACTACCTATATATTATTTTTTCCAAATCTGCTGTGCAAAGTAAGCAACAATTAATACAATTAGAAAACGGTTTCAACACCATTGTAAATAATGGTGAGGCCGCACAAGTTCTCCTAAGCCATGGCTTTTCAGAAGCTAAGACTGAGCAATACCTACAATTTTTAAAACGTTAAAACACAAATGCTTATATGACTATCACTCCAAGCAACGAATTCTGCATCTTAAGATAGTTTGGGTATAGTAATAGTAAACTCAGTTTTAAAGCGCTCTGTAGAGTGTGGATTGGACTGTAATTTAATTTCCCCCTGCAAAATGTGTGTAACCCATTGGTGCACCATATATAAGCCAAGCCCAGTATTGCCAATACCACGAGCTGAGGTGTAAAAAGGCTCAAAGATGTACTGTTGAGACTCTGCTTTAATCCCAACACCGCTATCTGAAATGGTTAATTTAATGGATTGACTAGCAGCTTGTGCTATTTTTATCTCAATTTCACCGACTTGATTTTTGGCAAACCCGTGGGTTAGTGCGTTCATTATCAGGTTTTCTAGCACTTGGGAAATAATTCCTGGTCGGCTTTTTATATCTTGGTCAGTATCAACTAAGGTTTTCACTTTTACGTTTGAGTTTTTTAATCTTGAATTAAGGGAGATCAGTAAATCTTCAGTTATTTTTCTTATATTACATGTGATGACATCATCATTATGACGGTCTATCGCCATTTTTTTAAAACTTTTAACTAATACCGCTGCCTTATTTAAATTAATTTTAGCTAACCCTAAATTTTCCTCAATGCTCTGTGTGCTTTTATCTAATTGCGATTTAGTTAATCCGGTTTTTATCGCGTCACTCAACTTATTAATAACCACATTCGCGTTAGATACTGAGATAATAGCACCGCCAATGGGTGTATTCATCTCATGAGCAACCCCCGCCACCAACAACCCTAAAGACGATAGTTTTCGAGCTTCGAGTAAGCTTGTTTGTAATTGCTGCTGCTGCCTTATAGTTAAATCGAGCTGTTTGTTGACGCTATCTAACTCTACTTTTTCACGCTGTAGTTTATAAGATAAAGTAATTAGTTGCTGTTGGAATAAATATTCACGGTAACTAAAACCAAAACCGCAAATACATAAAATAACACTACACAGAGCAGCATATTGAAAAGCAGTCATTTTTGCATTATACAGCAGCTCTTTAGGGCTACCGATAAGTATAATAATCTCTTTATCTGAATCTGCGGTTCTTTGTGTTGATTCACGTAGTGAAACAATAGAGAATCGCCTGAAAGTATATAAACTGTCATGAAAAATACGTGAGGTGCTTTGTACGTCATGTTCAATGATATGCTGCCAAAGCGCTGGAGAGTTATTTGCTAGCGAGTTATTAACTTGATTATACATAAACCCAAACTGTAATGCGGGATCCTTATTATACAACCAATAACCATCATGATTTAGAATATTTACTTGGGTGTTTTTTTCATCATATTGTCGAATATTACTAAATAAATAATCCAGATTAAAATTCACTACTAACAAGCCATCTATTAAATAATCACCACCTTGCGTTCTGTAAGTCACCCTAATTGTTGGCTCATGCGGGACAACAACTTTTCCACGCTCAATATTTAAATCAATTTCTGAAATAAATGTATTCGGTGGTGCAACTAACATCCCTTCTTTAAAGTAATAACGATTTTGCTTATTTTGTAATTGTGATACCTCAACAATTTCGCTTTTTTTATTGCTGAAATTAATTCTATAACGTTCTTTACCACTGCGTTCAAGCCAACGTATTTGTGAGATATTGGTTGATACAGAAGCAAAATTTAAAAAATAATCATTTATGAGCTTGTCGCTTTGTTGAGCGCTCAATGTATTTAAACCTGTATTACTTTTTAATACTTGGCCATTTGCTAACAGCTGAGTGAGTTTTTTAATACTGCTTAGCTCTTTAGATAAATCAGTACTCACAAGCACTAGTTTTTCATCTTGGCGCTCTTTTATTATGGTTACTTTTGACTGATAAACTTGCTCGTATACCAGCCAGCCAATTAATATCGCAACAAATAAAATGAACAGCGACTTTATGAGTACGCCTTTTTTGTCGCTATAAAATGAGTTACTTTTTTTAGTCATTTACATTATCAAACTGTGCTAACCAGATCAGTAAATCATCATAAAATAGCGGTTTTGAAAAAAAGTAACCTTGGGCCATTTCACAACCAGCTTGTTTTAACCATTGCACCTCAAATTCGTTTTCAACACCCTCAGCAATAACTTTAAAATCAAATTGCTTTGCGAGACTGATGATCATTTTTATCATGTATTGATTATTTATATTATGCTCAAGGTTGCTGACAAAGTAGCGATCAATTTTTATCGCATTCGACGGTATTTCATTAATGTGTGCTAATGATGAATAACCCGTACCAAAGTCATCAATACTCACTTTAATACCCAATGCCATAAATCGTGATAAAGCCTCTTTAATAAAGTTGTAATTACTGATCGCTTGCGTTTCTGTCACTTCAAGTTCCAGCATCGAGGGGGATACTTTATATTCTTCAATCCGACTCTTGATAGACTCAAAGTAAGAAGGCTCGATCAAGTCATAAGATGATGCGTTAAATGCAATGGGTAAGTTTATACCACAGCTTTTTAGTTGATTAATAGTTTGTAGTATTTTTTCAAAAATAACATTATCAAGCTCATTAATTAAACCAGCGGTTTCAGCAAGCTCTATAAACTCTTCAGGATTTACAAAGCTGCCATCAGCCAACTGCCATCTAGCTAGCGCTTCAAAACCAATTGGTTTTAATGTTTTCAAGCACATTTTTGGCTGTAAAGCGATACGCAATTCTTTGGTACTAATAGCCGTCCTAAGGTGCGCCATCAACTCATAACGCCTTGTTATTGCCACTGTCTTTTCATCAGTATGCAAAATAAACTTCGTTTGAGTTACTTGCATGTAATTTAAACTCGACTCTGCTAGGCTAATTACTTTTTCGGGAGTAATATTTGATGCGCAACTTAACTTTAACTCCAATACTCTTACGTCAATAAATTGCTTAACATTTTCAATTTCGTACTTTTGTTTATTATGAAAATGCGTAATATCATCGGCAATATCAAAATCAACATTGATGAGCATGCCAAAGCTACGATTACTAATAATCGCAATTCTGGGGTCATAGATTGAAAAAACATCTACAATACTTTTATGAACGAGTTTTATGATTTTTTTACAAAAATCGTAACCAAAGGTAAAAGCTTTTTCATCAAACTGGTAAATATCAAAAATAATCAAACGCATTTTTGATTGCTCATATACGTTCATATTTTTAATTTCGCGAGTTAACCAGTTTCTATTCTGTAAATTTAATGAAACATCAGTATAGGCAAGCTCGGTTAATCTATTTAATAATGAAATATTAGCAAACCCGCTACTTACGTTTTCACTAAATACTTTTAATAAATATTCATTTTCTTCACTAATTGGGTTATCTGATTTTACCAGGGTAATATAGTGAGTGCCTTCAGCAATGGTTGCTGGGAAGAAGAAGATACTATGCTGATTTGAAAAAACATGACGTTTTTCTTGAATAGCTAGCTGGAAGTCATCGTACATATCGGCCGGTAAATTGCCATCTACTTTTTGCCCTTTCATACCATTAAAGCAGCCGTTAGTAGTCAGAATTACAGCACCAGCATCTTTGTCTAGATTACTTGAGCAAAGGATGCCGCCTCCCTCTGATATTTTTAAAATATTACTTAGCTCTTGCAGCACTGCAGCAGAGTATGAGCCCATATCATGTTTGCTATTAATGCTCCTTGATGCATCTAGCACAAGTTGCAAACCTTGTTTAGCGGCTTTTATTTGCGAAATATATTGCCAAGTTCGCATATTACTATTAACGATTGATTCAAGCTTTTGTGCAGAAATGTCAGACTTATTCCAGTACTCATCAATATCGAGCATTTTCATCACATCGGTTTCAGGGGCGAAACCGGGCTGCCCTGTTAGTAACACGATACGCATTTCAGCGTTGCCAATCACTTCTCTGATGGTATTAACCAAACGCAGTCCGGAGTCATCTTCTTCCATAACCACATCGATAAAAACAAGTGCTATATCTGGGTGCATACTTAAAGCAAGCGCAGCTTCTGGTACTGAGTTGGCCGCTAATAACTCATATTTGTAGCCTTCTTTGGCCTTTAATTCTTTTAAGCTATTAATTAATGCGTGTTGATAATCGAGATCATCCTCAACAGTTAAAATTTTCCATACTTTAAGGTCGGTATTTACTAACTCTTCCTCAGCAGAAAATACAAATAATCCCTCATTCTCATCCATATATACCCACCAAAATAATAATAGCAATGGTCTTTCATTTACAATGCATTGCAAAGCAATAAAATAACTGATAAATAAAAATTTAACTTGCTTTAAATATTAGGTGAGAGTTTTTGATGTGTCTAATTTAAAAACACTTTTGATAATAAAGTATGTGCTACAGCATGATTTGAAAAGCTGTTGCACATGTTGGTGTTCGTTAAGCGCTTTTATTTACCGGCGTACCACTGTGAAACTTAAAATCGTCATCACAAGATGTAATTAACTGCGCTTCAATTTCACCAAACTCTTTAACCCGTTCGGTAATATCAAAACCAGCAATTTCTTGGGCAAGAGTTAAATAGTCTTGGTAATGGCGTGCCTCAGAGCGCAATAACGAAATATAAAAATCACCTAAACGCTTATCTACATGGGGTGCAAGCGCGGCAAAACGCTCGCACGAACGAGCTTCGATGTAAGCACCGACTATGAGCTTATCGACCAGTGCATCTGGCTCAAAAGTTTTTACATGTCTTAGCATACCCTTAGCATAACGACACGGCGTAATACTTTGATACTCAATACCGTACTCATCCATGATCTCTAATACTTGATAAAAGTGGTGCAGCTCTTCTTTGATCAACATCACCATTTTATCAACCAAATCTTGCCCATAAGCTGAATCAGATTTTGGGATCACTGCTTTAGTCAGTTTGTTTTTAGCCGCAAGATCGCGCCAATTCCCTTCACGTTTGTATATCAGCGTTTCAAACGGCTTTAGCCACTCAAGCAAGGCATCGCTGCTTTGTTTATCCACGGCATATTTACGAATTAAAAACATCGCAGATTGCGCGGCTTTAAGCTCACAGATGAGATGATCAATTAAAATAACCGCTAGGTTTTCTTTTTTAGTGGCTTCATCAATCCACCCTAAAGGGGTTTCACAACGTAAAAATTGCTTAATCGGTTCTAAAAGTTTGCTATGTGGCACGAAGGGAGTTGCTCATTAGTATCTATCATTAAGAAAATGATTTTATCATGAAAAATGACTGATAATAAAACAAAGCTGGGGGTTTGATTAATTAACCCGAACTCTAGTTAAATATATCCCCGCTGATTTTTTTGCTTTCGTCTCTCATTGGTGTTTCTTGACAAGACCCCATTACTGAACCATAACTTAATACAAGCTGTATAAAAATAAAACAGTGAACTAATTCCTTTTCATGGGGCACACAATTATGATACTAAACCATCTTTGGGGCATATATGCCCATCCACTCGAAGAGTGGCAAACAATAGATAACCGCCACGAGAGCTTAACATATAGCCTATCACATATATTACTGATAGCGTTGTTTCCATCTGCAATGGGTTATTACTCATCGGTTTATTTAGGCTGGAGTATCGGGGCTGGTAATCCGGTATTTTTAACCCACGATAGTGCAATACTGATTGCTGCAGCTATGTATGGCGCTTTAATTGTGGGTGTGTTTGCGCTGGCTTATTTAGCACATTGGATGGCTGTTACTTTTGGTGCAGAACCAACCTTTACCCAAACCTTAGAACTTGCAGCGTATACTTCAACACCAGTATTTATGTCTGCACTAGCGGCATTTTGGCCAGAGCTATGGTTTGTTGTATGTGTGGGTTTGGTCGCTTTAGGCTATTCGGTCTACTTACTGTATACCGGTGTGCCCATTTTGATGCATATACCGCAAGAGCGTGGCTTTATTTACGCAAGCTCTGTGGTAACTTGCGGACTAATTTTACTGGTGATTATTTTAGCTGTCACCGCCATATTGTGGACCAACGGTATCGTAAGTCCAACCTTTACATGATACCTAGTTCAACGTTAGAAGCTGTAAAATGTAGTATAAAGTAGTGTTATTATTTTCTTTCCTTCGCAAAAAAGGAGCTAAATTTAGCTCCTTTTTTATTTCGCTAGGCAGAGATTAATCTGAGCCGTTTTCTTCTTGATTATGTAACTCTAAACCAGAAGACATGGCACTTTCACGACTACTTTTTGCCGAATCATTACGCAGCTGTTCAATACGATTCAAATAATTCTGATCGATACCACCGGTAATATATTGGCCATCAAATACTGATGTTTCAAATCGTGTAATTTCTGGGTTTTCCTGCGCTACGGCAGCAATCAAATCAGGTAACGATTGGAAAATCAAACCATCAGAGCCAATGCTTGCATTGATATCTTCAACTTCACGTCCATGGGCAATCAACTCAGCCGCAGATGGCATATCAATACCATACACGTTCGGAAAGCGAATTTCAGGTGCAGCAGAAGCAAAGTAAACGTTTTTAGCACCAGACTCACGCGCCATTTCAACAATTTGTGCTGAAGTAGTGCCACGTACAATCGAGTCATCAACTAGTAATACGTTTTTACCTTTAAACTCACGGTCAATTGCATTGAGCTTTTGACGTACTGACTTTTTACGCATTTCCTGACCAGGCATGATAAACGTACGGCCAATGTAACGGTTTTTAACAAACCCTTGGCGATATGGCAGATTAAGTACGCGGGCGATTTCCAATGCCACATCACATGATGTTTCTGGGATTGGAATAACAACATCAATATCTTTATCAGCCCATTCGCGAGCAATTTTTTCGCCAAGCTTAGTGCCCATATTTACACGTGTAGCGTAAACAGACATGCGATCGATATTTGAGTCTGGACGTGCAAAGTAAACAAATTCAAAGATACATGGCGAATAAGATACTTTATCTGCGCATGTTTGTGAGTAAAACTCACCGCCTTCAGTAACATATATCGCTTCACCAGGAGCGACATCACGCACAAATTCAAAACCATCAGTTTTTAACGCAACGCTTTCAGAGGCAAACATATACTCAGTGCCATTTGCAGTTTCACGTTTACCAAACACTAATGGACGAATACCATTTGGGTCACGAAACGCGATAATACCATGGCCAATTACCATAGCGATGGTGGCATAACCGCCTTGAACTTTATTTATAACTTCGGTGATACCGTTAAAAATATCTTCAGGGTCAAGATGTAGTTTATTTGGTTTACTTAATTCATGAGCCATGATGTTAAGTAAAATTTCAGAATCTGAGGTTGTGTTAACGTGGCGACGTGCTTCACAGAACAATTGCTCTTTAAGCTGCTCTGCATTGGTTAAGTTACCGTTGTGTGCTAAAGCAATACCGAACGGTGAGTTAACATAGAACGGCTGCGCTTCAGACGAGCTAGAAGAACCTGCTGTCGGATAGCGTACATGGCCGATACCAATAGTGCCTTGTAAACGCTTCATATGACGGGTGTGAAATACATCTTTCACTAAGCCATTTGCTTTGCGTAAACTAAAGGTGTTGTTTTCAATGGTAATGATGCCCGCGGCATCTTGGCCACGGTGTTGCAAAACAGTTAAGCCATCATAAATCGCCTGATTTACAGGAGATGTTCCGACTATTCCAACGATACCACACATGAAATTTTTCCTCGCCGATTAACGGTTGACCGAATTTAAAAAGCTAGAGTTATTTTCGAGGTATGAAAAAAACCACTCAACAACAAAGCCAAATTCTGGGATCAAAATAGAGTTACCCCACCAGTGCGTATTGGGTGCACCAGTAAAAGCATCAAGAAAGAAGAGTAACGCGCTCACGACCAACACGCCACGAAGTGCACCAAAGACAATGCCGAAGACACGGTCTGTGCCAGACAAACCAGTACGTTGTACAAGTTCACCTAGAAGGTAGTTTAACAATCCGCCTAACAATAGCGTCGCAAAGAATAATATGGCAATGGCCGCTGCATTTCTTAAAAGGGGTTCAGAAATACTTGTTAGGAATGATGCTAAATATTGGTAAAACAAGCTAGATATGATAAATGCGCCAGCCCACACAGCCAAAGACATTGCTTCTTTTATAAAGCCACGAATTAAACCGATAATAGTAGACAGTGCAATAATGCCAAAGATGGCGTAATCAACCCAGATCATATGAACCAACTAGTCGTTAATTTGGGGCGCATTCTATAAGAGGTCAGCACTAAATGCCAGATCATTTTGCTACTTCAAATTGGGTAACTTTTCCGTTAAGTTTAGTAAGTGCTTTTAATTCAGGGAGTTTGCTCTCAAGCTGGGCTTTATCAAGCGACGGACCCACAAAAACTTTGGTTAAAGTACCATTTGGTGTTTTAACTGGACGGGTAAAGGTTTTAAACCCTTTGTCACTTAGTTTAGCTTGTAGCGATTTTACATTCGCACTATGCGAAAAGCTCCCCAACTGAATTACATATGCCATTTTCGATAAATTTTCTTCAGGCTTACGTGATGGCTCAGACTTTTTTTCAACAGGTTGTGCTGTAGTCGTTGCTACAGTAGTTTGCTCAGTCGATGCTTCAACCATTTTTTTCGCTACTGGCGTCGTCTCTACAACTGCTTCAGAGGAACTTGAGAGTAGGTCATCATCTGGCAATATATCTTCCTCAGGCTCTTCGTTTGGCTGTTGTGCGTTAGCCACTTGATCATCTATTGAATCTTGCAAGTCAATAGTTGTGAACTCAGGACGTTCCGGAATGGCTTTAAAGCCTTCTTTGTAATGTACTTTTTCGCCATCAAGAATATTAGGAATAAACACGATAGCTGCAATCACCACAATAGTTGTGCCGACTAAACGATTTATAAAGCCTGAGTTCACCTGATTCCTCTCTATTTTTTCCAATAATTGATAGCAGCTGCAACAGTTAAGAAGGAGCCAAATATGATTAACACCGTCTTCTCATCAAGCTGTGGCAACACACCATCCAATGCGTCTGCAACTGTTTGATATTTTTCAATTGGCGCGCTTGTATGCACATTATCCATGGATTTAGCTAAATTCTCTACTTTATCGCCACGAAAGCAATTAAGTCCGGCTAAACACCACGCATCAACTACCGGGCTAACTTCATTTAATACAGCGACTTTGTCTTTATCAGCCAGCATAGCGACTAACGCATGAACTTTAAAGCCTTGATCTTGCAGGTTAGCTAACTTTTTAGCTAAATAGCGTGCAGATTCAGCATTATGTGCCACATCAGTATAGACCATAGGTTTGCTGCTTAGTTGCTGAAAACGCCCTTCAACAACTAAATTAGCTAAACAATCACGGATCAATGCCTCACTAGGTAATAAATCTAACACGGCTAATGTGGTTAGTGCCGTTGCCGCGTTTTGGCATGGGATTGATGGTTTAGCAAACTCAAAGTGATGGGCTTGATATTGCCAACTAAAACTTTGCGCATGCTCTTTAAATATAAAGTCTCGCCCAGATAAATGCATCACCGCGTTAATTTCATGACCGTAGTCGGTGACTGTGTGCGGTATATTTAAATCGCCGACAATGGCAGGTGTGCCAGTACGGAAGATCCCTGCTTTATCATAACCCACAAGCTCTCGCGTATCACCAAGGTACTCTTTATGATCTAGATCTATGGTGGTGATCACACTGGCAAATGGAGTAACAATATTGGTAGCATCGAAACGCCCACCTAAACCCACTTCTAACAGCACATAATCAACGCTATGGCGTTTAAAAATAGCCAGTGCGCCTAAGGTGCCATACTCAAAATAAGTCAGTGGCGTGTCACCGCGGCCTTGCTCGAGCAAATCAAACGCATCAACATGAAATTGATCATCAAGCTCAGCGCCATTAATACGCACTCGTTCGTTATAATGAATTAAATGAGGAGATGCATAGGTACCAACCGAATAACCTTGGGCCAGCAGCAGTGATTCTAAACATCGGGCAGTGGTGCCTTTGCCATTGGTGCCGGCTATTAGAATAATTTTACTTGGGCTATCTAGTAAACCAATTGTATTGGCAACTTTGGCAACGCGTTCTAAACCCATGGCAATATTTGCTGGGTGAACACTTTCTAAATAACAAAGCCAATCATCAAGGCTTGATGATTGGCTAGGAAGATTTTTTGTCATAGCGTGTGATCAGTAAAGCTGAAATTTACGCTACTCTATGCTCTTGTTCCGTAGAAGGCAAGTTCATAAATTTAGCTAGTATGCGGGCAAGTGTGTCACGCATTTCACGGCGATCAATAATCATATCGATGGCACCATGCTCGAGTAGAAATTCACTGCGTTGGAAGCCTTCAGGTAAGGTTTCGCGCACAGTTTGTTCAATTACACGAGGACCCGCAAAGCCGATTAATGCTTTTGGCTCCGCCACGTTGATATCACCTAGCATAGCTAATGATGCTGATACACCGCCCATAGTTGGGTCAGTCATTACTGAGATAAACGGTAAGCCTTGTTCGCTCATCTTAGCAAGTGCAGCACTGGTTTTAGCCATTTGCATAAGCGACATTAGTGCCTCTTGCATACGTGCGCCACCTGAAGCTGAGAAGCAAATTAGCGGCATCTTATGCTCTAAACACTGATCAACAGCATCCACAAAACGTGCGCCAACAACCGATGCCATTGACCCACCCATAAATGAAAATTCAAATGCGACGGCGGCCACTGGAATGCCTTTTAAGCGTCCCTTCATCGCGACTAATGCGTCTTTTTCGCCACTTGATTTTTGTGCGGCGGCGATACGATCTGAATATTTTTTCGAGTCTTTAAACTTTAAAATATCTTTTGGTTCGTGCTGTGTGCCAAGTTCTTGGCGGTCGCCATCATCCAAAAAGTGCTCAAGGCGTTTACGGCCACTCACACGCATGTGGTGATTGCATTTAGGACATACATTGAGTGATTTTTCTAATTCAGCTTTATATAAAATCGAATCACAATCTGTACACTTTGCCCAAACACCTTCAGGGATCTCTTTACGAGCCGAAGACTTTGTTGTTTTAGGTAGGATTTTTTCTAACCAACTCATTTGCAACTCTCTTAATACTATTCTGTGCTTTGCTGCGTTCCTGCCAAATCATTATTGACAGACAAATTTTTTCAATTAAAACATGAATTCCACACAGGCGGTATAAAAAACTGGTCTTAGTAGTGAAATGCCTGCAAGGTTATGTTTAATTTATCACCAATTAACCATTCACATCCGTTAAGAATAAAGGGCCAAGTGGTGTCGACGGAATTTCAAACCGCGCCGGATAGTCAACATCAACTAAGTATAAACCTGCCGCCTTTGCCGTCGCACTGGCTTTGGCTCGCTCTTTTAAATCAAGTAACTCTTTTAGCCACACAGGTTGCTGCTTATGAATACCAATATCGGTTAAGCAACCGGTAATGTTACGCACCATGTGGTGTAAAAATGCATTAGCCTTAATATCAATAATCACATAACTGCCTTGACGCTCAACCGACAAGTGATGAATAGTACGTGTAGCAGTATTCGCTTGACAATGCAAAGCTCTGAATGACGTAAAATCATGCTCACCTAATAGATATTGACATGCTTCTTGCATTTTAGTTTCATCAAGTGGGTGATGAAAATGCGTAACGCCTTCATTTAATATTGCTCCTCGAAAGGCGTTATTGTAAATAACATAACGATAACGACGAGCAGTAGCACTAAAACGTGCATGAAAATCATCACTCACCGGTTTTGCATAGCGAATAGCAATATCTTTCGGTAGCAAGGTATTCATACCCATAGTAAATGCAACCATATCGCGTTCAGCATCGGTATCAAAATGCACCACTTGCCCAGTGCCATGCACGCCGGCATCAGTGCGTCCAGCACAGACTATTTCAACTGGATGATTACAAATACGCGAAAGCGCGGTTTCTACTTCTTGTTGTACGCTATTTACATGCGATTGACGTTGCCAACCACTATAACGGGCGCCGTTGTACTCAACTCCAAGTGCTACTCGCATAATTACTGCTTTACCTACTGTGCTAATGAACGGGGCATTTTATGCTATCTGACGCTGCAATAAAAGTGACTCTATACAAATTAAGCGCACAGTAGCCAAGCGACCTTTTTTCTATTGCTAAAAAAACGGGGAGTAAACTAAATTTACTCCCCGTTTTAACTATAAATGCAGAAACAACTTACAGTAATTTTGCTTTTAAGCTTTGTGCTTCTTCTTGTACTTCTTCGGGACCATTTGCTATCACTTCGTCAATAGCATCAAGGGCTGCATCCATATCCCCTATTTCAATATAAGCACGTGCTAAATCAAGTTTTGCAGAATAACCGCCACTTTCAGCATCCACATCAGTTGGGTTATCTCCAGCAAGTAAGGCATCAAACTCACTTAATCCGACATCCATATTTACATCATCATAAGGTTCATAATCTAAGCTTGTATCATCACTTTGTTCAATCAAAGCATCAATATCGACGAATTCATCCGCAACGATGTCCTCATTTGTTGATGCATTCACGTCTTCACTTAATTGCTCAGCCGACGGCATATCATCAGGTACTGAAAGCTCTTCAAGTGCAGCAAGATCTTCACTGAGTAACGCATTGAAATCAACTTCAAACTCGCTGCTATCATCTATTTCTAAAGACTCAGGTTCAGCCAACTCACTAAGCAATGCATCAAAATCTGTTTGGGTGAGATCAGCCATAAAATCATCATCAAGCTGGTCATCTGACAACGATTGTTCCAGTGGATCTTCTAGTTCAGTCGCGAAATCACTACGATATTCATCTTCTAACGCATCTGTAAGTTCATCTTCAACAACTGGTTCATCTTCAGCAACCAGCTCGTCTTCAACAACTGGCTCGTCTTCAACAACTGGCTCGTCTTCAACAACTG
>NZ_JACJEV010000052.1:0-20019 GCF_014164235.1 Pseudoalteromonas sp. SG44-17 | reverse complement strand
CCGCTTACCGCTTACCGCTTACCGCTTACCGCTTATTCCCTATTTTTTCAATTAATGATAGCGCTGTCATTTTATCTTTTATATGATGGTGGTGAATAAATAATAATAAATAACAGATTACGTGGGGGGAAATGCGTAGTCTTAGGGTATACAACGAGGAGAGAGCAATGGATTTTAAAAAGCGAACTTTAGCGAGTTTGATCGCGATAATGCCATTAATGGCACAGGCGCAGTTTTCGCAAACTGATGTGAATAACTTTGCCAAAGAGACCACTCTGACATTTGCTGTGGTAGATAACTTTCATAATAAAGACGCTGGTTTTTTAGGAACTATTACACTAAACAACCAATCTGATGTTGCACTTCCTGCAGGTGAAAGTGACTGGCAGTTGTATATTCACTCAGTTCGTAAGATCAGTACTGAGCTAGTTGCGGGTTTAAATATTGAACACGTAAATGGTGATTTACATCGCATTACCCCAACTAAAAACTTTACAGGGTTAGCTTCAGGTAAAAGCTTAGTACTTGAGTTTGACGCTCAAGTTTGGGTGGTTGCTTATTCTGATTTTATGCCACGTGCTTTTTTTGTATCTGGTGATAATAAACCGGCTATTTTTGCAAATACTGACAGCGAAGATATGACCCAGTTTGTTGCACCGTTCGAGCGTGAAAATCAACTGCGTCGTTATAACGAGCCAAAAGATTTAACGGTATTAGTCACCCCAAAAGTGCGTTTTGAGCGTAATCAACAAACGACAAGTCAAGTATCGCAACAAGACGCATTAAAGCGGATCATTCCAAAGCCACAAAAAGTAGAGTTTAATCGCGGTACTGCAACACTTGATAGCAGCTGGCAGATCACTTTCCAAGGTCAGTTAAAGAACGAAGTCATGGTGTTTATGCAAGATTTGCAAGATGACTATGGCCTGACCTTAAAAGCACAGCCAGATCACATCAAACTAGCAAAAGAAAAACTGATCAGTTTAAAAGTAAATCCACAGTTGGCCGGTGGTAAATCAGAAAGTTACACTCTTGAAATAGATGACGATCGTATTGAAATTGTTGGGAGTGATAATGCCGGTGTCTTCTATGCCATGCAGAGCTTACTTAATCTACTCCCGGCAAATAGCCAAGGTACTGTAGACATTCCACAACTTGAGATTGAAGACAGCCCTCGTTATACCTGGCGTGGTATGCACTATGATAATGGCCGCAATTACCACGGCAAAGACGCTATGTTCAAATTGGTTGAGCAAATGGCGCGTTATAAAATGAATAAACTACATTGGCACTTTTCAGAAGATGAAGGTTGGCGCTTAGAAATTCCAGGATTACCAGAGCTAACTGATATTGGTGGTTATCGCTGTTTTGACCTTGAAGAAAAAGAATGTTTATTAACACAGTTAGGAACCGGGCCATTTAAATCGGGCTCAGGTAATGGTTACTTAACCCGCAGCGAGTTTATTGAATTACTAACATTTGCTAAAGACCGCCATATTCAAATCATTCCTGAAATTGAAGGGCCGGGGCATGCTCGAGCATCAATCAAAGCAATGGAAGCGCGTTATCATAAGCTTGCTGATGAAGCTCAAAAAACAGCTAAAAATAACCTTATTAATAAAAATAATGCAGGAAAAGAAACGCAGCAAGTCGATATTAGTGCAGCGACACAATATTTATTGAGCGATCCAAAAGACACCTCGGTATATATGACGGTGCAAAACTACAAAGATAACTCGATGAACGTATGCATGGATTCAACCTATGCTTTTTTAGATAAGGTTACCTACGAATTACAACAAATGTACCGCGAAGCCGGTGTGCAATTGACTAACTTACACTTTGGTGGCGATGAAGTGGGTGCCGGTTCATGGGTTGGCTCGCCAATATGCCAAGCAATGTTTGCCGACCCCAATAATGGGGTTGCCGGTGCCGCAGATCTAAAACCTTACTTTACACAACGTGTGGCCAAGTTACTTGAAAAGCGCGGTATTTCGCCAGGTGCATGGGAAGATGGTTTAATGTATGACCGCACTAACCCGTTTAAGCGCGATGAATTTCCAAATAAAACCTTTACAGCAAACGTCTGGGACAATATTTGGGAGTGGGGTGTTGCAGACAGAGCTTACCGCCTTGCCAATGCAGGTTATCAAGTTATATTATCGCATGGTACACACTTATACTTTGACCATCCTTATGAAGCTCACCCAGAAGAACGTGGGTATTATTGGGCAACTCGCTATACCGATACTAAAAAAGCATTTAATTATATGCCAGACGATGTGTATGCCAATGCCGATTACACCCGAACACGGGAGCCGATAGATAACCTTGAAGCTTTAGTTGGTCGTCCACTACCAAAATTAGAAAAGCCAGAAAACATCTTAGGTATGCAAGGACAAGTTTGGTCTGAAACTATTCGAACCGAAGATCAAGTATTGGCAATGATATTCCCGCGAATTCTGTCTGTTGCTGAGCGTGCATGGCATAAAGCACCATGGGAGGGCGAGCAGGTTGATCGTAAAAGCCAAGAAAAAGACTGGGCACAATTTTCTGCTGCAGTTGGTTTGAAAGAGCTTACAAAGTTGGCAAATGCAGGTGTAACTTTGAATTTACCTGTACCTGGAGGTGTGATCAACAATGGTAAGCTTGAGATTAATACGCCATTTGCATATTTAAATACCGAGTATAGTTTAGATAATGGCGCGAGTTGGCAGCAATATACAGCTCCGATCAGTGTTTCTGAACAGCAGTCTGTGGCATTACGTAGTAGCTTAAATAGTAAACTGAAGAGCAGAATTACTCATATAAATTAATATATTAGTAACTAATTACGTTTTGAAAGGGCCATAAAGGCCCTTTTTTGTGCCGTTGTAAAATAAATTGTTACTAGTAATATGGCTGTAATTAACGTAAAGTTTTATGGCAGCGCTGTCATTTTTGTTTCGACATTGTCATTTAAATGTCGCCAAAGTGTTATAAAGTACAGCAACGCTAATCGTCGATTTAAGTTTTTTTGAACTTAATTGCAATAAATAATTACAACGATAGCTCGCAACAAGAAGAAGTTTTATGGAAGCCACTGTGTCAAAAATAAACAAACAAAGTAACTTTATACCCATGGCCATTGTTGCCACTTTATTCTTCATCCTAGGTTTTGCAACCTGGTTGAACGGTTCACTAATGCCATACTTAAAACAAGTATTACAGCTTAGTCCATTTCAAGCGTCACTGATTTTATTCTCGTTTTATATAGCTGTTACTTTTACTGCAGTGCCATCGGCAATGATCATTCGTAAAGTTGGTTATAAAAATGGTATGGCACTCGGTATGGCAACCATGATGGTGGCAGGTTTGTTATTTATTCCAGCTGCAAAAACTCAAGTGTTTGCTTTGTTTTTATTTGCGCAGTTGGTTATGGGGGCTGGTCAAACCTTGTTGCAAACAGCAGTAAATCCGTATGTTGTTAGGATTGGGCCTGAAGAGTCAGCTGCTGCACGTGTTAGTATCATGGGGATATTAAATAAAGGCGCAGGCGTGATTGCGCCAATCGTTTTTACAGCATTAATTTTAAGTGATTTTACTGGCCTCGTTGGTAAAGATTTATCACAAGCTGAAATTGATTCAATGGCGAATAGTTTAATTTACCCTTATTTAGGGTTAGCGCTATTTATTGGTGCACTGGCATTTGCCGTGACTAAGATGCCATTACCAGAGCTTGTTGATGATGAGGAGCAAGGTGCTAAAGGGCAAGTAAAAGAAGCGCTTTCCCATCCAAGTCTTGCACTAGGTGTGCTTGCTTTGTTCGTTTATGTAGCCGTGGAGGTGATTGCAGGCGATACCATTGGTACTTTTGCGTTATCGCTAGGTGTTGAAAAATATAGTGTCATGACCTCTTATACGATGGCTTGTATGGTGCTGGGTTATATCTTAGGTATTGCACTTATACCACGTGTTATTTCGCAGCAAACTGCATTGAGTTTGTCTGCTATTTTAGGCTGCGTACTAACCCTTGCCGTGGTATTTAGCGATACTAGTTCAGTGGTTGTCGCAACAGCGCTTGGTTTAGAGGTACAATTACCAGATACACTATTGATGATAGCTGTGTTAGGATTTGCGAATGCTATTGTATGGCCTGCGGTATGGCCGTTAGCGTTGTCTGGGTTAGGTAAATTAACCAGTGTTGGTTCTGGTCTGCTTGTAATGGGTATCGCCGGTGGTGCGTTTGGACCACTATTTTGGGGTCTAGCAAGCGGTGGTGTGGATTCTGCCGAGGCTCAGCAGGGCGCTTATATCGTAATGTTACCTTGTTATTTATTCATCCTTTTCTATGCTGTTAAAGGGCACAAGATGAAAAGCTGGAAATAGATAACTTCGTAGGTGCTAGGAAAAGTTTGACAAGAATCGAGCTATTACAAACTTTGTAGCACCTAGAACCTTATTTTTGAAAAGAATTTCTATAATGTAGAAATAATCCCGTGTGTAATGCCACCGAAAGGTGGCATTTTTTTGTCTGCAAGAAAGCAGCTTGCGAGCTGGCGAGAGTAAAGTTAGCGAGGGTACGCTAATCGGCGCTAAAGCGCTCTCCTACGAGGTCATGTGTGTATTGTATGTTTATTGTAGGAACAGGCTTCAGCCGTGATTATGTTTAGACCTAGGTTATATGTAAAAGCTAATCGGCGCTAAAGCGCTCTCCTACGAGGTCATGTGTGTGTTGTTGCTTGTAGGAACAGGCTTCAGCCGTGATTGTGTTAATCATGTTCAGAGGGGTTTAAATAAATACAATCCCAATGGGGATAACTTCCAAGGTTGTCAACAATACCGGCTCTCATTGGGTTGGCAGCTATGTATCTTGCTTGATGTAATAAATGTTCTTCATCTCGAATTAATGAATCGTAGAAACCAGCTTGCCAAATTTGCTCATTTTTAGCTTTGTGCATGAGAAATGATGTACGCCCTTTTACTTTAGCCACCACCGAAGATAGCGAATCTTGTGTTTTCAGCTGCAATAACCAATGCATATGATCAGGCATTATTACAAAGCAAATTGTTTTAGTTAAGCCATTTAAATCAGATTGTTTTAGTGAGCGTATTAGAATTCGCGCATTACAAAAATCTTCAAATAATTTAACTCGTTGATGTGTACATGTGGTCACAGAATAATAATGGTTAATAATAGAGTGACGATGTTGACGTAGCTGCTGTGACCGAAGTTTCATTTTAATCCTTTAAATATAAAACGGTTTAATGAAGTATAGATTAAATTATGCAATCGGCGCTAAAGCGCTCTCCTACGAGGTCATGTGTATATATTGTATGTTGCTTGTAGGAGCAGGCTTCAGGTGTGATTGTGTTTAGGCTTAGGTTATATGCAACAGCTAATCGGCGCTAAAGCGCTCTACTACGGGATAATGCATGTGTATGTTGCTTGTGGGAGCAGGCTTCAGCCGTGATTATGTTTAGACCTAGGTTATATGTAAAAGCTAATCGGCGCTAAAGCGCTCTCCTACGGGATAATGCATGTGTATGTTGCTTGTAGGAACAGGCTTCAGCCGTGATTGTGTTTAAGCTTAGGTTATATGCAACAGCTGATCGGCGCTAAAGCGCTCTCCTACGAGTAATGCATGTGTATATTTCTTGTAGGAACAGGCTTCAGGTGTGATTATGTTTAAGCTTAGGTTATACGCAACAGCTAATCGGCGCTAAAGCGCTCACCTACGGGATAATGCATGTGTGTATATTTCTTGTAGGAACAGGCTTCAGCCATTATTTCTGGCTTGTGCTTAATATGAATTAATCAATAGGATGAAATTTTAAGACGTATTTGATATTGAAATTAAGAAGGGAAAAGATGGGGCGATTGACGGGGCTTGAACCCGCGACAACCGGAATCACAATCCGGGGCTCTACCAACTGAGCTACAACCGCCACAACACACCTTGTTTGGTGTGGCGCGGATAATACATAAAATAATAAATCTTGTGAAGGGTTAAGAGCAAAAAAAATGAAAAAAATTTAGAATTGAATATTTTTGTTCATAAAATGGCCTTGTGATGAGTTTTTAAATCACTTTTTTATCTGGTTAGGTAAAATAAAAATTAACCCTAAAGATGTTCTTTTAAAGATAAATAGATTAATTAATTAAATAATAAATTGAAATCAGATATAATTTAACCAGCAAACTGCTTAATACTGAATATCAGGAGTGATAATGGATACAATACTTAACTGGATAAACGAAAACTCAGGTTTGATTTTGCATTATGGCATTCAAGCTGTAATTGCATTGGTGATCTTTTTACTGGGTGGTCGTGTTGCAAAATTTTGCTCTAACCTAACTGAAAAAGCATTCGACAAAAAGAAAGTAGATAAAGCTGTAGGTTCGTTCGTATCTAGCATTGTTTATGCCATCGTATTTATGGCAACAATCTTAATGGCATTGTCACAAATAGGCATAGAAACCACTTCATTTATCGCTATTTTAGGTGCTGCAGGCTTAGCAGTTGGCTTAGCACTGCAAGGTTCACTATCTAACTTCGCATCTGGCGTACTTATTATATTACTTCGTCCTTTCAAATCGGGTGATTATGTCGAAGCTGGCGGTAAAGCTGGTACAGTGAAAAAAATCGAAATTTTCTCTACTGAACTACGCACACCAGATAACAAAGTTATCATCATGCCAAACTCTAAAATTATGTCTGACTCAATTATTAATTACTCGCGCGAATCAACTCGCCGTATCGATCTAGTTATTGGTGTTGGTTACGATGCAGACTTACGCAAAGCAAAAGAAGTACTTAAATCAGTCCTAGATCAAGAGTCACGCATTCTTAAAGATCCAGCTTATAACGTATCAGTGTCAGAGCTTGCAGATTCAAGCGTAAACTTCATTGTGCGTCCTTGGGTTAACTCAGGCGATTACTGGCCAACTTATTGGTCTTTAATTGAGAACATTAAAATCGCATTAGATGATGCGGATATCACTATTCCATTTCCGCAAATGGATGTTCACCTTCACAAGCAAGATTAATCAACCAAACAAGTAGCAAAGGTTATTTTTTAATGAAATTAAAGCTTTTATCAATTTTAGTTGCAGCATCTGCTGCAACTAACGCATTCGCTGAAGATACTAAAACATGGGAAGTTACCAGTGAGCTAGGTGCAATTATTACCAGCGGTAATACAGAAACAACCACCCTTAAAGGCGGCATCAAGGCGTTACATAACTTAGAAAGCTGGAACAACGAGTATAAAATTAACGGTCTTTATAAAGAAGACGACGTTGAGAATGATGCTGGTATAAAAGAAACGCAACGTACTAACGAAAAATACTCGTTATCAGTACAAGGTAACTATAAGTTAAATGAAGAGCATGCGCATTTATATGTTTATGGTTCACACGTTTCTGATTACTTTGGTGCTTATCGTAGTGAGTCGGTTATTTCAGCGGGTTATGGTCAACGTTTATTAGACCGCTCTGACATGTGGTTAAATGCTGAAATTGGTCCTGGTTATAAGTACTTTCAATATCCTGATACGAGTACCGAAGTTGATGAAAATGGTAACTCTTTAGCGGGTGAGCGTGAAGGTGAGGTTATCGCTCTAGGTAAGCTTGATTATAATTGGCAAATTTCTGATAACGCAAAGCTTACTCAGTTAGTTTCAGTCGAATACGGTGATACCAACACTAAAACACGCTCAGAAACAGCGCTTTTAGCTAAAATCAACGGTTCATTACAAATGAAGGTTGCTTATAACATTACTAACAACTCAGTTGTTGCTGACGACAAAGAAAGCACAGACACAGAAACGTCGCTGACATTGGTTTACAGTTTTTAACAATTAAGCCTCGTTTAGTGACATTTAACTGTAATAAAGGGACGTAAGTCCCTTTTTTATTTGTTTGTAAATAATGTAGAATAGCCAATCTTTTGGCCGTTGTTCTAGGAAAAACCTACTTGTGATGCTTTTTAAACGATTTTTAATATTTTTTTTACTGCTAACGACTGCATCTGCATTTGCTTTCACTCCTACTGCATCGCAAATTGAACAATTTAAAAAGCTACCGAAAGCGCAGCAAGAAGCACTTGCTATGCAATATGGTGTTGATCTAACGAGTATCACTGGTAATCAATCATCACCTAGCGCAGCAGCAGAAGAACAACAAACTGTTTATCCGCGTCAAGAACAAGAAGAGCCAGTTTTAACAGACGAAGAACGCTTTGATCCACAAAGAGATGAAATCAAGCCTTTTGGTTACGAGTTATTCTCTGGTGAGCCTACGACCTTCATGCCAAGTGAAAATGCGGCTGTACCAGAAACATATTTAATTGGCCGCGGTGATCAATTAAAAATTAACTTTTATGGTAAAGAAAGTGAAAGCTACGAAGTTGTAGTGGATCGTGAAGGCCGAATTAATATACCTAACTTAAGCCCTGTCACCGTTGCTGGGCTTACATTTGGTGAAATAAAAGAACTTATCAAAGCTAAAGTTGAACAAGAAATTATAGGCGTAAAAGCGTTTGTATCTTTAGGTCAATTGCGCAGTATGCGTATTTTAGTGTTAGGTGAAGCATATAAGCCGGGTAGTTATAGCGTATCGTCGTTGACCACAGTGTCGCATGCACTTTTTATTAGTGGTGGTGTATCAGACATTGCATCCTTACGTAATATTCAAGTAAAACGTGCTGGTAAAGTCATTGCAAACTTTGATCTGTATGAATTACTGATTAAAGGTGATAGTAGAAACGATATCACTTTAAAATCAGGCGATGTGGTTTTTGTTCCACCCGTAGGGGCCCAAGTTGCTGTTGAAGGGCTGGTTAAACGTCCTGCAATCTTTGAAATAAAAAATAATGAAACTGCCCAAGATATATTGAAAATGGCCGGTGGCTTAAAGCCAGAAGCGTATGCACAAAAAGCAATTATCGAGCGCTTTAATAATTACAATGCGAAAGAAATTTTATCAGTCGATTTTAGTGTTAACGATATCAACTATATTCCGCAAGATGGCGACAGAATTCGTTTTAATCCGGTAAGTTTACAGATTCAAAACTCAATTACCGTTATTGGTGCAGTAGCTCGCCCAGGAAGTTATCAATGGCATCAAGGTAAGCGTATTTCTGATGTATTTACGTCTGTTCGTGGTGATTTGTTACCACAAGCTGACCTTAGTTATGCTTTGTTAGTGCGTGAAATCAATATTGCAGGCGATATTGAGGTGTATCAATTTGATATTGCGCAAGCGATTGTAAAAGCAGCTGAACACGATTTAGAGTTGCAAGCAAATGACAAGTTATTAGTTTTTAGCCGCTTTGAAGCAAAAGAAGCTGAAGAGTTAGCGCTAACAAATATGGCACTGACCGAAAAACAACAGCAACAACAAATCAAAGTTGAGCAGTGGCATAAGTATCAAAAGAAAGAATTCGAAAAATACATAGGGGTTATTCAAAGTGAAGATCCTTTCAAAAAGCCTGATGACGGCGCCAATTTAACTATTGCTCAATTGGCCAAGCAAAGAAAAGCGGCTGAAGAGGCTGCTGAGCTTGCGCCTGAAGATTATTCAATCTTTAGTCGCTACAACATATTAAAACCAATCAAAGCTAAATTAAAACAGCAAGCTTCAGTAACTCAAGCCATGCAGTTAATTGAAATAAATGGTCACGTTGCTTACCCAGGTGTATATCCATTAACAGTAGGCGCTGAAGTTAACGAACTAATTATAGCCGCAGGTGGGTTACTTGAATCTGCTTATACAGAGCAAGCTGAAATTACCCGGTTATTAGCTGGTGATGCTTCTAAAGTCGAGCACATAAAGTTTAATTTACATAAAGCTATGCTAGGGGAACTTGGTGATAACCGAAAACTGCGAAGTAAAGATAGTTTAAATGTATTCTCAATCCCTAACTGGCAAGAAAATGTAAAAGTTGAGTTAAAAGGTGAAGTTAAATTCCCTGGAACTTATACAATTCGTCGTGGTGAAACATTGACTAACCTACTAGAGCGCGCAGGTGGGTTCTCAGAGTTTGCTGAAGAGAAGGCTGCGATTTTCACACGCGAGTCGATTCGTAAACAAGAGCAGCAGCAATTAACTAAGTTATCAGAAGAGTTACGTCGTGATCTTGCGCAAAAAAGTTTTGAGAAAGGCGCCAGAACTTTATCGTACGATGAGATGAACAAGTTACTTATCGACTTAGCAGATATAGAAGCGGTAGGGCGACTCGTTATTGATCTTCCTTTAATCGTTGAAGATAAACAAAAGCTGGTTCTGCAAGACGGCGATACTTTATATGTGCCAAGTAAGCGTGACTCTATCAGTGTAATAGGCGAAGTAAACTATGCCACATCTCACTTATTTAAACCGGGTATTTCATATAATGATTACATCGCCCTTAGTGGTGGTTTAAAAGAGCGCGCTGATGATGAGCGTATCTATATTATCAAAGCCAACGGCTCAGTGAAAATTCCAAATTCAGGAAGTTGGTTTGCTGTCAATGATTCACAAATGCTAGAGGCTGGTGACACAATTGTAGTTCCACTCAATTCTGGTTATATGGATAACCTGACACTGTGGAGCACAGCCACACAAATCATTTATCAACTTGGTGTAGCAGTTGCTGCGATTAGTAGTATTTAATTAAATTACTAATAAGTTATTAAGCTTAATTAGAGTTATAGCTTTGAATACGAAAGTGTATTTTCAAAAGTAACTTAAGATAATGAAGATGGTTAATATGCAAAATTTAGGTACGGAAAAAGAGTTGTTAGTCGATGAAATTAATTACAAAGATTTGTTCTTAATTATTTGGAAAAGTAAGTTAGCTATATCAATTACAACCATAATATTCTTATTAGGTTCTGTGTTTTTTGCACTGCAAATGCCAAACATTTATAAGTCAGAAGTTTTACTCGCTCCTTCAGAAAAAAATGACAATAGTGGCTTGGCCGGTTTAACCGGTCAATTAGGCGGTATGGCTAGTCTAGCTGGAATTAATCTTGGTTCTCCAGCGACCAGCAATACTCAATTAGCAATTGAAGTTATTAAATCTCGGCAGTTCATAGCTAATTTTATTGAAAAATATAAAATTTTACCTGACCTTATTGCTGCAGAAAGTTGGAGCCTAGCTAGCAATACACTTTCTTTTGATGCTGATTTGTATGATCCAACAACTAAAACTTGGGTGCGTGAGGTGAGTCCACCCTATACACCTAAGCCATCAACTCAAGAAGCTTATAAAGTATTTATGGAGTTGTTTAATGTTATGGAAGATCCAGATACGGGTATGGTTCAAGTATCGATAGAGCATCTATCACCTTTTATCGCACAGCAATGGGTTAACTGGTTAATTTTAGAAATTAACAAAGAAATGAAGGAAAGAGACGTAGCAGAGGCCCTAAAAAGCACTGAGTTTCTTACAGAGCAATTAGAGCAGACTAAAGTTGTTGATATTAGAGCTGTTTTATACAAGTTGGTTGAAGAACAGGCGCGAACTATTATGTTAGCGAATGTGCGTGATGAGTATGTTTTTAAAACAATTGATCCTGCGATTGCCCCACAAGAAAAGTCAAAACCAAGCCGTGCCCTAATCTGTTTAATAGGTTTATTATTAGGCTTTTTACTCAGCTCAATGGTTGTGGTTTTTAGACACTTTAATCGTCAGGGTTAGTGTATTTATGAAAAATTATGTTGATTTAAGGTTTTGTTATGGGTTTTAAAATAATACCAAATCAAGCTGAAGGTGTTTCTTTTGAGGATATGTCTATTTTGAGACGAATGGAAAAACCATTTAAATCGAAAAAAGAAGCATTAAAGCAAGATATTATATACTTGTATTGCCCTGATGAAGCCGTCTCGGAAGTGGAAGCTATTGCTATTAATTACGAGTTCACCATAGTCATAAATCGCTATAACATTGATAATTTCAGTAAAAAGGTAATATGCCACTTTAAGAGTGCAGCGCTGGGTAAACAGCAAAGAAACTTTTTAGTGAGTGCCACAGAGTGCGGAGCTTGGGTTGAGCCCCTGGTGAGTTACTTGGATGAGCGATTAAAATATACTGAGGTGTCACTGCTTCATAGTAGCTACTTTTTGCATCAAAAAGCGTTTTCTATTTTATCGCAAAAGAGAACCCAATTAGTTAAGCGATTTTTAGATATTACTAGTTCCTTAGCGATCTTGATTGTTACTCTGCCAATTTCTTTATTAGCTGCAATTGCAATAAAGCTAGAGAGCAAGGGGCCATTGTTTTTTTTGCAAAAAAGAACAGGGCAATATAATAAAGAATTTAAGGTTATTAAATTTCGTTCCATGCGAAATGACGCCGAAAAAGATGGCGCACAATGGGCTGACGAAAATGACATAAGAGTAACTAAAGTCGGTCATTTCATTAGGAAAACACGAATTGATGAAATTCCACAGCTAGTCAATGTCCTCAAAGGTGAAATGTCGATTGTAGGTCCTAGGCCGGAACGAGAAATTTTTATTACTGAACTCGAGAAAGTGATCCCTTACTATCGCTTTAGGCATGCAGTTAAACCAGGAGTGACTGGATTAGCGCAGGTAAGCTATCCATATGGCGCTTCAGTTGAAGATGCAGTATGGAAACACAAGTACGATATTCACTATATTAAGCATCACTCAAGTTTTTTGGATTTAAAAATACTGTTATTAACAGTAAAGACGGTGATCTTTGGGATGGGGCGATAAATGGGATTACTACTTCCCAAATTCTCTGCGCTAGGTTCTTTGTATCATGGAGAATCACCAGAATATTTGCAAATGGCGCTTTCTAGCTTGAATGAACAGAGCTTAAAAGCTGATGAAGTTATACTGGTATTTGATGGACCTGTAGGTGATGAACTACAAATTATCGTACAGCGATGGCAAAAAAAGTTAAATATTAAAGTAGTTGCACTGCAAACTAACCAAGGCTTAGGTGATGCGCTTAATCATGGCTTGGCAGCATGCACGCATAGTTATATAGCACGTTTTGATACCGATGATATAAATGCACCTGAACGCTTTGAAAAGCAACTTAAGATAGCTGTTGAGAAAAATGCTGATCTGGTTAGTGCTACCGTAGAAGAGTTTGATCAAGTTCCTGGGGATTTGCAGCGTTTCCGTTGTGCGTCGCAATCAGAACATTTAAAAAAACAACTGGCAAAAAGAAATGTTATAAATCATATGGCTGTGTTGTTTAAAAAGGATGCCGTTTTACTTGCAGGAGGTTACTTGCACCTTCATTTTATGGAGGATTACTATCTGTGGCTACGCATGAAAAGTAATAATGCTCAATTTATCTTAATGCCAGAGTCATTGGTTGATGCTCGTATTGGCAATGGAATGGAAAAAAGGCGTTCCGGTTGGAATTATGTAAAGTCAGAGTGGCAATTAGCCAAAGTTAAAAATCAACTTGGATATACCAGTAAATTGAGTGGCGCTATATTGTTTTGTTTAAGAGCGTCGACTCGCCTTTTGCCTGTATCAATTCTAAAAAGTATATACAAAGTATTCTTGAGGAATTAAGCCATCATTTCTAAATATGCGCGTACTAAAATAACAGCCTTACTTTCTGCTGCAGCTTTATATTTCCCCCAATTAGCCTTTAGCTTAATGGCGCCAATTATCATTTTTCAGGGAGATAAGCCAGAGCAGGGGATGTTGTTTTTTTATGCCTGTACATTCGGTGTTGGTTTACTCTCTAGTGGCTTTAGTAATACAACTCATTATCTGGTGCAGAAAGATCGTAAAAAAGAAGGATTAATAAACTTTGCTGGGATATATGGTTTAGTTAGGTTTATAGCTGCAGGAGCTGTTTACTTTTCTGGTTTTGAATTTACTTTTTTAGAAATTAATTATTCAACTAACTTTATCGTTTTACTGATTTTGAGTTCTTTGCCTAGCTGGGCATTTTTATATGTTTTGGGCTTAAACAAGTTACCAACGGCTATAGCGTGGGCCGAAAGCATATTAAAGTTAATCATATTGTACGTTTGTATAATTAACAAAGAGCCTATTTGGTACTTTCTAATCGTAACTACAGCGTTAAATGTGTTTATTACTGCCTCATATATTTTTAAAGTACAGTTTTTGGATTGGCAAAATTATCGATTATTTGTTAATGAGCACTTTCCTTTTATAACAAGTGGTGCCTTATTTTCGGTAGCTTGGCTTATTTTTATGTCGAATGTACTTAATAGTCAGTCTTTAAACTCGGCAATAATTGTTGCTTTAGAGCGTGCCTTACGGGTTTTCGAACGACTCAGTTCGGTATTAACAACATTAATATTTAGAAAAAATAAAAAAGTGTTAGCTGACTCACATAAAAAAACACTGTTAACAATTAATAAAAAAATATTACCATATTTTTTAGTTGTAGTTTTTGTGCTTTTCTATTACGTGGATGCATTATTTTTAATCTTTCTTGTAAGTATATTAAATGTATTTTGGGGCCAGTTATTACAGCAACTAGTTAGGCCTAATCGTTTATTTAATCTCGGCGGAATAGTGCAAGCACTGTTATTAATAGTGCCTTTTTATCTCTTTGATTTATCTAACCACGAGCTATACATTTATTTTCTTTTAGGATGCGCAATGAATTTTATCATTAGAAGGCAGTCATTAATGCTGGAGAATAAACTATGAAGTTACTTGAGATACAAAATAATATGCTTGAGATAGCAATTATGTTTGACAAGTTTTGTACAGAGCATAACCTTGAGTACTCGATCTGTGGCGGCAGTTTAATAGGAGCTGTGCGTCATAAGGGGTTTGTTCCTTGGGATGATGATTTTGATGTCGTAATGCCTAGAGACGACTATAATCGTTTTTTAAAATGCTGGAAAGAAGATAACCGCTTTGCACTGATCAAAGTGGGCGACCATAATTACTATAAACCAGCTACGCCAGCTAAAGTGTATATGAAAGGCACGCGCGTTGCCGAAATTAACGAGTTAGCGAATGGCATGCCTGAATTCTGCCCATATGGTATCTTTTTAGACATATTCCCAGTTGATGAATATCCCGATAATTTTTTAGGTAACTTTTGCAATAAATACATTGGTAAATTAGTGCTTGCCAAATCGATGAGCCAATTCCATCTAAAAAATAAAGGCGTTATATTTCGAAACTTAGTGAAATTATTACGTTTAGTGCCTGAAAAACTAGTAAATAGTATACGTGATGCTGCTATTAACTATGTAAAACAAAAGGCGTCAACCACCTCTAAAACTTTTATAGGCTATGGTGTTGAAACACCATTTACAAACTTAAAGATCGATAAATCTGCCATGTGGCCAGCAAAACAAGAGTTTGTAATAAATGATTATATCTTTAAAGGGCCACAGTCAGCAGAAACGTACTTAACTTGTCGGTATGGTAATTATATGAGTCTACCACCAGAAAGTATGCGCTTTCAGCATATTGTGAAGGTTAAGCACATCGATGAATGAAAAAAAAGTTCTAATTATACTTGGTGAAGCGCCATTTGTTAAAGGTGATGCAACTTCTAATCCCAGTGTTTCATGGTTAAAAGAGTATTTTAATGGCTATAAAATGTCGCTTATTATGCGTGGCGCTGGAGATTCTGAGCAAGAAAATCAAAAAATAATTTCTCTACCGGAGTCTAAAAATACGCTTAGTATGATTAAAGGTTTGTTGTTTAGTAATTCGCACAGAGAGGATTTTGGTAGGGTGCAAAAGGTCATTCGCCAAGAAAAAAATCAATCATCGCTGATTTGGCTAAGAGCCCCTTCGTTGATACCGCTATTGTTAAGTACATGCTGGAAGAAGAAATACGCAGAAAAAATGTATATTCACATTTGCGCTAACAGATTAACCTGGGCTTTTTTAAAGCGTAATTTTACTGTAGCTAATTTATTTAAATTTTTAAATGGAAAACTTACCACGCTCATTTTAAAAAAAGCAGAGCGTAGTGGTGCTAAGTTTTTTCATACTGGAAATCAGGTACAAGAAGCGTTTAATATTAAAGATAGCACCTATCTTATCGACTATTTACCAAAACATTACCCTTATAATAAGCAGCGAGAGGGGTTTGTTTTTTTAGGGCGCACATCAAAAATTCAAGGTAATGCAGAGCTCTCTCGGTTTGTAAAATGTATTCCTGGCGAGTTGAATTTGTATGGGCCTGGCGAATCAAATGCAATTCCTAATGGAATAAGCTATCAAGGAATTGTAGCTCCTGAATTAGTGGCTAAAGAGATTTCTCAATATGCGGTATTAGTGTGCATAACACATGAATATTATGAAGGTTTTCCGCGTGTATTGGCGGAGGCAATTAGCCAAGACATGTGGGTTGTTGTTAATAGAAGTTGCACTTTCTTTGCTGATATAAAATATTATCCTTATTTAATTATATCTGAAGATATTGCTAATGTTCATCAGCTAGAAAGTCTATTACAAAAAAGGCCTATGCAATCAAATAATGACTTTAAGCAAAATATAGAAGATAAAAGCCTAATAAATGGTTAACTTATTATTTCGCGCATTTATTATTTTGATAGCTTTAGTCGCTACAAATGAATATTTAGATGATTACCAAAAGTTAATGACTGCCTATAACAAAGGGCAAGAGGCATTTGGTTATCTCTTTATTGTTCTGGGCGATGTATTCAGAAGCTTAGGTTTAAGCTACTTTTATGTGCATTTAAGTTATCTAGTTATTATGGCGGTATCAATAGCGGCGCTAACCCGAAACTTATTTTTTATGGTTGTGTTAATTGTTTTAGTAGGTGAAATACTAAACGAACAAACGCGGTTTTTTACGGGGGCTTTTGGGGCAATTGCATTGCTGATATATGCTAAAAAACTAAAAGTTTTGTCGGCTACCTCGGTGCTTGTTCATCCTGCCGCAGGTGTTTTAGCTTTTGCAGGATATATAACTAATAGGCTATTTATAAAGTTTGCTACGCCTACTTTGTTTTTAGCTTGCGGTTGCAGTGCTTTTATTCTCAGTGAGATCATCCGCGATATAATTATTATGATCGGTTCTAAGCTAGGCTATGGCTATGAAGGCACTGTTTACTTAGAGCCATTATCGTTAGTTGGAAAGGTGTTTTTATTTTTTATTTTACTCTTAGAGTTTTTTAAGTTTAAAAGTGAAGTAAAACTAAACCGGGCAAAAGATTTTTATTTAGTAAAGTCGTTTTTGTTACTTACAATTTTATTTTCAAGCTTTGCTATTGTGTCGGGCAGGTTGTTGTTGATAGTGACGGTTTTACTGGTAGCAACAAGTACGATGCCTACGGTTTTCGTAAAGCGAAAAGTTTCCGTAAATTATAATAAATTAGTGTTATTTTCTGCGTGTATTGTATTTGCAGCGTTACTTGTACGGTTATATAAATTGTTAGCTGGCGATAGCTAATAAACGAAAGAAAATTAAAGAGGTATATTATGAAGAGTAGAGTTGTGTATGTATCGGGGACCTTTGACCTGTTTCACAGTAATCATTTAAAAATGATCAATTACGGTCGTGGTTTAGGTGACACCCTTATTGTAGGTGTTAGTACTGACGAACTTGTATGTTCTTATAAAAAGCCGCCAGCGGTGCCGTTTGAAGAGCGCATAGCCATTGTTGAAGGTTTAAGAGACCCTGACGTGGTGATCCCACAACGCACATTAGACCATAATGAAACAGTCGAGAACTTAAATATCGACATTTTTGTTATTGGAGATGACTGGAAAGGGAAATACGACTACCTAAAAGATCAAGGCGTACAGGTGTTTTATTTTCCTTATGGGGCCGGTGTTAGCTCGACCAACTTAAAAAAGAAAATTTACGACCAATATAAAAAACTTATTGAGCCAAGTGATGTACACCCAATTCCCGAGCCTAAAAAATGAATATATTAATAACAGGTGGTCAGGGTGACCTTGCAAAATTTTTAACACAATCTTTAATAGCGGCCGGACACCAAGTAGCGGCTCCGTCGCGTGTTGATCTTAATGTTGCAGATCCAAGCTCTGTGGAAGGTTATTTTAGCGGACGCCAGTTTGATATTGTTATCAATGCTGCAGGAACACTTTATTCATGTTTAGTTGCTGAATCAGATCCGCAATTATGGATTAGAGATATTGAAGTAAACTTAATTGGTACTTACCTTATTTGTAGATCAGCTTTAAGAGCAAATAAAAAAACTAAGTTGATAAATATTGCTTCAACAGCCGCTTTTAACAGCTATAAAGATTGGACTTCATATTGTGCAGCTAAGGCTGGTGTGGTTACTTTGTCAAAAGGGCTACATAAGGATGGTTACGATATAACCGTATTATGTCCAGGAGCCATTGAAACGAAGCTAAGAGATAACTTGTTAATCGATAACCCAAATGTGATGACGATTGCTGAAGGAGCCGAGCCGATCCTTGCTGCGATAAATGCAAACAGTAACGGTAAGCTATATTTCTATCGAAAAAATGAGCAAACAGAAGAGCAGCTTTAATCGTTGAGTTGTTTTAATAACACGCTAGCTTGCTAGCTTTTTGTTCTGCTGAGTGTTTTTACTCTAGGGTTTTTTGACTCAATTTACTTGGTTTTACTAAATTTAAAGTGATCTGTGGTTGCGCATAACCTTAACAAAAAAGCATAGTAAAAAATTAGTAAGTCTCTGTTTAGTTTCTCAGTTTTTACTTAATCAAATTATCCTCAATGGCAGAACTAATGAAAACCCATTAAACATGAAAAGTTTTAATGGGTTTTTTTATAGACACTACCCTAATCGAGCACGTATAATCCCCACCGTCTGAAATAACAACAACAAGGTCTCAGGCAAAAAGTCACTGTTTTAGGGATTGATATGGATAGTTGGTACTTATTATTTTGTAAATCAAGGCAAGAAGCTCGTGCCCAAGTTAATTTACAAAACCAAGGGATTGAAGCTTTTTTTCCTCAGCTACAAAAACAACAGCTAATTAAAGGTCGTCGTACTTTTAAGCAATCTGCTGTGTTTCCTAATTATTTATTTGTTCGCTTAAATCCTCAAACCGGTAACTTTGCTGCGGTAAAAAACACCCGTGGTATAAGTGGTTTTGTGTCGTATGGTGCATCGTATCAATTAGTACCTGATCAACTTATCAAAGAATTAAAAAATTTCGAGCTAACGCAAGATAATAATAGCTTACCGGAACCAGGTGATTTAGTGTGTCTAAATAATGGCTCGTTTAAAGACGTACAAGCAATATTTAAAGAGCCCGACGGCGATATGCGCAGTATATTGTTAGTCAACCTACTCAATAAACAAATAGAGATGAGCGTAGATAACTGCGACGTAAGAAAAGTAGGTTAAAAGTTTTAAGTTAAAGGTTAAAGGCACTAGGGAAGTGACAATGACCTAATGAACACGCGTCAGCAAGCTTAACGCCTACGGTGTTAAATTACGTGTAGGCGAGTAGCTTGCTACCGCGAAAGGTTTTGTATTTTACAATTTGAATTAAACTGACCAGAACGTAGGAACTGTAACCTAGGGGCGGAAGCGTGTCCGAAGGACTAGACAAGCAAAAAGTTTTGCTTTCATGCTGGAGCGAGAGGAGCTCTGCGACGAACTGGAACGTGAAGCGTGTCCGAAGGACTAGACAAGTAAAAGATTTTTAGTGATTTATTCACAAAGAGGACAAGAGGACGCTGCGCTTAAGAGGAAGATATAAATAGGTATGTTTTCTAATTTACCCTCATTGTTTTCTCTTTGTGCAAAAAGTGGTTTTCGTAGGAGCGGGCTTTAGCCGCGAATGGTTTCTTAGTGCAGCAAAGCGACTCGGTGCCCTCGGTGGTAAAAATTGTTTTGTAGGCGTGGGTTTATCTCGAGCAAAAGATTTTAAGTGATTTACTCACAAAGAGGTTAAGAGACGCTGCGCTTAAGAGTAAGATATAAATAGGTATGTTTTCTCATTTACCCTCATTGTCTTCTCTTTGTGCAAAAAAGGTTTTCGTAGGAGCCGGCTTTAGCCGCGAAAGGTTTGATCTTTCATCTTTAGCTTTAAAACTGATTAACCTAGAACCTAGAACCTAG
>NZ_JACJEV010000051.1:0-20155 GCF_014164235.1 Pseudoalteromonas sp. SG44-17 | reverse complement strand
TACTTTCGCTAACTTTACTTTCGCTAACTTTTATAACTCCAAAAACAAAAAACCCAGCAGAAGCTGGGTTTTTGAAATTCTTGATAACGTAAATATTAACGTTTTGAGAACTGTGGACGCTTACGCGCTTTCTTAAGACCCACTTTCTTACGTTCAACTTTACGTGCATCACGAGTAACGAAACCTGCTTTACGAAGTTGTGGACGTAGTGACTCGTCAAACTCCATAAGTGCACGAGTGATACCGTGACGGATAGCACCAGCTTGACCAGTAGTACCACCACCAGCAACGGTGATGTAAAGATCAAACTTTTCAGTCATATCAACAAGCCCTAAAGCTTGACGAACAACCATGCGTGCTGTTTCGCGACCAAAATACTCTTCTAAAGAGCGATTGTTGATTACGATGTTACCAGTGCCTGGGCGTAAGAATACGCGAGCACTTGAACTTTTACGACGACCTGTACCGTAGTATTGATTTGCCATGTTAGTGCTCCTTAAATGTCTAGAACCTGAGGCTGTTGTGCAGCATGGTTGTGCTCAGTACCTGCGTAAACTTTAAGTTTACGGTACATTGCGCGGCCTAAAGGACCACGTGGCAACATGCCCTTAACAGCCTTCTCGATGATCATTTCAGGCTTTGCAGCTTGAAGTTTATCAAAAGTAGTAGACTTAAGACCACCTGGGAAACCAGAGTGAGCATAGTACACTTTATCTTTGAACTTGTTACCAGTTACAGTAACTTTCTCCGCGTTGATAACGATGATGTAATCACCAGTATCTACGTGTGGAGTGTACTCAGCTTTGTGCTTACCGCGTAGGCGATGAGCGATTTCAGTAGCGATGCGACCTAAAGTTTTACCTTCAGCGTCAACTACGTACCAGTCACGTTTTACTGTTTCTGGTTTAGCAACAAACGTTTTCATTTATAAAAATCCAATGTTTTTCAATTAAAACCACAGGTAATTATTATTAATTACCGCTCTAAATGTTTGCTCCAACCCCTTCGAGTTTAAGACTTTTGCGCCATTCAAAAGAGGCTAATCTAATGAAGGCAATAGAACGCAACGTGGCAGACGCGGGAGTATACCAGCACTTTTATCACATTGCTACTCGACGGTTGTTTTTTCCACAAGAAAATTGTTCTATCAGCTATCAAAACTTTGTCCCTATCAACTTAAGAGTCAAGAAAATATTCTCTTTACCTGACGGCTGACGGCTGACGGCTGACGGCTGACGGCTTATAACTTACAGCTACATTAAACCAAATGCTCTCTTGCTAGGTACTCTAACGACTGCATTTCTTGCAATCGACTAATACAACGTCTGAACTCAAAGTTAAGGTTGCCTTGCGTGTAGAGTTCCGTAATAGGTTTTTCAGCAGAAATAATAAGTGTGACGTGGCGTTCGTAAAACTCATCGACTAACGCAATAAAGCGCCTGGCGGCATCATCGTTATTTTGGCCAAGCTGTTTTACGTTCGATAAAATAACAGTGTTATATAAACGGCTTATTTCCATATAATCGACTTGGCTACGTGCGGTTTCACACAACTGAGAGAAATCAAACATCACAATACAATCAGCGACCTTACGGGTTTTGATCATTCGCCCTTCGATTTCGATGGGGTGATCGAGTTTACCCGGCTCTGGAGATAACTTATCAAAATACTCAAACAGATTTTTATCGGCTTGTTCATCTAGTGGGCTATGAAATATCTCTGCTTGCTCTAAAGTACGCAATCGGTAATCAATGCCAGAATCCACATTCACAATCTCAGTGTTTGCATTAACAAGTGCGATTGCAGGCAAAAAGCGAGCACGCTGCAAACCATTTCGATATAACTCATCAGGTATAATGTTAGACGTTGCCACTAACACAATGCCGCGCGCAAATAAGGCTTCCATTAAACCACCAAGCAGCATGGCATCAGTAATGTCTTGCACAAAAAATTCGTCAAAGCAGATAATGTCGGTTTCAGCTTTAAAAATATCAGCCACAACTTCTAAGGGGTTAGCAGTTTTGTCTAATTTTTTTAGCTCTTCGTGAACACGGTGCATAAAACGATGAAAATGCACGCGCATCTTGCGTGTTCCCGGCAGCGCCTCATAGAAGGTATCTACCAAATAGGTTTTACCACGCCCTACTCCCCCCCAAAAATACAAACCTTTTATAGGCGCCGTGCTATTTTTATTAAATAGTTTAGAGAACCAGCCTCTAGCTGCGGGCTTTTGTGCTGTTAAGTCATCGAAGAGCCTTTGTAGATGACGTACTGCATTTTCTTGCGCAGCATCGTAAACAAAGTCTTCACGCTGTAAATCTTGTTGGTACTTTTGCCAAGGAGTCATAGATAGTTACAATAAAACACGGTTTAATTTACGCAATATGTTAACACGCATCGTAACTCGGGGTATATTAGCAGCAACAGGATTTATTCTTGAGTACGCAATCTAGGCGTTATTTTATTTTTATGTATTAATTCCCAAAGGGGTAGAATTATGGGTACAGTTACTTGGATCGGCATTATTGTTATTGTGGCAGTAGCTGCATTTTTCCTTGGCGCCTTCGTCACTAAAAAGCAATTTAAGCAAGATGAATTAGAGCAACAAGCAGAACAAGCTAAAAATGCATTAGAGCAATACCGTCAAGATGTTGCAGATCATTTAGCAAGCACTGGTAGACTCGTCAACAAAATGAAAGACAACTACGACCAATTGTTAAATCATGTTGATGAAACTAACAAGCTGCTACTAGCTGATAAAAAACAGCATCCTAACGAACCATTTTTTTCTAAAGAAACGACTGAGCAGCTACAGCGCTCACTAAAGGAACGCCAAAGTGACCGTTCATCGGCACATGCTCAACCTGCTGATTATGTATCAGGTGAATCAGGCTTATTCGCCGGCGAACCAAAAGTAGCCGAGCCGGACAAAGTTTAATTAAGGTTTCAGAAATTTCTAAAGCTTCTTGATGAACTTTTTTTTGACCCCATAGTCTGTTTATAAAGCAGCTTATGTTTTACATGCATTTCAAAACATTCTAAAGAGCGAACCTACTTTAAAATGTTTTGAACTAAATTGATAAAAGGCTGCTTATGCAGCCTTTTTTGTTTGTGCTTTTTCCTGTGATGTGGAGTAAACCCTGACTATGAAAATGAAATTATCGTTAATCAGTGCAGCAATGTTATCTGCCAGTTTATTATTAACCCCTTCAGTATCAATGGCTAAGATGCCTATCGCAGTCAATGGTCAACAATTACCGACGTTAGCGCCGATGCTAGAACAAATAACACCAGGCGTTGTTAGTATCCAAGTCTCCGGTTCAAAGGAAGTCCGTCGTCGCGCTGATCCGCTTGATTTCTTTTTTGGCAATCCGCAACCGCGTAGCCAAAAGCGTGAATTTAGTGGTTTAGGCTCAGGCGTTATTATTGACGCCAAAGAAGGCTATGTCGTTACCAATAACCACGTAGTTCAAGATGCTGAAAAAATGTTGGTTACTCTTGAAGATGGTCGTGAATACGAAGCAACTAAAATCGGTAGCGATAAAGAATCAGACATCGCGTTATTAAAAATTGATGCCGAGGATTTAGTCGCCGTTAAACTGGCAAACTCAGATCAACTACGAGTGGGTGACTTTGCAGTAGCGATTGGTAACCCATTTGGTTTAAGCCATACTGTTACCTCAGGGATTGTTAGTGCACTGGGGCGTAGTGGTTTAAATATTGAAGGTTATGAAGATTTTATTCAAACCGATGCTGCAATTAATCAAGGTAACTCAGGTGGTGCGTTAGTTAACTTAAACGGTGAGCTAATTGGTATTAACACGGCCATTTTAGGTGCATCGGGTGGCAATGTTGGTATCGGCTTTGCGATTCCATCCAATATGATGAAAAATCTCGTTGACCAAATTATTGAACATGGTGAAGTACGCCGTGGCTCACTAGGTATTTCTGGGCGCCCACTGGATGCTGGCCTTGCTAAAGCACAACAGCTTGATGTAAAACAAGGCGCTTATGTTATGCAAGTAATGGATGATTCTGCCGCCAGTGAAGCCGGTATTAAAGCAGGTGACGTAATTATTAGTATTGATGGTAGTGAGATCAGCGGCTTCCATGAACTGCGCAGTAAAATCGCCACGCTAGGTGAAGGCAGAAAGGTAAAATTAGGCATTTATCGTGATGGTAAAGTGCAAACCGTTAAAGTTACCCTTGATGGCGCATCAGCACTAACCGCAGCCGGTGATGAACTACATCCAGCCTTCCAAGGTGCAACTCTTGAAAACACCCAAAAGAATGGTAATAAAGGGGTTGAGGTGACAACTGTTGATCCGCGCTCACCAGCGGCTAGAGTAGGCCTTGAAGAAGGCGACGTGGTAATGCAAGTAAACCGTCAGCGTGTTGAAACAATTAGTGACATGAATAAGATCATCGAAAATACTAAAGGTAACATCGTACTTGGAGTACAACGCGGTCGTGAATCGGTATTTGTTTTAATCCAATAAAATAAATATTAGGTAAATAACATAAATAATAGCAGTGGTACTTGCCGCTGCTATTTTTTTTGTGCCATCATTAGAAGATCGCTCATTAAGAATAAGAAAATTGTGCTGAAATTTTTTAAGTTTGTCCTTCCCCCGCTATTTGCCGGACTCGGTATCGCATTTTTGGTAGTATTTTTTAGCCCAAATATGCGTGCAACGCTGTTACCCAATGTACCCTTACCAAGTGCTATGAGTATTGACCATTTGAGCTTTGCCGATGCAGTACAGCGCGCAGCGCCATCTGTTGTGACAATCATTTCTGAGAGCATTTCAAAGGAACCTCGTTATAAACGGCAAAACACCGTGCAAGAGCTTGGCTCCGGTGTAATCATGTCAAGTGATGGCTATATTCTTACCAACTATCATGTGATCAATAATGCTGATCAAATTATGGTGCTGCTTACTGATGGCCGCCGTTATTTTGATGTTCAGCTCATCGGCTTTGATACCATCACCGACTTAGCACTGTTGAAAATTAACGTGGAGCATTTGCCCGTTATTCCAATTAGTGAGCGTTTTACGCCACGTGTGGGCGATGTGGTACTGGCGATTGGTAATCCGCTTAATTTAGGACAAACAATCACCCAAGGGATCATCAGTGCCACGGGTAAACAAAAAATTACCGATAGTCCTTACAATAGCCTACTACAGATGGATGCGGCAATTAATGTCGGCAATTCAGGTGGCGCGCTAGTAAACTCTAACGGTGACTTGGTTGGGATCACCTCAGCACAATTTAAAACCCGAGAGAACCTCGATATCCAAGGCATATTCTTCGCAGTACCTTACTCATTAGCAAAAGAGGTAATGGATAAACTGATCCGTCATGGCCGTGTTGTACGTGGTTATTTGGGCTTCACCGGTACTGCCGTTGATAGTACGGGTAAAGAAGTTAGCGATAAATTCACCCCTGTTGCGGGCTTGCGTATAACCAATCTAGATCCATTAGGTCCAGCATGGCAAGCTGGTATTAAAGAACAAGATATTGTGATTAAAATTGCTGGTGAAGATGTCACTAACCCGCAAAAAACCTTGACCACAATTGGTAATTCAGAGCCGGGGCATGAAATAGAGTTTGAACTTTATCGAAGCGGAGAAGTACTAAAAGTGATGGTGAAGGTTGCAGAATTAGAGACTAAACTATAAAACCTAGGGCCTAGAAGCTAGGACCTAGGTTCTAGGCTATTAACTACTTCGACGTTTGATGTTAGCACCTAACGCGCTGAGTTTATCTTCAATCCGTTGATAACCACGATCAACGTGGTAAATACGGTCAACAACCGTCTCACCTTGTGCCACAATACCAGTCAAAATTAGGCTCGCTGATGCACGTAAATCAGTTGCCATTACTTGTGCGCCACTCAAACTCTTAGTGTCACCACAAATTGCCGTATTCCCCTCTAAACGAATGTTAGCACCCATGCGTTGTAGTTCTGGTACATGCATAAAACGGTTTTCAAAAATCGTCTCAGTAATGGTCGCACTGCCATTAGCAACTACATTTAACGCAGTAAACTGTGCTTGCATATCGGTAGGAAAACCTGGGTGTGGCATGGTTTTAATATTAACGGCTTTGAGCTCACGGCCACGCATATCAAGGTAAATACTATCTTTATGTACTTCAATCAAAGCATTAGTCGCACGCAATTTTTCAATCACAGGCTCTAAACTATGAAAATCGGTAAGCTTACATAGCACTTCACCACCCGCCATTGCTGCGGCCACTAAAAATGTGCCAGTTTCAATCCGATCTGGCAAGATGCGATGCTCACAACCATGCAGCTTTTCAACACCTTCAATTTCAATACGGCTAGTGCCTGCACCGCTAATTTTTGCCCCCATTGCTGTTAAGCAAGCAGCTAAATCTATAATCTCTGGTTCACGCGCCGCGTTTTCTAATACGGTTTTGCCGTCAGCTAAGGTTGCGGCCATTAATAAATTTTCGGTCGCGCCAACGCTGACCATTTCCATGTAGATTTCAGCACCTTTTAAACGCCCATCTACCTTTGCATTGATATAACCATTTTCAACGCTAATAACAGCGCCCATGCGCTCCAAACCTTGAATATGAATATCAACCGGGCGAGCACCAATTGCACAACCACCAGGAAGCGATACTTGTGCTTGACCAAAACGAGCAACCAATGGACCTAATGCTAATACTGACGCACGCATTTGTTTGACTAACTCGTAAGGGGCCAATGTTTTATCAACTTTGCCACCATCAATAACGAGCTGTTCGCCGTGCCAGTGTATTTCTGCGCCGAGGGTTTTTAATAATGCTTCAGTAGTGCCGATATCACGCAGGCGAGGAACATTATTAAAGGTACTTTTACCGTCAGCTAATAATGCTGCAAACAAAATAGGTAAAGCGGCATTTTTAGCGCCAGAGATAGTGACTTCACCGGCAAGTCCGGTTCCACCCTGAATTACAAATTGATCCATGAGGAAACCTTTTTTATTGAGGTAAAATGAATTTTTGTTCGCGCTTCCACTCAGTTGGCGTAAATGCACGGATCGAAACTGCGTGAATTGTGCCGTCAGAAATGGTGTTCATCAACGGACCATATACCAGCTGTTGTTTTTTCACTCGGCTTAAACCATCAAAACAATCGCCGACTGCGATAACTTCATAATGACTACCGTTGGCTTTCACATGTACTTCAGCTAATTGCAATGCGTCGCGCAATAAGGTTTCGACTTGGCTTGTTTCCATAACTCTCACTCAAATAGGTTGGTAACCTGTCCCAACTGCATCAACTTTTGCAGTTGTTCAGGAATATTTTGCAATTCAAGGTGAATACCTTGCTGCTTTAATTCTGCGAAAGAGTGAATTAACCAAGCTAAGCCCGCCGTGTCAACCCTAGACACCTCAGAAAGGTCAAAATACCAGTTTTTATGGTTACTTTGTGAGTTTTTATTCAGAAGTCGTTCAGCGGAAATTGAATTTCGAGTCAATTCACCACTGACTCGATAGTGCTGTTCGTCAAGCTGAGTAACCGTTACTTTACTCATTACCGCCGTCACCTCTAAATTGCACTGGCAACTTACTTTTCTGTTCAAGTAGGTCACTTACATGGTTAATACCTTGCTGGCGCAAAATGCCTTGAAATTCACTTTGCTTGGCATCTAATAAACTAATGCCTTCGGCAACCATGTCATAAGCACGCCATTCGCCATCGCGATCTTCACGTACTTTAAAATCAATTTTAATTTCCGGCTTGCCTGGCTCGACAATTTTGGTTTTCACTAATACTAGGTCTTGTCCTGTAAACTCTTTGCTTGCACCAAACTCTACTTTTTGGTTGGTGTATTGCGTAAACACACCAGCATAAGTAGCGATTAAGTATTCTTGAAACACATCAATAAAGTGTTTAATATCCTCAACGGCTTGCTTTTGCTCCGCAGGATCTTTAATCGCACGTACTTTTGATACATGACTTCCTAATACACGCAGTGCAGCATATTTATAATCAATGTAAGGCATCAACTCTTCTTTGACAATAACCCGTAGGTGCTCCTTATCTTTTTCGATTAAAGGCTGGTCACGAGTAATACGTTGAAAAGTATTATCAGATACTTGGCGGACCATTTTATATGGGTCTGTTAAATTGACCGCATCGCTTGCTACGCTAATGGCACTGAAAGTCAGCGCAACTACCATTAAAAATTTCTTAAACATAATTACTTACTCGCCGCCTTGATTGAATAAAAATTGCCCGATTAACTCTTCAAGCACCAATGCTGATTTCGTGTCAGTGATATAGTCGCCATCATTTAAGGCTTTGCTCTCAACACCAAATAACTCGTCTAACCCTAAGTTTTTATCATCACTCGTTACCGCAACACCTAAACACGCTTGTTCAGCTGATTTTGGGGCAATAACAGGGTTAATCCCCAAGTATTGCTCACCGAGAATGCCTGATGTCAGGATTGAAACTGAGCTGGTATCTGAAAAACGACATTGATATTGCGCATCAATCGTCATATCAACAACTGGCACAAATTCTTGTGGGTGAATTGAAATTCCCTCAACTCGACCAACCACTACACCACCTACTTTAATCGGCGCACGTGTTTTTAATGAACCAATGTTTTCAAACTTGGCTTTCAATAAGTAGGTTTCGCCGTTGCCGCTGATCCCTGCATTGGCAACTTTTAACGCCAACATAGCAAAAGCTGCTATGCCTAGCGCAACAAAAAAACCAACTAAAATTTCTAATTTCCGTGAATTCATTATCTATACCTTTATTAGCTAGTAAACATTACCGCTGTCAAAATAAAATCAAACCCTAAAACAGCCAAAGATGAGTGTACAACTGTCTCTGTTGTTGCTTTACTGATCCCTTCAGAGGTCGGTATACAATCGTAGCCTTTATAAAGCGCAATCCATGTAACCACGATGGCAAATACAAAACTCTTGATCATGCCATTTAAAATATCTTGCTGGAATGACACTTGTGACTGCATGATTGACCAAAAACTCCCCGTATCAACACCCAACCAATCAACCCCCACTAAATGAGCACCAATAATTGCAACTGCTGAAAATATCAACGCCAGTAATGGCATACTGATAAAGCCCGCCCAAAAGCGTGGCGCGATAATACGTTTAAGAGGGTCAATAGCCATCATTTCAAGACTTGATAACTGCTCAGTCGCTTTCATTAAACCTATTTCTGCGGTTAATGCACTACCAGCTCGCCCGGCAAACAATAATGCAGTAACAACAGGGCCTAACTCTCTAAGTAAACTCAATGCTACTAATGGGCCTAAGCTATCCTCTGCACCATAACCAACTAGTACGGTGTAGCCTTGCAACGCCAACACCATACCAATGAATAAGCCCGACACCATGATAATCAATAGTGACTGCGAGCCGACCATATATAATTGCCGTATTAAAAGCGGCGTGCCTTTTCTAAAATTAGGCAAACTCCACAACGCACCTATCAACATCTGAGTAGAGCGACCAAGTGCAGCAAACCGTCCTAACGTTTTATGACCTAGCATTTGCAAAAAATCAAACATCAGCGGCGCCCTCCCAGTAATTCTTCTTGATAAGGTTGAGCAGGAAAATGAAACGGCACTGGGCCATCAGATAATCCTTTTAAGAACTGCTGAACTAGGGCCGATTCATGATTACGCATTTCATCCGGTGTACCGCTACCAATAACGCCTTGATCGGCAATAATGATAACGTGATCGGCAATACTCATTACTTCTGTTACATCGTGAGTTACGATTAATGATGATAACCCAAGCACTTGATTAAGCGACTTAATCAACTTAACCAACACACCCATGGAGATAGGGTCTTGGCCTGCAAATGGCTCATCATACATAATTAATTCAGGATCAAGCGCGATTGAACGCGCTAATGCAGCACGACGTGCCATACCACCTGACAGCTCAGAAGGCATTAGATCTTGTGCTCCACGCAAGCCAACAGCTTGTAATTTCATTAGCACCACAAGGCGAATTAAATCTTCACTTAGACGAGTGTGCTCACGCAGCGGAAAAGCGATATTGTCAAACACTGACATATCGGTAAATAATGCGCCGCTTTGAAACAACATACTCATTTTGGTTCGCGCCGCATAAAGCTCTTTGCGCGACATGGTAGGAATGTTATTGCCTTCGAATAAAATAGTGCCGCTATCTGGTTTTAATTGGCCACCAATTAAACGCAACATGGTGGTTTTACCAATTCCGCTTGGCCCCATAATTGCCGTAATTTTTCCTTTAGGGACACTAAAGCTCATATTTTTATATATACAGCGATTGCCCCTAGAAAAGCTTACATCCTTGATTTCTACTATTGGTTGCGACAAGTCGCTCTCCATTACTATTTTCACTAGTTCACCTATTTTAAGCGTTTTTACACCAAGATGGAAAAAACAAATCGTAAAATTTTGTAATATTCTATGTAATAGCGCTGCAAAGCTTACAGCAGTTGGCTTAACCGTCGCTTAAATAATTTTTCTCAGTCCAAATCAGTCCATAATCTAACAAGCTTCGCAGATTCTTTTATTTATACTTTCAGGTTGGCTTTTGTTACTATTTGCAGCCATCTCATTTTGAATAATTGGCGTAACGTAATGGTGACTTCTTTTGTCATTTTAATTCTCGGATTTGCAGCTCTCGTTTGGAGTGCAGATCGCTTTGTATATGGTGCTGCGGCACTGGCAAAAAATTTCGGTGTTCCTACTCTTATTGTTGGTTTAACAGTTGTTGCTATGGGCTCGTCAGCCCCTGAAATGATGGTCTCAGCATCAGCTGCGCTTGCAGGTAAAACTGACACTGCAGTGGGTAATGCCGTTGGCTCAAATATCACTAATATTTTACTTGTTTTAGGTATTACCGCGCTATTGCGCCCACTATCAGTATCATCAATGACATTAAAACGCGAAATGCCGCTTGTGCTGCTAGTGTCAATCGCCGCCTGGTATATATTTTCGGATAACTACTTTTCATTTGCTGAGGGCGTTGCATTAATCATAGGCTTTGTGGTCTTTATTGCGGGCTTAGTTATTATTTCTATTCGCGCTAAAAACCAAGCTGATGACCCATTTGTAAGTGAAGCCTGTGAAGACGTACCAGATAACGTGCCCACCAAATCGGCTTTATTTTGGTTAATTATTGGTATGATATTACTGCCTGTCAGCTCACATTTTTTAGTTGGCTCAGCAGTTGATATAGCCAAATACTTTGGCCTAAGTGATTTAGTAATAGGGTTAACCATTATTGCTATTGGCACCAGTCTGCCTGAGCTGGCAGCCTGTATTGCTGGGGTATTAAAAAACGAAGATGATTTAGCACTGGGTAATATTGTTGGCTCAAATATCTTTAACATTTTAGCTGTGTTGCCACTGGCTGGGATTATCAACCCTTCAATTATTGACCCTTCAGCTGCAAACCGTGATGCCTTAATTATGATTGGTGCCACCATAGCCCTTATAGCTATGTCCTTGAGCTTTAAAGGTACAAGACGCATTAATAGAGTTGAAGGTGGCCTGTTATTGGTCGCATTTTTAGCATATCAGAGTTATATTTTTAGCCAAGTTGCTTAATGCTACCCACAAAATGGATAACACAATGACGCAGTTAAATTTTATTGAACAAGGTAAGCGGGTGCTAGAAATAGAGCGCCAAGCACTGCTTGATATAACCCAATATCTAGACGAAAACTTTAATCAAGCTTGCCAATTGATGTATCAATGTCACGGAAGGATCATAGTAGTCGGTATGGGGAAATCTGGGCATATTGGTAATAAAATTGCTGCAACACTGGCAAGCACTGGCACGCCTGCGTTTTTTGTCCATCCGGGTGAAGCAAGTCATGGTGATTTAGGGATGATCACTCGTGATGACGTGGTTATGCTTATTTCTAACTCAGGCGAAACCAGCGAAGTACTGAATATTATTCCGGTTATTAAACGTATTGGCGCAAAAATGATCGCCATGACAGGTAACCCTGAATCATCAATGGCAAATTGGGCTGATGCTCATGTATGCATCAAAGTAAGTCAAGAGGCCTGCCCATTAGGACTCGCCCCGACTGCGAGCACGACTGCAACGCTTGCGATGGGTGATGCAATAGCCGTTGCTCTGTTAGAAACCCGAGGCTTTACTGCCGATGACTTTGCGCTATCGCATCCAGGGGGAAGCTTAGGCAAACGTTTACTATTGTGTTTAAAAGATATTATGCACAGTGGCCCAGCAACGCCTATGATCAATGACAAGCAATGTATCAAAGATGCATTAATCGAAATGTCGGCCAAGGGCTTAGGTATGACGGCCATTGTTGATGACACAGGGCAACTTGCAGGGCTTTTTACTGACGGTGATTTACGCCGAATTTTAGAGCAACGAATGGATATTCACAGTACTTTGATCAGCACTGTCATGACCCGCTCTTGCACTACAGCAACTGCAGATATGCTTGCCGCCGAGGCACTCAATATTATGGAGAATAAGCGTATCAATGGCTTAATTGTAGTTGATGATAAACACCACCCTATTGGTGCTCTTAATATGCAAGATTTGCTCAAAGCAGGAGTTTTATAATGCAGTTTGCTGACTTATATCAGCCACTTTCAGATGATGCGAGCGAGCGAGCACAAAAAATCAAACTCCTGATCTGTGATATCGACGGGGTGTTTTCAGATGGCCGCATTTATCTTGGCAATCAAGGTGAAGAACTCAAAGCGTTTAATACTAAAGATGGTTTTGGTATCAAAGCACTGATCAATAGCGGTTTTGAAGTTGCCGTGATCACCGGTCGTCATTCACAGATAGTTCAGCAACGGATGACTAGCCTGACAGTACCGCATATTTACCAAGGTCAAGAAAACAAGTTGCAAGCTTATCAACAGCTCAAAGATAAATTGCAGTTAAGCGATGAACAAATCGCTTACATAGGCGATGACGGGCCTGACTTGCCGGTAATGGAATTAGTTGGTTTTGCGGTGGCAGTAAATGATGCTCACCCCTTGATCAAGCGAGTTTCACATTATACAACCATGCTCCCTGGTGGTTTTGGAGCGGTGCGTGAACTCACTGATTTATTAATGCTCGAAAATGGTAAATCATTAACTAGCGAAGGCACAAGCTCATGAATAGTGCGCGTTTAATATTATGCGTATTATTTGTCGGCTGTATGGTATGGCTGTGGTATCCGTATTTTTATCAAAGCACTGCCATAAAACAAAACCAAGAAGATATAATAGCAAAACCTGATTATACTGCGGTGGCATTAAAACAAACCGCGTTTGATGAACAAGGTAAAATTAGCCACAAAGTAACAGCTGCAAAAATGGAACTTTACCAACAGTTAGGGTTTACTTACTTTGAACAACCTATTTTTACACTCTATAATCAACAGCAAACGTGGCAAATTAATGCCGATGAAGCCACCCTATATGAAAATCATCAATTAATTTTAGAAGGTAATGTGGTTGCTAAAAACCTGACCAATAATGCCATGATTGAACATATAAACGCAGATAATATTCAGGTTGATATTGAACTACAAACCATGAGTTCAGAACAACCAGTTGAATTAATCGGACCAAATTTAAAGATCACTGGGCGCGGCCTCCATGCCGACTTAAAAGCCGAAGTGGTAGAACTAATTAACCATACGCGAACCATATATTATGACCAATAAATTTGCTCACTTGCTTGTGATACCAAGCTTATTCATTGCCTTTGCAAGCTTTGCTGAAAATACGGCACCACCTGCGGATCAAGTCTCTATCAGTGCTGAAAAGCAGCTTGCCCAACTGAAAGATAATATCGGTATTTTTGAAAAAAATGTTGAAATCATTCATGGTAACCGCCGTATCAAAGCGGATCGACTTGAAGTCCATAAGCGCGAAGATTTAGGCAATAACAAACAATTGCTTGTTGCAACTGGTAACCCTGCTTACTTTGAAGAAAAACAAACTGATGGCACAATAATGAGCGCCAGTGCTGATGAAGTCCGTTACGATGTCGCCAAGCGCTATTTAACGTTAATTGGTAATGCACAAGTCACTCAAGCAGGTCAAAAAATTAATGCCAAAAGCATTACCTATGATATGGACCAACAGCTGATCAGTGCTGAAAAAGGCGCAAGCTCAAACGATCGCGTACACACTATTTTGGTACCTGTTGACAGTAAAAAAGACAAACCTAAAGGGCAGCCATGAGTATATTAAAAGCTGAATTTTTAGCAAAAAGCTATAAAGGTCGCCAAGTTGTAAAAAGCGTGGGTTTAGAAGTTAGCGCAGGCAGCATTGTTGGCTTACTGGGTCCTAATGGCGCAGGTAAAACCACCACTTTTTATATGATTGTGGGTTTAGTACCTAGCGACAAAGGTAAAATAAGTATTGATGATAATGACATCACTTTACTGCCAATGCACAGTCGCGCACGGTTAGGGATTGGCTACTTACCACAAGAATCATCCATCTTTCGTAAGTTAACTGTTTATCAAAACCTGATGGCTATTTTAGAAACTCGTAAAGAGCTGAATAAACAAGCCAGAGAAGAAGCACTAGACAGCTTACTTGATGAGTTTAGCATTCAACATATTCGCGACAGCCAAGGTATGGCATTATCTGGTGGTGAACGTCGTCGAGTTGAAATTGCACGCGCTTTAGCCGCAAATCCAAAATTTATCTTACTTGATGAGCCTTTTGCTGGCGTTGATCCTATTTCAGTGTTAGATATAAAGAAGATTATTGAACACCTTAAAAACCGTGGTATTGGCGTACTTATTACCGACCACAATGTACGAGAAACCCTTGATGTTTGTGAAAAAGCCTACATAGTTTCTCATGGGGAGTTAATTGCATCAGGTACCCCTGAGCATGTACTTGCCGACCAAACAGTCCGCGATGTTTACCTGGGCGAGCAATTTAGGCTATAAAGCCACGCTCGGCTAAGTATCTGCTAGACTTAACGATGATAACAATAAAAGGATTGTTAGAGATACATGAGGCAATCACTCCAGCTGCGCATGGGCCAGCAACTTACAATGACACCACAGCTGCAACAAGCAATTCGCTTATTGCAACTCAGTACATTGGATCTCCAGCAAGAAATTCAAGAAGCACTCGACAGCAATCCATTGTTAGAGCTAGAAGAGCATGAATATTCAGACGACACGGCTGGTAAAAACGAACAAAAACAAGACAACGATGACTTAACCGTTAGTGCATCAGCAGACGACAAGCCCAGCGAATATGAACAAGAAAGTAGCGAAGCATTAAGCAAAGAGACTTTAAGTGACGAAATGGCTATGGACGTCACCTGGGACGAATACATGAGTGCTGCGCCAAATACGTCATCCGGCCCAATGCCTGAAGATGAGTCAATTTATCAAGGTGCTTCAACTGAAACCCTGCACGAATATCTGATGTGGCAATTACAGCTCACACCTTTTAGTCCAACCGATGAAGCCATTGCCATTGCGATTGTTGAAGCTGTTGACGATTCAGGTATTTTAACCTTGAGCTGCGAAGACATCGCAGAGAGCTTAAATCAAGGTAATAACGAAGAAGAAATCGAACTCGACGAAGTGCAAGCAGTGTTAAAACGCATTCAGTTATTTGACCCTGTTGGTATTGCTGCGCGCAGCCTACAAGAATGTTTATGTATTCAATTAAATCAATTTGATCCTGCAACTCCTTGGATTAGCGAGACTAAAATGATTTTAACTGATCATATCGATTTATTAGCTAGTCGTGACTATCGCACTTTGATGAAAAAGACTAAGCTTAAAGAAGATGAGCTGAAAGAAGTAATGACACTGATCCACAGCCTTAACCCAAAGCCTGCGGATACTATAGTACGCGAAGAGTCAGAGTATGTTATACCTGATGTTTCGGTGAAAAAAATTAAAGGTCGCTGGGTGGTTGAACTTAATCCAGACAGCATGCCAAAAATTAGAGTGAACAGCCAATATGCGGCAATGTCACGCTCAGTAAAATCAAGCACTGACAGCCAATTTATACGCTCGCATTTGCAAGAAGCTAAATGGTTTATTAAAAGCCTAGAAAGTCGTAACGAGACGTTACTCAAAGTAACTAACTGCATTGTAAAACAACAGCAGGGATTCTTTGAGCATGGCCCTGAAGCAATGCGACCTATGGTACTAAACGACGTTGCTGAAATGGTTGAGATGCACGAATCAACAATCTCTCGCGTAACGACACAAAAGTACATGCATACCCCCCGTGGTATTTTTGAGTTAAAGTATTTTTTCTCAAGTCATGTAAGCACTGAGAACGGCGGCGAATGCTCTTCGACAGCTATTCGAGCATTGATCAGAAAATTGATCAGTGCAGAAAACTCAGCGAAACCATTGAGTGATAGTAAGATTGCAGATATATTGGCAGAGCAAGGTATCAAAGTAGCTAGACGGACTATTGCAAAATACCGCGAGTCGCTGGCTATTCCACCGTCAAATCAACGTAAAAGTTTGATTTAAGGCGTAAAATCACAAGAGGAAAATGCTTATGCAACTAAATTTAACTGGTCGTCACGTAGAAATTACTGATTCATTAAGAGACTATGTAAACAATAAGTTTGCCAAGCTTGAAAGGCATTTTGATCATATCAATAATGTCCATGTTATTCTTGATGTAGAAAAACTAAGCCAAAAAGCAGAGGCCACATTACATGTCAGTGGCGCTGAATTATTTGCCTCGACTGAGCACCAAGACATGTATGCAGCTATTGACGGACTAATCGATAAACTTGATCGTCAAGTAATTAAACACAAAGAGAAGCACGCTCGACACTAACACTATGAAATTAAGCTCACTTATTTGTCAGGACTGCAGTAAAGCTGCGGTCCTTTTTAATAGCAAAAAACGGATCATTGAATTTATAAGCCAATTGGCTCATGAACAACTCCCTCAGCTATCACAACAAGAAATCCTCAACGCACTACTATCGAGAGAAAAACTAGGTAGTACCGGTATTGGTCGTGGTATTGCTATCCCTCATGGCCGTATGAGTGGTGTTGAAAACCCGCTAGCAATAATTTTAGTGAGTGAATCACCGGTTGATTTTGATGCGATTGATAATCGCCCAGTTGATATATTTGTAGCCCTCATCGTACCAGATGGTGACAGCCAACTTCATTTGAAGACGTTAGCCACAATTGCTGATAAACTCAATAACAAAGATTTTTGTAAACAACTACGTAGCGCAAAAACAGACCAAGATTTGTATCATGTAATTGCAGCTCAATCGTAGTCATACCAATTGTATTGAATTAGAGAGTAATTATTGCAACAGGGAAATAGCTCTAGAACAAGGTGGAAATTATTTATATAGTTGTTCTATATAAATAATTTTAAACAAAGTTAGTGGGTTATTTAACAAGCAAGAATGAGCATGTTTTTAATAAAATTGGTATTAAATGAAGGAGAATTTACATGGAGTTAATCATCATCAGTGGGCGTTCTGGCTCAGGTAAATCTGTTGCTTTACGTGTAGTAGAAGATCTTGGCTATTATTGTGTAGATAATATTCCAGTTAACTTATTACCGTCATTAGTACGCAGTGTCTCTGATAATTACGACAAAATAGCCGTCAGTATCGATGTTCGTAATTTACCGAAGGAGCAGGAAGAATTTAACGACATTCTTGAATACTTGCCTGGCTTTGCAAATCCGACGCTATTTTATTTAGACAGTGATGATCAAACCTTGATCAAGCGATTTTCTGAAACCCGCCGCTTACACCCATTATCTTTGGACTCTTTGCCACTGGATTTAGCCATCAAGCAAGAAAAAGTGTTGCTTGATGTATTAACTACTCGTGCTGATTTCATGCTTGATACCACAGATCTCAGTGTCCACCAGCTTGCTGAGTCAATCCGTGAAAAGATTTTAGGGAAAAAAGATAAAAAACTAATCATCACCTTTGAATCATTTGGTTTTAAGCATGGTATTCCAAAAGAAGCCGATTATGTATTTGATGCACGTTTTTTACCTAATCCACACTGGGAGCCTGAGTTAAAACCGCTCACAGGCCTGGATCAACCAGTAAAAGATTATTTAGCCAGTCACAGTATCGTGCAAAAATTCACTTGGCAGATCCAAACCTTTGTACAAACTTGGTTACCGCACTTAGAACGTAATAACCGCAGTTACTTAACAATTGCTATTGGTTGCACCGGTGGTCAACATCGCTCAGTTTATCTAGCGCAAACTATAGGTGAAAGCTTCTCGATGAGCCACAGTAATGTGAAAATTCGCCATCGTGAACAAGAATAACAACTCACGTTTACAGTAAGGAATGTTGATGCGCTTAGAAGATACATTTTTAATAAAAAACAAACTCGGTTTACATGCTCGCGCAGCCAGCGTATTAGCGCAATTAGCCGTGCAGTTTGATGCCAGCATCACACTTCATCAAGATGACAAACAAGCCGCAGGCGACAGCGTACTGGGCTTAATGCTATTAGAAAGTAGCCAAGGCAAAGAAGTTAAAGTTGTATGTGAGGGCCCGGACGCTGAACCTGCTCTTGCAGCAATTGGTGAGTTGATCGCACAACGCTTTAACGAACAAGAATAGCTCGTAGTCAGTACCACTAAATTGCGTTAAACTGAATAAAGTCGTTAATTAAACAGACCAAGCGCGTTAATTATCGACAACAGTTACCCTACCTATCAAGTGTATTAATTTTTTAAGGACGCCAATGCCAGAAGCTTTTGAACAAGATTACCCACTACAACAACTAAAACAAGTGACCAAGTCACTTAACAGTGGTCAATTTGTTCAAGTAAGGCGTATGTTGGCAAAAACAGCTCCGTGTGACACCGCATTATTACTCGAGTCATCCCCGCATAAGATTCGTACCTTATTATGGCAACTGGTTGATCCAGATGTACAAGGTGACGTACTTGAAGAACTATCAGAAGATGTTCGTTTAGGGATCATTGCCCAAATGGAGCCGAAGCACATCGCTGCGGCAACTGAGGACATGAGTCACGATGATCTAGGGGAAGTACTACGTAGCCTACCTGATACCGTCTACAAAGACGTTGTTAGTGCCATGGACAGCCAAGATCGAGAACGTGCAACTCAAGCACTCTCTTATCAAGAGCGCTCTGCTGGCGCGCTGATGAACACAGATACAGTGACCATCCGCCCTGATGTCACTATCGACGTAGTACTGCGCTACTTACGTTTACGTGGTGAGCTACCAGAAGGTACCGATGATCTTTATGTTGTTGATAAACATAACTGCTTTATAGGTGCCATGTCGTTAACGACCTTGTTGACTAACTCGCCAGATAAAATCATTCGCGACTTAATGGATGAAGATTGTGAATCTATCCTCATTTCGATGGATGAAACCGATGTAGCACAACTGTTTGAACGTCATAACTGGATATCAGCCCCAGTGGTTGATGATAATGACCACCTACTTGGCCGTATCACCATCGATGATATCGTTGACGTTATCCGTGAAGACGCCGAGCATAGCTTATTAAGCCTAGCCGGTCTTGATGATGAAGAAGATACCTTTGCCCCAGTGTTAAAAAGTTCGAAAAAGCGCTCAATTTGGCTTGGCGTTAACTTGTTAACCGCGCTACTTGCTGCGATTGTGGCAAGCTTCTTTGAAAACACTTTAGCAATTTTACCTATTCTAGCAGTACTCAACGGTATAGTGCCATCCATGGGTGGTGTTGCGGGCAGCCAAACATTAACACTCGTAATACGTGGTATTGCAGTGGGTCATATCAACCAAACTAACCAACGCTTTTTACTGATCAAAGAGCTTGCAATCGGCGCAATAAACGGAATTGTTTGGTCTATTTTAATTGCCGGTGTTGTTGCTATTTGGCAATGGGACTTTAAGCTTGGCGGCGTACTCGCCTTTGCCATGTTTATGAACTTAGTAGCCGCAGGTATCGCCGGTGCCAGTATTCCGCTGCTATTGAAAAAAATGAAAATTGATCCTGCATTAGCTGGCAGCGTGGTACTGACAACCGTAACCGATATTGTAGGTATATTCGCCTTCCTAGGCACTGCGACATGGTTGTTGGTGTAGATAGAAATAGAGGTTCTAGGTTCTAGGTTCTAGGTTCTAGGTTCTAGGTTCTAGG